>SMYP01000135.1 GCA_007050895.1 Candidatus Bathyarchaeota archaeon | reverse complement strand
AAAACGTAGACTTCACCGCTTTCAACAACTGCAGGGTCACTAGTTAAATCACGACCGCTAAAACTGTCTTCATCCATCCAATCGAAGTGGACACCTATGTAATAAACGGTGAGCTCTTCAGTTGTATTGCTTGACATAATCAGCTTAAGAGACGCTGTGTCTCCTTGGTAGTACATTGGTGTCGACCAAGACGGTGATACGGAAAAGTCATCTGGGTCGAGGGCAGACCCGAAATTGGTGTTTAGAGCGAAAATCATGCTAATGGAAATCGCTAGCAGTACAAGTGGAGCTACCTTCATGCTATCCCCTCTATGTTGTTCACAAACGTTCTTAATATGTTTTGACCAGAATTTCCCTTTGCGGACTGCATAGCAATCCTTCAATGGGACTAATTTTCACTTGCAGTTTGCCACCGTTTTATATTATTCACCGTATGCAGTGGTGGGACAAAATTTAATATCTCATAATAGAAAATAAAAAAGATTATGGGTGATGGGAGTTTCTATGGGCAATGAGGGAAGAGGAACTATGTTCAAGATAAAAGACTCAAAATATATGCTCTATCTGCCCGTAAGACTAGTGGAAGACAGTATGTTTCCATTTAAGTGTGATAAATCAATGTATGTACGAGTGAGCTTTAAACCTGGTAGCGACAAACTCGTTATAGAAAAATGGGAAAAGAACGGTAGATAATAAGTTAGAATCAATTCCCAACGTTTCACTTTAACCTCAAACGATTTAGGTTTACTTCACAATTCGTTTTATGTTATCAAATTTGGAAACTGCGACAAAAAAAGCAAAATTTTAACGTTGAATATATAGGGATCCTGTTCAACATTTTCCTTAGCAAAAATTCTCTCAAAAAAAGAAGAGGAGTTGTTGTATGGTTTCTGCTACTTGCTTACCGTTTTCTGAGCATCAGGATAAGCACTAACCCGATTGCAATAATTGCGACAAGGGATGCAGTGCCTAATCCGAGCACGTATGAGTCAGTCATTGGCGCAGGTGTCGGTGTTGGTGCCGCAGTTGGTTCTGGTGCTTCCATCACTTTCAGGAAGGTTTCTGCAAACGAGCCGTAATAGGATTTAGAGCCTGCAAAGGAAGCTATAACAGTGTATAGTCCTGGAACTGGCGGTGTGAAATCGACCATAAAGTTACCAGTTGCATCACTTGTAGTTGTTCCAACTTCATAGTAGTTTCCATTCGGGTCAAGGACTTCAACGACAACGTCAACGCCCATGACGTCCGCAGGACGCGCGAACTGATTGTATACGTATAGCATCCAGTCGCTCATGTTATCGTCGGCCACAGCGGGAACTCCATGCGGGAATCGCGCTCTCAGAGCATACTCTTCCGTGCCTGGAGATATATCAGTGACCATTCCTTGTACCAGAACGTTGTCGCCCTCTGTTACAACATTAGTCATTATTGAAACTGAAGTAGCACTTGGACCCTTGCCTATTGCGTAGATACGCTGGTCGTATTCGTTGTACATTGCGATTATGCTGTCGCCGATGATTGGAGTAGAGCTCCATTCGCTTCCACGATAGGGTATCTGGAAGATAAGCTCTCCAGTTTCGAGGTCAAGACATAGGAACGGACATCCGCGATGCTGTGGGTCATATGGATTGTGTTCAGTGTTTTCAAGGTATACTTTTCCGTCGGTAATGAATGCGGGTCTGAAACGCCATTCATTGCTTTGCAGGTTCTCAACGTATGGGTCGTCTATTGTGTATGTCCAGATGGTTGCGCCAGTTGTAGCGTTTCTACAGTACACTATTCCTCCATAGTTCCCTGAGATATAGTAGCCGTCAACGAGGTTGTCCCAGCTGTTGCTTGACGAGTAGCCCCAGTTATCCTGATAGGGTTGCGGTTCAGTTGGACCCCAGATTTTTTCGCCTGTGCTGAGGCGGAAGCCCCAGTGTTGTCTGCTCTCTGCACCAGAAATAACGAAAACATCAGTTTCTGCGTCTGCGTCTTGAACGTCATAATGTCCGATGTAAGGCACATTGAAAGTCCTATTGTACAGCAGAGTACCTCTATTATTATCGGCAGTACCTATAGCCCAATAATGAACTTCACCGTCGTCTGTACGGGTGTACTTGTCACAGTCTGTTCCAAGTATTATTCCTTCGCGAACCTTATCGACACTTCCCGGCAAACCAGTAGGTATCTCAACGGTCCACACAATGCCTTCAGCAGTGTCTTCAGCGTCGTACACGCGTCCTTGAGGATTCCAGCTGCCCTCAGCAACCACACCTCCAACCGGCGGTGAAACGACTCTCGCAGAGTTCCACAGACTCATAGTGCCACTGAATGTACTAACCGAGTATACTAAGATTTCACCGTTTGGTCCGTACATCCTCGTACCGCTAGGCACGCCTTCCATGGTGTACACCCAGCGTCCGGTGAAAGGATCATAAGCATTCCACGTTCTGCCTCTAGTAGTCCACAAGAAATCAAATACCGCGTGCTGGTTGAATCCGTCAAAATAGTACACTTGACCAAAATCTAGGTTTTGGTTGTCACCTTGAAGGTCTATAAGTTGTTGTTCCCACAGTTTTTCGCCAGTATGCAAGTCCACAGCGACAACTGGCCGGTAAAGCCCTGTTTCCGAGCCGGTTGTTTCGAATCGGTTGAAGAAAACTATCCCGCCGATGATTACTGCACCAGTCCATTTGGGTTCGTACGCGTCTCCTTGGTCAAAGCCATGGTCGCCCACTGATCCGCCAGCCATGCCACCCATAGTCAGTGGCATAGCCCACAAAACGTGTGCGGCCTCTGGAGCGTCAGCGTTGTAGTCTTTGTAGAGAGTTTGTGCTGGAGGAGAAGCATCCATTGACACTTGGTCTCCAAACCAGTTTCCTGCGATTGGAGCCCATGATCTAATCTGACCATCTATAGGGCGACGCCAGTACTCCGTCGGAAGCGGATGACTCGGATAAAATTCGACAGGCTCATCTTGCACTACTAACTCCAAATGGTCGCTGTAAGCTTCCAACATGGTTGCGTTGGAAGGAGGATTAGCTTGGAAGAACCCGCCAACTACCGGAGCTATCTGTTCCGGGAAGAAAGTCGTCAATATGTATGTGCCAGTCTCATCAAACGTTTTAGGTACTCCTGTTCCACCAGTCGAGTCAGTTTTGATGTTATCAATTGTTTCAACCGTTTCGCCATCCTTTTCGATAATCACTTGAAGACCTTCCCAGCCGTCAAGAGAACTAGTACCACAAGGCCATAGGCTTCCCACGTGAAGCGTGACTGTTTGACCGACGCCCACGGGGTTGGGTATAGCATTAATGTACGGGTAGGAGGGAACTTCAGGATAGTCATCTTGAGCCATGACTGCAGGCGTAGCAACAAACGAAGTAGCCATAGCAAACATCAGAATCAACGAAAAAGCCGTAGCAAGCCTCTTGTCTTTTAGAAAATTCATTCATTCTTTCTCCTTAAGTTTAGTATCTTAGTTTTTCATATACAGCTATTTAAGACTAGTGCCTAAGCCTTACATATGCAACGCGCTCTCAACACGATCAATATCGAATCTCAGCGTAACTTCATAGGAAAAGCTTGATTGAAAAAATAATTGAAAAATCTATACGTTTCAAAGCGCTTCAATTTGAAACCCGCGTCAGCTTATTGTTGCAAAGAAAAGAAGTTGAAAATGTTGACTTGAGAGAGCTTTAAACTGTTACTGCGCATATTTAAAGCAAAAAAAAGAGAGATATTCTTCTGAAGAGATGCAGGGTGTAATGATCGCCAAAGAGGAAGTATTGTCAATAGAATAAGGAAAGCTTCAAACGCAAGGAATTTTCAGTCAAAAATCCTTATTTAATTGGGGTATTTAATAACAAAATCAGTCTTTACACGGTTATTGGCGGCAGTTGAATTGAATTGGGTTTGAGAACGGTCGCGGCTAGCATCACACTTATCGCAATTATTTCTATAGCGATCATTATAACTAGCAGGTGGCTGAACAGCGTTGATTCAACCCCAGAGTTTTTCGTTGGCGTTGAATTTGCCTACAACAGTGACGCAGGCGACGTGAAAGATTTGGTAAATGACTTGAAGGGCTTGGTGGACAAAGTGAAATATTACACGAACGTTTTCGTTATAGGCTCCATTGAAATCTCCTTCAATCAGGCTGCATTAGATGAAGCTTGTGATTATGTTGTGAATTCAGGGTTATACCTAATTGCTTTTCTCACAGACAGCAGAGAATACCACTACGATAATAACTACACAATCTTCGAGTGGGGCGCTGATGCGAAGCAGAAATACGGTGAAATGTTCTTAGGTGTCTACCGC
>SMYP01000150.1 GCA_007050895.1 Candidatus Bathyarchaeota archaeon | reverse complement strand
CTGAAACCGGCTGGGTCTCGGAAAACTACGACCGGATGGAGGTGACCCATGATTATTGTTTTGCATTTCAGAAGTGTTGGGGAAGGCCACCTATGACCATGGAAAAGGCCCACATCTCCGATTATGGTACCTGTTGCTGGAAGAAGCGATATATTTGATGGCAACAAGGGTTCAAGGTTTGCGTCATGGTTACCGCGTATAATGGCTATAGTCTTCACGTAATTCTCAAGTTCGTTGAAAAATTCAGGTATGTCGTGCCATTCGCCTGATTTTGCCGCCACAACTGAATATTTCACGTCTCCCAGAATTAGCAATTGGTCAGGCTTGTACTTGCACAGCACTGCTATCAGCTTTTTCAAAAGCTTTGTTGATTGACTTGGGACGTGAATACCTTTGTCTCGAAGAGCCATTTCCCAGCCCAAGTGCGGGTCAGCTATTACAAGAGCTTTTGATTTTCCATCTTTTATTAGAACTGCAGGTTGTGGCAACAAAAGTTTCAACATTACGTTTTTACCAAGTTGAGAATTTTCTTGTGGATTTTCGCGTTTCCGGAGGCTATAAATTTTATCTTCTGTTTGGGATCAAGTTTTGCGTCTAAATCTTCGCCTGTAGAAGTGGTCAGTGTTCCACCTGCTTCTTTAACAATTAGGTAAGCTGCTGCTAAGTCGGTTGTTCGCAGTTTTCCACGGATATCAATGAATGCGTCTATTGTACCATCAGCCACGTAACAAAGTTCTAGAGCATTGGCTCCAAAATGGCGGATATGCTCAGTTTGGCCCATCAGGTCCAGTATTTGAGGAGCGATTTCTTTGATCGTGGAACTGTTCAAGTCTAAACCTACCAATGCATTTTCTAAAGATTTACGCGGGGAGGATTTTATTTTCTCACCATTTCGATAAGCACCTTTGCTGCTGAGTGCTGTGTATGTAACATCATGGAACATATCTGCGACTAGAGCAGCACTAACTGTGGAAAGGCTGGGTTTAGCGGAAATGGCAATAGATGTAGCGTAAAAAGGAACCCCTCGAACTAGATTGTTTGTACCATCTATCGGGTCAACAGTCACATAACATTGGTTCGGATTATCTCCAAACTCTCTTATGCCAGACTCTTCGCTTACCAGAGTGAACGTTATGTGATTTTGATGCAGAACTTCAATAATGGCTTTCTCAGCAGCCAAATCAACTGGTTTTATCGGGTCGCCACCAGCACCTATGCCCAAATCAGGTTGAGGCTTACTGAGGTTTTTAATGGGTATTTGAATGCTTTTCTTCACGTTTTCTTTGCAACGAACAAGAATTTGCATCCAATCAGTTTGAGACTGCATGTTTTTGCCTTCCAACGTTTTATGCACATTCGGGCTGATAAAGACTTCACTTGACGTGGAAAAATTACAATTCTCATTCAGTTAGATTCCGGCAGCTCTCAGATGTATTTTAATATTTGACAAACTATTTGGCATCAGAAACTGCAGAGCTTCCTACACCAAATATAGTTAATCGTGAAATATGCGTTTTATCTTATAAATTACATAAAATCGTTTGACAAAGCTAAAAAGATTCAACAGATGCTGCATGTTTTCATTTTTAGGGATCTGAGTGTCTTTGTTTTTAGTGTATCTCCTATTAGTATAGTTAAGTATTAGTGATAATTCACAAGTCATAAATTAGTTTTCGAGTTTGAAATAGTGACGATGAACTATGTCAAGCGATGCGGAGATACCTTGCGCTACTTGTTTGTTATGGAAACCCGAAAAAAAGAGCTTTGCCTGCGATCCAAACAAATGCGCGAAGCTTTCAAGCTGGCTCATGAAACATGTTAGAGGCAACAAACCGGTTCCTCAGAAAAAGATGGTTCAATATATAGTTTGAATGCTTCGACGTGTCTACTTGTCATAAATTACTTTTGTATATGCTTCGGATGTAGCCATGTACATTAGCTTGTAAGAATCCATTCCATTTCGGAAACAGTTGCGATTTTTCCTCTATTACGGTTGCTCATACTGCTTATCAAACGCACTTTCATGAATCCTTGACCATCAAGTTGATGAATAATCGCCGTAATATCAATAGAGGTCCATCCTGTTCCGGATGAGCTACCATCAACATAATAGTCTTTATCGATATTGTTTCTATCGAATTGATATACATAAACCCGCCAATCATACGGTATTACTTCTAAGGTTGAAAAATAAACTCTGATTTCAACTTTAGAGTAATCGCTAGATTCAGAATTGAGTGTATATGCATGACAAATGTCCTTGTTGTTTCCAGCGTAGTTGTAGATGATTTCCATTCCCGTTGTTGTATCGTCATCGATTAGCAGATTTAGAATATCCCACGAGGATACATCACTGTCAGCATCTTTTTCCGCTGTAATCGCCATGAGCAAACTTGCAGAATCAGGTTTCAAAATTGATATTGTTTGTTGTGGGGCTATAACTAATGTCGTCGTGTAAGTAACTAGAGAATTTACACTGGAAACCAGCATTACAAAAATCAGAAACGAGATGAATAATAGATTGCCTCGGTTTCCTATGTTACTTATCATCAGCAACTTCTATCTTCTCTCCTGTTTGAATGAAGAAACCATCTTGGCTTATTCCAGGTTCCATCGAACAGAATTTATCGAAATCTACACATAAACGCCACTCAGTTCTAGCTCTTATCAACCATTCAGTCGCGCTACGTTTAGTATTGCGTTTAATGGCGATTGAAGCTCGCAAAGAAAAGAATTCGTTTATTAGTTTTCGCAGAACTATGAAGTCGTTCATCAGCATTGCTCCAAAAATTGATGCCCCCAGTCCCCCGTACGCACAAACATAACGAGCATATCCCCCTAAAAGGTAGTATGAGCCCTCTTCCCCAAGGAAGAAAAAGCTTTCTGGATTGCCCCATTCAAATATTGCCAAGTTGGTTGCCAAAAGACCAATAATTAAGGAAACGGTTCCAAAAAAGAGCCGTACCTTTAGATAAGTAGGAAGTCGTCTAAACCTTAAGTAACTCTGAATTAGCTTAGCCTTCATACGGTTAGCTCCCGTTGCCTTTCTCTCTCATCAAAAAGAAAAAAGGAAAGCAATGCTATAATGGCAGTGGCGTATACTGGAATGTCGCTGTTACTGGAGTTGTTGCACCAACTATATCGTATGAATATGTTACCCGAATTAAGTAGGACGTAGCACCTGCACCTGCTGCTTGCCGAATGAATCCGGGGGTTGTGTTTAGTCCATTGATTGAGGTTAGTGTTGATCCGCCTATTGCAGAATCATACAATTGTGCCGTCGTCCATCCCAATGTTGTATCGTAATACATTACGGTTATGTCAAAGTTTGAAAAAAGACCGCTACTCATAGCGGAAGTTAATTGGATTTGTACTGCACAATCTGTGCCCAAATCATTAAGTGAGAATGCATATGTAGAGCCAGTTGAGGGTGGTGCTGTATCACCAGGTAGGTACCTAACTGCATTTTGGTCGTTGATGTAAACATTCCATGAATACGTAGCAGGGCCCATTGTGAATTGATTTGCCGGAGTTATTGTTACTGCAGTGCTATAGACTACTAGAGCAATAGCAATTGATGTTAGCGACGCAACAGCAAGAAGACCTTTTATTCCTAATACCGCGCTTATTTTCCTTATTTTGCTCATTTTTGACCTGTTTCGAGTTGCCATGTGGATATATGATGCTTATGAAACCAAAATTCATATTTGAACTACTCATTCGAAACAGCACACTTGTAGAGAGCATTAAAAGAAATGACATAGTCTAATGGATAGCTTCTAAAAATTGTCAATTAGTATTCGAGAATGTGTGACAATTTGTCTGCACATTCTATCCAGCGTTTTATCGTTTTGTATGGAGGTATTCGTCTAACAAGATTTTTTTTCTTGTTAATTGCTTTGAGACTCGCTTGCAAGTTTTTCGGGTTTCGTCTCGAAAGATCTGTCACCGTTGTTACCCCAGCTGCCTCTAAAAGGGAAGAGTATTGTGCTCCTATTCCCTTTATTCGGAAGAAATCTGCTCGGATAACCCATTTAAGTATAGTTGAGGGAGCTACATCAACTTCACTTGCTAAAATTCGCCGCTTATTTCTTGTCGAGCCTACTCTCAACAAGTCATCTACAACCCTAACGCCTGAACTCCTGAGTTTGCTACCATAGGCTGGTCCTATTCCTTCAATCGTTTCCACATCTTGATCCAAAGAAGTATAAGTTCTTCTTTTTCTAACTTGAGGTGAACGCTTTTCTCGAGGTTCTCTAGACATTGCTATAGATGAGGTTGCCTCTGTAGGTATGGGTTCAGACACAGTCGGATAGCTAGGAGCTCTCAACTGCTCGATTTCCCTCTT
>SMYP01000104.1 GCA_007050895.1 Candidatus Bathyarchaeota archaeon | reverse complement strand
TTCTATTTCCGTATTTTCCGTTAAGCCATAAAATGAAGCGGTTAAAGGCTTCTTCGTTGAATTTTGTACTGCCCATATGTATGTCTGAGGTGAGCACGGCGTAAACTGGTTCTTTTGCTCGGTGCTGAGGCTTCTGACCGATTTCTGGGAGAATTATATCTTCAGCCAAGAGGAGGTTACTTCTTGTTTTTACAACGGCGATGCATACGATTTGGTCAGGCACTAGCATTTGGGCCTTTTTATATAATTCTTCGCGTGCGCTACGAGTTACTAGTATGGTCGCGGTTGCCTCTAAATCTTCAACTGTTAAAAACATATTTCGTTTTGATTCTCTTTTTTCAGCTATCATGCAAATAATTTTAAGTTTTGTCTTGGCTGGTGATTTCACCGCTTCCGATATCGGGGTTGCAGCTCTAACATCGATTCTTTGTCTGAGTAAACTTTCAATTCTTTTAAACCGGTCTTGGAAGTATTGAAGGTATTCTTCCATGGTTCCGTTGGAGGTTAGCTTGCCTGTAGGGTCTTCCATTACGTTAATCATCGGTTCCACATCCTTGGCGTATGGGTGGAACATGCTTTTTCCTTCGGCTATTTGCTTCTCTGAAGGTGCCCACTTCTCATCGTAAGGTTGTAGTTCCTCCTTTTCTTTAGCTTCTATGTTTTCTGAGGTTTCTACTGGTTTAAGTAGTGTTTCCAGAAAGATTTTGTCGATGAAAAATGGTTTTTCTTCCAGCTCTTCTATTCTTTTCAGCGCTTGGGTCATTATCACGGTTGGGTCGTATGTGACTGTTATTGTACTTAGGAAATCAAAGGCTTCGCTGTTTAGCTGGTATCCCGCTGCGATTGCCGCTTCAACGGCTCTTTGAAGTTTTTCTTTTTCAATCATATCAGGGTTTCCGGTTTCTTTTCTTTGGAATGATGGCATATTCTTCTTTGTCTTCACTTATGAGCTCAGTTTGACCTTGCAAGTGGAAAACGGCTGTTAGAATAACTATGCCGCTTTGATTTGATGCTCCTTTAAAGAGAATGTTTCTTTATCTACTTTTAATCCAAGTGCTTCAGGAAATCTTAAGCTGTCTTCCATTCTATTGATGACATTTGCTATCTTTACGCGCTGAGGTTGGATGCACTTCCAATGCTTTATACGTTTTCTCCCCTATTAGATTGTCCCAGTCTTATTACTATTGAAGTGAGTTTCTTCACTGAGCGAAACTTCGGGGGAAGCACTCTATATCCTTTTTTATCATTTCTTTGTATTTTTATCCAAAAGATTGACCCTCGCTTGGCAGATTTGAGAGTTATTAGTTGCGAGATTAAGATAATTCTGTAACACCTTTACTATGATTTAATTATGCGAAAACTGAGTAGCCGGGTTTCCCTTATTTTATTTTTCAAGGCTACCCATCCGGTTGATTTTTTGCTGGATATAGCTAAGTCTATATCAATTACACATTTATCTTTAAATTCTAACATAAGCTCTCACGTTTATATAATGGGGTTATTCTTTAGATATGTTATTTCAAAGTTTAGACAATATTGAGGGAGAGTAACTTATAATGGGTGAATTACGTAAGGTACAGCGTACCCCTACTGGCACGTTTTTTGTTTGCTTGCCGAGATCTTGGGCTGAAGAGCATGGTTTGAAGAAAGGTGATTTAATTGCTCTTGATGAAACTGGGGACGGGAAGCTTTTTGTTGATCCGAAGTATGATGCTGAGCAGTTGCCTAGCGTGGCGACTTTAGCAACTGGACCGTATTTGAGCCGGGAGATTATTGGACGTTATCTGCTTGGGTTTGACATAATTCGTATCGAGGCTAAAGAACGCATTGATTTTGACGTTAGAAACGTTGTTAAGGCAACTGTGGGCTCTTTGATTGGTTTGGAAATTGTTGAGGAAAATTATTCGCAGATAGTATTGCAGTGTCTATTGGAACCTTCTGGTTTTCCACCGGAGAAAATTTTGCGACGTAACTATGCTATAGTTGCAGGAATGAACCGCGATGTCCTGAACTCTTTTATTGATGGAGATTTACAGCGTGCGAAAAGCGTTATTGCGCGGGATGATGAGAGTAATAGGCTTTATTTCCTGTTGGTTCGAATTTTGCGCACGATAATTCAGAATCCTCGTTTAAGTGAGAAGCTCGGTGTAACTCCTATTGAGTGCCTCGACTACCGTTTGGCAGCGAGCTTAATTGAAGCCATAGGTGACGCGTCTGTGAAAATTGCAGCCGAAACAATGGACCTTAACGGTCTTAAGCCTTCTGAGGAGTTGAGGAAGCTACTGGCGGGTTTGGAGGCGGTTTGTTATGATGCTCATGAACAAGCCGTAAAAGCTTTTATCAGCAAGGACATAGCTTCGGCTGAAAACGTTCGTAATATGAGTAAGAATGTCGACGAACTGTTCGCGGATATTGAGAAAGTTGCGAAAGAGCAACCTGTGGAAATTATGCCGCAAATCTTAGCTGCATCATCCTTTTTGAGGTTGATTTACGAGCACAGCGTGGATTTGGCAGACTTGGTTGTCTAATTGTAGTCTCCTTTTGAGTTATGTGCTCCTTTTTGACTTGAAACAAGTTTTGAATGATTGAAAATTGACGCTATTGCTGTTAGGCTTTCTGGTCGTAACTCGATGGTTATTTACTATAATGTCGTCTAATAACAATCGATTAGTCTCAATAAGCTTAGATAAATATATATAGTGATTTATACATACAAATATTGGGCTATAAATGAAGGTCACTTTTACACTTGAAGCTGATGAACTGAAAATTGTGCAATTGCTTTCGAAGTTCGCTGAGAAGTACAGAGTTTCGTATAGTCTCCATCGACAAGCAAAAGGCTACATGCTAAAAGTGGAGCTTAACAGTGAAGATTTCGGAGAGTTCATAAGAAGAATGAACCATCTGAAAGATGCTGCTTTTAAAATTGATGAAATCCGTGGTGGTGGCTTCTTGGATAGATTTAATGTTAATCCAACTAGAACAAATGTTGATGCTCTGGTCGACAAGGAAACAATCGCAAAAACCGATATTGACCCTATAGACGGCGGGATAATCAAGCTTAGAGGCGAATTGTGGCTCGCTCGTCCTGATGATGACAAGGTTATAAAAGAAGGAGCGAAAGTAAGAGTGATTCGAATAGAAGGGGTTAGCCTAATAGTTGAAGGAGTAAACAAACAGAATGTATGAAATCGAATTAATAATAGGCTTCCTGATAGCAGCAATAATCATAATGTTACTAACGATGTCGGTGAAGAAAGTTAACCAATACGAGAAAGGAATAGTTGAAAAATTCAACGCCTATGAGAAAATGGTCGATCCTGGATTAAGGATGATTACTCCCTTCGTTGAAAGAATATTGCGCGTGAACATGCGTGAACAAGTCATAGATGTCCCACCACAGGAAATTATAACTGAAGACAACGTTGTGGTCACTATAGACGCTGTCATCTACTATCAAGTAGTTGACGCAAAATTGGCGCTTTACGAAATTGAAGACTTTGAACTGGCTATCGTCAAACTTGCACAGACAACTCTGAGAAACATAGTTGGCGAAATGTCACTCGATGTCTGCTTGACTTCCAGAGAAAAAATAAACGTGGAACTTCGAAGCGTACTGGACCAAGCTACCGATAAATGGGGAACAAAAGTAAACCGCATTGAACTACAACGCATAGATCCTCCTCAAGATATACAAACAGCGATGCACAAGCAAAAAACAGCTGAACAAGAAAGAAGGCAGCTCAGATTGCTGGCAACTGGGCGAAAAGAAGCAGCGGAACAGGAAAAACAAGCGGCTATTCTGAAAGCTCAAGGAGAAAAAGCATCGACCATTTTGCAGGCCGAAGGACAAGCTAAAGCTGTCGAAGTAGTAGCAGAGGCACAAGCCAAGGCTATAAAAGCAGTTTCCGAATCAGCTAACGAGTTCTTCAAGGAAAACGCTCAACTGAACAAGAAGCTCGATGTGATTCGCGATACGTTTTCACAACAAACCAAAATTGTTGTCCCAGCTTCTGCTGACATCCTAAATGTGATTGGACTTGATGGAGCCACAGTAGTTCCCGTGAAGACAGGAAATAAACCAAGTGAAGCCTCAGCAAAAACATAAGAAGGGCGAACACCTGTGGCTTCAATCTTTTATTCTTTCGTTCCGCTTATTCTTTTAGGGTTAGGCATGATAGTTGTGGCACTAATCTCTTTTAAAAAGAGCAAACATAGATCGCCTCGACGCTATCGTAGTGGCCGCATGGGATATGTACCTGGTGAATTCAGTGGGCAACTGGAGTTTGACCTAAGACTACCCTACAAGCGCTTTAAGCAAATATACCCAGACAACACGATCACATACAAAGAATATAAGAAACTT
>SMYP01000062.1 GCA_007050895.1 Candidatus Bathyarchaeota archaeon | reverse complement strand
TTTGTGATATTTAATATCCAAGCGCCCGTCATTGCGTCATACATTGACATATATTGTCCTGCAGCTTGGAACCCACTAGCTGACGTTGGGATGGCCCATAGGTATGCAAGTGCTCCGTATTGGTTAGGTGTGATCATATTGAGAATCTGACCGCACTTCAATACTTCATCCTTACGTTCTGATGTCCAAAGCGTTTCTCCAGTGTGCAAGTCGACTGCAGCCCAGCCTTGTGGATAAGTTGAGCTTCCTGGATACATTGTGTAGTAGAGAATACCTTGCATAATTATTGGCGCGAATTTGGGTTCATACTGCGATGTCGAATAGTAGTTAGCTGTTAGCTCACTTCCAAATTCTCCTCCAATTATACCGCCGAAAGCCTCAGGCTTCGTCCAAAGAATGTGAGCACTGTTAGGCGCAGTAGTGTACGGATTAAAGTTACCTGTAGCATTGTACATTCCCGTCGTAGCAAAAGTGGACGCAGCGAGACCAAGCCAAGCTCCGCTAATTGAGTACCATGCGTTGTTTTCACCATATATGGGGCGTGTCCAGTATTGTGTTGGAAGCGGATTTACTTTAGGTTCTGGTATTGCTTCTTCTTGTACTACAAGCTCCATTATGTTGCTTTCACTAGGTTCGTAGTAGTCTCCTATTTCTGGATAAGCGGACGCAGGTGCTCCCAAATTGTTACCCTCCAATGTTTCCCCTTTAAAGATCATCTGGAAGGAGTAAACGCCAATTGTGTCAGGCGTATAGGTAGTGTATGTTCCTCCAGTAGCATCTGATGTAAAAGGCCCCAGCTCTTCAGTGTGGTTATCCGGGTCTGTAACTTCAACGTACATATTAGTCCATCTGTCACCATATTGAGCACTCGCTGTAGGTGGCGGCAAAGCGAGCCAGAAGTTGACGTTTGCCGTTTGTCCTACGCCAATAGGATTAGGTGCAACACTGATGAAAGCGTATGTTGGCCATGATAATGGAGGATCATGCGCATTAACAGCTGGCAAAACAATAAGCGAAGCAGCCATAGCGAAAATCATAATCAAAGCGATAATCGAAGTCTTAGTTTTACTATTAATAACAGCCATCTTTCATTCTCCTATAAGTTCTGTAATATAATCGTACTATGTGTAGACGTTTAAAACATGGTCACAACATGGCGTTATGACAGTTTTTCTTAAGTTCTTGATCTCATGAACAACAAAGAAGTGATCATTCTATAGAATTGTGAAAAATTGGTTCAAGATTTTGTTACTTTGCTGGGCGGTTTTGATATAGGGCTTCCGTCGATGTAGGAACATCTTATGCCATATTTTCGTGCGCATTTTAAGCAGAGGTTAGGGTCGCAAAGGGTAGTGGACAGGTATTTTTCGCCGCCGTCTGGAGCTATTGCAACCATGACGCCTTTGTCTATTTTAGAGGCTTTCTTCAGGGCTGTGTGGAATATAGCTCCTGAGCTGGGTCCGACGAAGATGCCTTCTTGTAAAGATAGTAGTCTAGCGGCTTCTTCTGCTTTTTTGGGGTGTACTTTGTGGATTTCGTCCACTTGTGCTTTTTTCCAGATGGCCGGCACGTACTGGGTTTCAAGGTTTTTCAACCCTTGTATGACTGTGCCGTTTTCTGGTTCAACGGCAATTATTTGGATGTCGGGGTTGTGTTCCTTTAGCCGTTTAGAGACGCCCATGAGTGTGCCGGTTGTGCCGATGCCTGCAACAAAGTGGGTTATTCTTCCGTTTGTGTCTCTCAGGATTTCTTCGGCTGTGGTTTCATAGTGAGCGAGCACGTTGGCTTTGTTTGCGAACTGGTTAGGCATGAAGTACTTTTCAGGGCTTTGGTTTACTATGTTGCGTGCAAGGTCCTCTGCACCATCCATACCTTTGCCAGCTTCGCTCAAGATTATTTTCGCACCGATGGCGTTGAGGATTTGCCGTCTTTCCATGGTCATGTTTTCGGGCATAACAAGGAACAGATCGTAGCCTTTTACTCGGCAAACCATGGCTAAACCTATGCCTGTGTTTCCGCTGGTGGCTTCTATAACAGTTTTGTCTTTGGTGAGCTGCCCCACCTTCTCAGCTTCCTCAATCATATATTTAGCTATGCGATCTTTAACTGAACCGCCGACGTTAAACTTCTCGAGTTTCACATACAACTCGACATTCGGGTTTTTGTTAAGTCTGCTTACTTTCACCATCGGAGTGTTACCAATTAATTCCAAGATACTCTTGACAATCATGTGGCATCGTAGATGTGATATCAATGCAAAGGTAAATCATTTTCTGTTCCACCGCCTCAATAAAACTGCGATAATGTTTCTGCAAATGCGTTTTTATATGTGCTTATACGTAATTTTCTGTTATGCAGACCGCGTTGACTCTTGAAACATTTCTTAGCTTAGTTCTAGCTGTAGCGTTAGGGGCCATCGTTGGCATCGAGCGCGAAATAACCCACAAACCCGCAGGACTGCGCACGCACATGCTTGTTTCGCTTGGCGCAGCCTTGTTCACAATTGTATCAAACAGATTCACTGCAGACCCCGCAAGGATAGCGGCAGGCATAGTCGCTGGAATTGGTTTCATAGGGGCAGGAGCAATCTGGGCAGAACAAGACAAAGTCAAAGGAATAACAACAGCCGCCAGTCTCTGGGCAACCGCAGCCATAGGTTTAACAGCAGGAGTAGGAGATTACCCACTAGCTGCCGTAATGACGGCCCTTGTAATAATTATACTTGCCTCAAATATGCTCCTAAAGAAACTGGGACACGAAAAAGACTAAGCCAGCAATAACCTCACAAAATAATTAGTGGCAGAGGGTTACTATTTAACGAATGATTTTGCGCCTCATTTGGCTATCTTAGATATAAGAAAAATAGCACAATTTGTTCCTCTTTCTATTTCTTTCAAGTTCTTCTCAAATCCTCTCTATTTTATTCAGCAAAGAAAAGCCAGTCATATGGATATGACTGTAACATTTGTGGCAACAAATTACAACTTCTTCCAAACAGCTGTTTTTTGTTTTTGAATCCAGAACAGAGTAAATTGTCTCGGTCTGGTCGTCTGGAGATATCTTGGCTCCGCACTTTGGGCAGGCAAAGTCTCCGGGTCCTTCTATTTCAGTTAAGTCTACTTTGTAGACGTGTATTTGCTTCATTGTATAAGACTCCTCCATGATTATGTTAACTCCATTTTATTTCAAGTTGGAGAAATTATTTACGGGTTTTTCAGATTTCACCCCTAATTTGTATCAAATCAGCTTTTCGCCCGATAGTTTTAGCTATTATACAATCGTCTGGCAAAGAATTTCCGGATTTCTTCAGCAAGCACGACTACAAGCGCAAGTGAAGCCAGAAACAGCCAGTCTTCTATTCCGAGTGCTGTTGTCCCGAAAAAAGGTTGCACGTACGGAACATAAATCAAGAAAGTCAAGATAGAAAGTTGAGCTAGTATGCCTAAAAGGATCCACCTGTTGGTTGATATTTTAGATTTGAAAATGGACACTTTGTTTGTTCTACAAGCAAGAACGTTGCCTACTTGGGCGACGACTATTCCAGCGAAAGTCATTGTAACACCTTTCAAATAAATTTGACTGTCAGTAGGCAAAGTCATACCAAGCTGCCAGCCGCCAGCCATCCAGGCACTTAGGCAGCCATACATAGCACCAACCGCGATTATCACCCCTATATAAAAGGAACGTAGAAAAACTTTGGCGGTGAATAAACGCTCTTTAAGGCTTCTGGGTGGCTCATGCATAATCCCCGCTTCAGGTGGTTCGCGACTGAGTGCCAACGACGGGATTACGTCTATGGCTAGGTCGATAGCTAGGACCTGAACTACAAGCAAAGGCAAAGGGATTCCCAGCAAAGCGTAAAGCATGTAAGGAATAAGTTCAGCCCAATTATGCGAGAAAACGTATACGATAAACTTCTTTATGTTTTCGTAAATCGTCCTACCTGATTCCACCGCCTTAACAATTGATTCAAAACTGTCATCCAACAAAACAATGTCAGCGGCCTCACGTGCAACGTCAGTTCCAGAAATACCCATCGCCACGCCAATGTCTGCTTCCTTCAACGAAGGCGCATCATTTGCGCCGTCCCCCGTTACAGCCACCACCTCACTGCTTTTCTTCAAAACCTTGACGATCCGAAGCTTCTGCTCAGGAGAAACCCGAGCGAAAATTACGTTGCCGTTACTAACCGCATTAGCAATATCAACGTCATCTATCCTGTCTAAATCCACCCCGCGAACAATATTACAGCATTCAGCGTCAACAATGCATACTTCGCGGGCAATAACTTGAGCGGTGGGACCATAATCGCCAGTTATAATCACAGTTTTTATCCCAGCCTGCTTAGCCTTCGCCACTGCCTCCCTAAC
>SMYP01000124.1 GCA_007050895.1 Candidatus Bathyarchaeota archaeon | reverse complement strand
AATTCTAACCAGTTCGTGCTCTTTCGTTTTTCATTTTGGTCCACCATTCGGGCACTTTGGCAGTTTCAGCGTTATCCCAAGAGTCAAAAGGTTTTATGTCGAGAACAGGTGTTCCATCGAACGCGTCTAGACCGCGAACCGTTAAAACGTTGTCTTCAACATTGACCAGCTCAACCAATGTTAACCCTATAGGATTTGGACGAGTCATGGTTCGCGTAGCAAATATGCCAAGCAAAGGCAAGTCTTTTCTGCGGCGAGGATGAACTTTCAACAGTTCCCGCTGTTTGGCTAAAGTTTTGTGCAGCCAAAATAACACAAACAAATGTGAAAATCCGTTGATACCATCTAGAGCATTAGTTAGCTCTTTGCACATGACAACTTGTGAGGTTCGAGTCTTGTCTTTAACTTCATCTCCGATGGCTGTTGTTCTAACAACACCAATTGGTTTCAAAACAATCTCAGATTGGAAAGACATAACATTATTCACTTAAAGTCTGATTCCGCGTGAAAATATATAAGCATTAGAAGAAATGGAGACTATGGTTCATTATGCGTTTACTATTGAAGGGTATTTTGATTCTTACGCTCAGCGAGACTCATATACCGTCTATTGAGGCTTGAATCAGTTATAATGGCAGAATAGTATGATTGCACGTTAACTCTGCCTGTTTTCCCACAATAAATTGGGTTGTTTTAGCAGTAAATACGCCCTCTTAGCCTCTTGATTCAAAAATTATTGGCAAACAAGAATCAGAGGTTTAGAGGAAAAGCAGGAAGCGACGTTTCTCTTGGTCCATAGAAATGAAGCTGCCATTCTAGTTCTATAATTGAGTTTTGAAAAGTTGGCTGGGAAGAAAAGCATTAAGAAGTGATTGCCTATTTTTCTTTATGGTTCGTCTGTGGTTTGACAAGGGTACTCTTCTTTTGAAAGGGGATGTAGGCACTCCATATGGGAGATGGGATCCGCGAGTAGGCTGTTACAGGATCAAAGCGCTCTTTTATCGCGATGTTCGAGCGTACTTTGAAGAGAGCCAATTTCCCTTTGAAGATATGGTTCAGCAGTTGCCACCTCTTGAAACTTTGGAAAGTACTATTCATTTGCGCTCTTACCAGGAGTCAGCCCTAAGCAAGTGGTGGCAGAACAAAAAACGGGGAGTACTGGTTTTACCCACTGCTGCAGGTAAGACCTACATAGCCTTGAAAGCTGTTGAAATATTGAGAACGCAGACCTTGATTGTGGTTCCGACTCTTGATCTTATAGACCAGTGGAGGCGTCGAATTAGAGAATGCCTCGGGGTGGAGTCAGGAGCCGTTGGTGGGGGAGAAAATAATGTGCGAATGATAACGGTGTCAACCTATGATTCGGCCTATCTGCGAGCAGCATTTCTGGGTAACAAGTTCAGGTTCATCGTTTTCGACGAGGTTCATCATCTTGCTTCACCAAGCTATATGCAAATAGCTGAAATGTATACAGCTCCTTACCGTATGGGGTTGACCGCAACCTACGAGAGAATTGACGAGAGACATCAGTTTCTTCCCAGACTTGTAGGAGAGCTCGTCTTCAGTGTTGAAGTTGATGAATTAGCAGGCAAACATCTTTCACCTTACACTTACGAGAAAAAATATGTTGAACTAACCTCAGAAGAAAAGAAACTCTACGGAAAAGAAATGGGTACATTCAGAAGTTACCTGAGAGAAAAACGAATTGTGATGAAGAGTCCAAAAGACTTCCAAAGATTCATCATGATTACAGGTAGAGACCAGCGAGCACGAGACGCGCTTCTTGCACGAAATCGCGCCTTAAAGTTAGCCCTTAACAGCCAAGAAAAAATTAGAGTTTTAGGTGAACTGCTTGGGGCGAACAAGAATGAAAAAGCCCTAATTTTCACATTGCATACTGACCTTGTGTATGCTATAAGCCGCCGTTTTCTCATACCCGCCATCACCTATCTTACGCCAAAGAAAGAACGTCGCGAAATCTTGGAGAATTTTCGAAAAGGTAATTACCGGACAATAGTGACTAGTCAGGTTCTTGATGAAGGCATAGACGTGCCAGATGCTACAATCGGGTACATATTGAGTGGAACGGGAAGCACAAGAGCCTACATCCAAAGACTCGGTAGACTGCTAAGGAAAGTGGAGGGCAAGAAAGCCCGGCTTATAGAAATAGTCTCCAAGGAAACCATGGAGGTCAGAATGAGTCGCAGACGAACTCAAAAAACTGAGGAGAAGAGCACCCTTGCTTCCGAGTAACCTGCTTACAGTCTGGAAACGGAAGGGAAACATTCAACCGCGGTATGCGAAGCCATCCATGGAAAACCTTCAAATTGCGAACAAGCTCATTGGAACCTATAGTAACGGCGTAGGCAAAAAGAAAAATAACCTAAAAAAAGTTGCAGACACCCTTGAAGACCAAGGATACGACTATCACATCATAAGGGGCTTAACGCTCCTGCTTGATAGAAGAAGTGTTTTCAAATGCGCCAGCCGAACCGACCCCCAAGATCTTAGAAAAAAAATCTTTCAAACAACTGCCAAAACCGGACCAGCAGTAACCATTGAACAACGCAAAAGCATAATCGATAAAGTAGCCGCCCAACTAGAGATGTCCAATAAAGAACTTGAAGAGGCTATATACGCCGATTTGGAAAGCGAGCTAATCCTACAGGACTTCAAACCGGTATCCGAGCAGGAACTGCTTGAGAAATATAATCTTAGCTTGGCTCAAACTCTTCTTTTTGAGTCCACAGAGCTAAAATTCACTGTTTCAGCCAACTGGCAAAGAATCTTCTTTAAAACCAAAAGGCTCGGGCTAATTTACGACGCCTACAAGAACAACGAAATCTGGGTTAAAATCGACGGTCCCGCAAGCCTTTTCAAACTCACCAGACGCTACGGCGTCGCCATAGCCAAGCTTCTGCCCACCATAATTTCCAGTCCCAAGTGGACAGCTGAAGCCAAAATTCTCTGGAAATTCACAAATGAAATCTTTACATTTAAACTTGAAAGTTGGAAACACAGCCCTCTGTTTGGGACAGGGCATGCGATCGAAGGCTACGATAGTGTCGTAGAGGAAAACTTTTTCAAACGCTTCAAAGCACTAAACTCGGGCTGGCAGCTAAAGAGAGAACCCGAACCGGTTATAGCAGACAAACACGTGCTTATACCAGACTTCTCGTTCGAAAGAGAAGGAGCTAAACTCTACATGGAAGTCGTTGGCTTCTGGACGAACGACTACCTCATGCGGAAGATACATAAACTGGAAAAAACACAAGAACGAATCCTCGTAGCTGTAGATGAAAGCTTGTCATGCGAGAGTTTGACAAAACTTGAAAAAAAACAAAGCCTGAACATAATCTACTACCGTAACAAGATTCCTTTGCCTGCCGTTCTGAGGTACCTGCGAGAATCCTACAAAGAAGTCCGAGCCAGCCAAACAGAATTAATGAGAAACCTCAACGTGATATTCACTGAACCGATTGTCAAAATCGAAGAATTCGCCAAGAGGACCGGAGTATCACCCGAAGTTGTGAGAGCAGCTCTAACCGAAAGAACCCCATGCAACTACATACTGCTACCCGACAGCTTAATTAGAAAAGATAAACTCGGAAAAATCAAGAATAAATTGGACCAGCAAATGGCAAAAACAGGAAAACTCGCTCTAAACGAAGCAGTAAAAATCGCCCGAGCGGAACAGATAGATCTAACCTCAGCCATTAAAACCTTGGGCTACAAGATAATTTGGCGCGGCATTAGCACAGAAAACGCTGAAGTTGTGAAAAATAAGGAATAACAATCCAACAGGAACCAAAAAAATCCAAGAAAAACAATAGCACATTGGGAATCCAGAGTGCCTCCAAGGAGGAGGTTATAAAGCTATATAAGATTTTAATGGGTCAATAATTTTCATGTTGCGTATAGGTCATAGGGGCGCCAGAGCCTACGAGCCTGAGAACACGCTTCGCAGCTTCAAGAAAGCAATGGAAATCGGTGTGGACGCGATAGAGCTTGATGTTAGAAAAACAAAAGATAATCAGCTTGTTGTCATCCACGACGCTGATGTTAAGAGAACAACAGACGGCGAAGGCTTGGTGAGCGAGTTTACGCTTAAAGAGATAAAAGAGTTATCTGCAGAAAAAGGCGAGAAAATTCCTACATTGAAAGAAGCTCTTAACTTTTTGGACAGTAAAGTAAAAATCGTCATCGAATTGAAAGAAGCCGGCATTGAAGAAAAAGTGCTTTTTGCAGTGAATGAAATGGGCTTGCAGAAAAACGTGGTAATCGTGTCTTTCATAGAAGAGGCACTACGAAAAGTTAGGGATTTGAACAATGAGGTGGAAACTGGCCTAATCTATGTGAAACATAAGGACCCCATAAGAGCCGCGCTGGAACTTAAAGCAAGCTATCTTCTACCTCTCTATAGATTTACGCACACAGCTAATGTTGTGAAAGCTCATGACAATGGGTTAAAAGTCATAGTTTGGACCATAAACAATCCTGAAGAAATCTCAGAATACTCGAAAAAAGGTGTTGACGGGATAGCCAGCGACAAACCAGACATACTTATTCAGTGAAATAACATTAAAAACCGTAAGCTCTATATTTCTCAGTGAAACCTTTTTTTCAAAAGAGACGTTGCGGGCCCGTAGCTCAGCAAGGCTAGAGCGGCGGACTCTTAATCCGTAGGTCGCGGGTTCAATTCCCGTCGGGCCCGCCATTTAGTATTGTCAAAGTTCATATCTTTTCAAGTCATGTTGAGAACCGCACTGAGGTGTAACTAAATAGAATTTTTCTCCACATTTGGTACAACGACGTTCTTGATTCTTGTTCTTCTCTATCTCTGAGGAGCCGCATTTAGGGCAGTGTATTCCCTTGTTTACCGTTTTTTCATCCTTCCTATTTTAGATTGAACTGATTTCTATTAACTATATTAATATTGAGTGCGTTAGAATCAGTCTTCGGATTTCTGATATAATTAATGAATTCAATAGTACATATTAAAAAAACAAAAAGATAGAAAAACATACTTGTATATTATAATTGAGCTTCTGGTGACGTATAGTGACGCTGGACCATTTCACCTACGCGAAAGAGATTGTTATCGATAGTGCTGGATGGAGTGATCTTCTGTTGGGTGTAGTGATCGGCGCGATTAAACCGCCAGACCCGCGCTACATGGAGCGCAGGATTCCAACTTCCTCTTTTCAGCCACCTAACTTTAAGAAAAAGAAATATTTGGATGATTCAGTTAAAATCGCCGAAGAAATTATCGAGGTTACCCAGCCAGATGCGGAAACCCATTTTAAGGTTAGCTCAGGCTACGTGCTCTCCAGCTTGCGCAGGTACCTAGAAAACCGGGGATACAGAGTTGAAAAAGTTGATGCTACCGGTGAGCTTCAAGAGATTGTTGAAAGAGGTTACGTTAGATGGTGCGTTGAATCAGGCATACCTGCAGAACTGCTTAAAACCAAAAGGCGCTTTTGGACGCTACTTGAGTGGGTGGCTGAAATGCCTCGTCTGAGAGAAGGCTTAGTTAAAACTGGCTGGGCGAGTTGGGAGAGAAAGTGGAGAGAAGAAATTTATAAAAAGCCTCAAGACATACAACGCTAAACTTTTTTTCATCCAACATTTCACACGAATCTAATTGTCGGGTTCAATTTCATGGACTCTTCAACAGGTGGCCTTCGCGGTCTATCTCACCTTTTCGGATTCTTGTGGTTGAGATGGGTTTATAGTTTTCCGCAGGCACCATTCTTATCGTAATTATTTTGAGCTCTGGAAGTTGCGCTTCACAACGTTTTTGGTTAATTTTTAGAGCGGTTTTCTCAGTTTCTTCGCTTACAACCAAAGCTTCTATGCACTTATCTGTAAGGGTTTTGCCATAAGGATCATTAAGAGGAATAATCTCCGACTTGTCAATTAGGTTTAAATTTTTAAGAAAGACCTCTAATTCTTGCAGTCTCACTTCGTAAGGGGCGGTCATGTGTGGCTTATCTAATTTTTTAACGAAGTCGTCAGTGCATAATCCGATTAAAACTTTATCGCCGACCTCGAAGGCTTTAATGAGCAGGCTCCTGTGACCCTTGTGAAATTCATCGAATGTCCCGCCAACCGCTACTTTTCTAAATTTCTTCATGTCTTACCAGCCTAGCGCCTTGAAAGTCAATTTTAGCTGTTAGGATTTTATCGTTAGGCAAAACCTGCTTGAAGGCTTCTTTTATGTTTTCCGTGTTTTCCTCGAGCACAAGTGCATGGACTGCTTCGCCTACCATGTTCTGTGCGACCCCCACTGCGCCAGCTTTTTCAGCTAACTTCACTAATCGTTTAACACGTGGGGTAATGAAACCTGCCTTATCCGCGAAGTTCAAACTGCAATGCATAAAATTTTCGACAGTTGGCTCAGTCAAAATCGCATCCAATGTTTTCCTTCCCCAAAGGTTGACCTTGCGTCGTTTTTCAACTGAAGCTAACACATGTTTTGTCGGAGTAGATCCGAAAACTCCCGCGACTATCATGTAGTTGTCACTGAGTGGTATGCGGTCAATGACGCCTATTCCTGGTGCACCTGGCTCAATCACAAGTACGCAGCCGCCAAGCATTAACGGACCGACCGTGCCTAAACCAGTTTTACACTGCACTTCGGCGACGTGCGCGATTCTGCCAATTTGATTATATGTTAAACGCAAGTCTAAAGCTTTGGAGAGGGCCAACCCAACAGTAAGGGCTCCACCAGCGCTGGAACCGAACCCTGCGCCGACTGGAATATCGACTTTATGCTTAACCATAACGTCGCATATCTTTTCAGACTTATCCAGTAATATTCTTGAGACTGTTCTTGTGGTCTCAGCTTCTGGCGCTGGTTTTCCATTAATGAAAACGCGAATATTTTCTTTTTTGGCTTCCGAAACAGTGACTTCGGTTAAAACACCTTTTTGGATTCCGAAGCCGCCACCTCTGGAGCCAACCAGCTCACAATCCACTATGGGTTTTCCGTCATTTGTCCTGTCACAGATTTCAAAAAAACTTGAAATTCCCGCAGGTGAAAACGCTCTTGCAATGGTTTCCGGCATTATTTCGCCTTTTCCTCGGTTTTCTCAGACGTCTTTAGTGATGGGAAGGCTTTGTAACATGCGTTTATGATTGGTGGACATATAATGAGTATGAATGGTATTTCTGTGGCAATTGTCCAAACAGCAATTATCGGAATAAACTCTGGCGGTAAAGGGGCTGTGAAATAACCGTTTTGAGAGTAGAAAAGGCTACTGTACGCCCAAACGGTAATAGAGACGACTGCTGCGCCCACACCTTGTCCAATCACAGTTCCAACGCTGAAGGTTCTCCATTCTCTTTTAAACGCAAATATGCCTATGATTGCAAGCAAACTTACTGTCACTAGTACCACTAACAAAATAATGGTTTCTGAAGTGGACAAACCTGTATAAATCAGCGATTCTGTTGGCAACAGAAAAGTGGGTAGTACTAGACCGCCGACTATAAGTATACCACCAATAATTGCGCTAAGAGCTACTTTTTGGGGGTCAATTCTTCTATGAGAAAAGTATCCGAGTAGAAAAAACATGACAAAGTTGCTTGTGACGCCAGCAAACAAGCTCAGTAATGGATCGCCATGATAAATAACATCTCTGATGAAAATGCCTATTCCCGCGCCGATTCCACCCACTAAAGGTCCAAACAAAACAGCGAATATGGCTGGTACAACAACGGCTGGATAAAACGCTACACCGCCCACATTTAGACCAAAACTGGTTAAAAGACCTATCACCGCATACAAAGCTGCACATATACCTGTGGCTGCAATATCTGATGACCTCATCTCTAGTATGCCTCAATGATTCATGAGCTAAGGCTTTTTTCAAGGTAGTCTATGTAAATAAAAGTTCCCTATGAACTGTTTAAACACGTTTAAACTTTCCATGCTTTTTTCATCGAGTTAATCGCTTGTCTTTTTTGTTTCTTAGGTGCAGTTAAATAGGAAGGTTTGTTATGGATTCTCAAGTGAAGATAATGGTTACTAGGGGTCAACGTAGACTGGGGAGGACGATAAGGAATCTTGAAAACAGCGTTGAATTTAGTGTCAAGGAAAGCAAGGCAAAGGAGTCGGAGAAGAAATACAGGGAAAAAATTGAGCAAAACCTTGAAGATTCGCCTGTTCAAAATTTACGCTACTTAGCCGAGAAGAAGATCAGAAAAACGATAAAATGAGGGTTTTGTTGAGAGTGGAGACATATCCACTCGCGCCTCGGTCTCAAACCTTAAGAAAATGCATGCTTTTCCTGCTTGGGATAGCGCTACTTTTTGAAGAGTAAGACTGCGAGTATCGCTGCAAAAAAGATTATGGTGCCGCCTATCAACCCGTAGAGAAGCAATGATGGGTCTGATGGCGGAGGAGTGGGTGTTTGTGGGGGATATGGACTGGTCGTCGGCGTTGGAGAAGGCGAATCTGTTGCGGATGGGGATACACTTGGTAATGGAGATGATGACGGAGATAATGTCGGCGATTGAGATGGGGAACCTGTTGGATTGGGCGTGGGCGTTGATGCAGGAGTTGTTGAAGGACTAGGAGTCGGTAAAGGTTCTTCACTTTTAACGTACACGTTCATTTTGTTTTCGTCGGAAGTAACGGGGTAACCCCCAGCTACAATTTCATTCTTTGTTCGACTTAACCAGACGCCAAATGCTTCTCCAGAAACTCCACTTCTATCAGTATTGTCTGGGTTTATTGTATGGGTATCGGTATGTCCTATCAAGTTTGCAGTCTGCATCAGAATATGTTTTGCAGCCCAGTAATCAAGAGCCACAGGGTCTGCGCTTGCCATAAGCACGTTAACTCGAGTGGCTTGATTATAAGGTGTGCCTGGGCCCATCCCAGAAAAAGGTGGCGGATTCGCGTTTACCCAAACCGCGTCAATGATGTTTAAGGTTGGAAGCCTCGTTTCAACCATAAGCGTTCCCATTCCACCAGTGGCCACAGTTGAGTGCCCATTAGCTAATCCTGGTTGTCCTTCTCCTTGCGATTGTACGCCCATGTAGTGTTTTAGAGAAGCAGTAACGCCATATGTCGAGTGTGTTTTTAGAACGGGCATGTTGATGACTTTCAACCTTTTTTCGTAGTCTGTTCCGTTCCATATGCCATTTTTGAAGCTAACGTATGTTCCGTAAGTTGTTTGGAACTTGGGGTATGAAACTAAAATGCCCGTTTCAGGATCGCTGGTGTCGTAGAGTACGTAGCCATTACTATTGTCTCCACTTGAGTATTCGTTTACACGTACGCTTCTTATAGGGATCCAACTGTAGGTTGAGACTTTGTGTAGCGTTGAGAATGTATTAACTACGTCTTGGGTTGACTGAGCATGATCTTCGGCGTTGCTTTCTGGCCAGTTCATGCTTCCTTGCCATTGACCATTATCTGCTACAACAATTTCTCCAACAAAGCCGTCTGGATGGTCAACCAATGCCTGAATTAGCTCTTTCAAAATGTCCGTGTTTGTTCCTCCCCGATAGGGCCATTCCTCATTGATCTTTATTAGAACTACATCGTTATTTGCGATTAAGCCGTTAGGTCCCTTATTATATCCGCTCGTTTCTGATTTGTAGACGAGTAAACCATTAGATCCCATTAGATTTATTAGTTCATTAACATGCGCGATTGTGGGACCGTTTACAAGATACAGGTTTGAGGCGGGAGAACTACTCGCCTGCATGGGCTCAAGTGAAAGATAAAGCTCTTGATTGGGGTTGGCTGCTCCGGCAAGTTGCATGTTTCCCAGATACTGGCTGCTGCTTAGCACCATGTTTGCTATGATAAGTAGGATTGCAAGGGTTATCCCTTTTCTAGAGATGAATTTCTTCGTTTTTGTCAACATGGAAGTTAACCAGAGTGGGATAGACAAACCCAGCAATATCGAGCTGTTAGCCAAAGCTGCTCTCTGACAAGGATACACAACTCTCGACGGTTTTGTGCCCGTTCGAAAAATGAACCAGATGAGCGATGCTGCACCAAATAAAACTAAGCGCTTGTTATAGGGCTTGTCCTTTTTGGAAAAATGTAATTCATTCCTATGATGCTTTTTCATCTGCACTTGACCTTTAACAATCTATTTAAAATGAACCTCTCTATTGGTTGATAAAGGTTGTTGGTTTTGAGCAGCTGATAAATGCAGAATGGTATTTTGCAGGTTTGCTTTCTGCCAAATAACTTTTCATTGGTGAAAAATGGAGAGTTTGGTTGTGGGAGACGTCTCTACTCGGCTAAGGTTTGTTTAAACACGTTTAAACTTTCCATGTTTTTTACTGAACCATAAAAATTTTGGCTACTTGTGTTTTTATCAAAGTTCGCTAAAGCCATGGTGATTTTTATTTGACGCTACACTTGTTTAAGGTTAACAAAGAACCGTGTGGTAACGATAAAATGTTCGTGGATACTCATGCTCACCTCCAGTGGACAAGCTTTGACAATGATCGAGAGAAGGTTTTAGAAAGGGCTAAAGAGAACCTCTTAACTCGAATAGTGAATATAGGCTTTGATATTACTGGTAGTTTGAAAGGGATCGAACTTTCTGAGAAGTACCAAGGACTTTATGCGACAGTTGGCATTCACCCTCATAATGCTAACGCGCTAGACGAAAACTCCATGGATAAATTAAGAGAACTCGCAACCAATCCCAAAGTTGTGGCAATAGGTGAAATCGGGCTTGACTATTATAGGAATTTATCTCCGAAAGCAATTCAGAAGAGAGCTTTTGAAACTCAACTTTCCTTGGCACAAGAATTGAATCTGCCAATTGTGATTCATGATCGGGAAGCTCACGACGAAATTCTTCAGGTTCTTTTGAGATTTGAGGGAAAAATCAAAGGTGTAATGCACTGTTTTTCTGGAAGCAAAGAAATGGCGCAACGATGTATAGATTTGGGTTTCCTCATTTCTTTCGCTGGAACAGTCACTTACCCCAAGGCTCAGGAATTACGGAAAATTGCTAAATGGATAGACTTGAAAAACATGCTACTTGAAACGGATTGTCCTTGGCTTGCACCTCAAGAGATGAGGGGAAAACGCAATGAACCCAGCTTTCTCCCTATAATCGCTCGAGAAATTGCGAATCTGAAAAATATCAGTGTAGAAGAGTTAGCAGAAGCCACTACGCGGAATGCGGAGGACCTTCTGAAGTTGACTAGACATCTTGCTTAGATAATATCACCAAATTTAACTAAGTGAAACTGGGTGAAAAGAGAAGATTTCATGAGTGATATAATTATTGGTTGTTCAAGAAGTCACTTAATATCTATCTTTTCCATGAATAATTACAGAGCAATTAGAGTGAGTAAGAATGAAGAGTAAGTTAGTTCTAGTTGGCATTAGTGCTCTTACAATAGTGATAATTAGCTTCACGCTTTGGGTATATTGGGAAAATGTGAGCTACTCTAACAAGACTAAACATGAAACTAGTTTTTGGGCAGTAATTAAAGATTCGAAAGGCGACATCATGGCTGTTGAAACGGCGAATCCTGTTGTCTGGAACACTCTGGTTAATCTTCAGAACAACCAAACTGAAATGTGGATTGGAGGCATAGTCGAAAAATACGACAACCATTGGGGATTTCGTTTTAGACCAGAGACTATTGTTGTAGCAGAGATTACTGTTGAAGGAGCGCAATCTAACATCAAAGGAATTAGCGATGACTTGAACTACTGGATTAATGTTTGGAGCAAAGAAGCCTACGTGCTATCTATCATTATTGAAATAAACGAGTGACATCCTTACTTGATCACGCTCTCTATTTTTAAGAAGAGACACCTTCAAGAGTGAAACAAAACCAAAAAAATCTTTTGGCTAAACGAATCTAAGCTTATTAGTTATCTTAGACTTATTTTTTCGCCGGTGGCTATGTAAACTATTGCTTCGCCAACATACGTAGTGTGGTCAGCTATTCTTTCCAAATACCTCGACACCAGGAGGTTACACATAACGCATTTGTTTTGTGCAAGTGCCTTTGAAAGCTGGTCCATATAAGCAAAGTAAAGAGCATCCACCTCATCTTCGGTGACAGCTAGAGTTTTAGCCAATTCTGCATCATGCTCCCTCAAAGCTTCTACGCTTTTGCCAACCATTTCTGAGACTTTCTCAACCAGCTTTGGCATCAAATCAGAAGCAAAAGAACATTCGCCCACAACCCCAAGTTTCTTGTAGGTGAAAGATATGTCCCAAGCATACCTGCCGTATCTTTCGAAATCATATGCTATTTTCATGTAAGAGTTAATTATCCTCAGGTCGGACGCCACTGGCTGATATTTCACTATCAGCTCGAAAGACTTGTTTTCAATTTCTACGGTCATGGAGCTGATAACATCTGAAAGGGCCCGCACATCGTCCATTACGTCTTTACCATTCATGAAAGCGTCAATAGCCGTTCTTATGGCGCTTTTGGCTACTTCACCACTCTTATGTACCATTGTGGTTAACTGCTCTAAACCTGCGTCTAAAAGTCTAACCATGTCTTTCACCTAACCAAATTTCCCAGTTATATATTCTTCTGCTAATTCGCTTTCTGGCTTCTCAAACAAGCGCTTTGTGGAGTCGTATTCTACTAGTTTTCCCACATACATAAAAGCCGTGAAATCAGAAACTCGCGCAGCCTGTTGTAAATTATGGGTCACGATTACAACAGTGTAGTTTTCTCCAAGTTCCCGAATAAGCGTTTCTATCTTAGCCGTTGAAACAGGATCAAGAGCGCTGCAAGGCTCATCCATAAGAATTATATCAGGTTCCACAGCCAAAGCCCTTGCGATGCATAATCTCTGTTGTTGTCCACCTGAAAGACTAAGAGCATTGTCATTTAATCGATCTTTAACTTCATCCCATAAAGCCCCTCCTTTCAGACTTTTCTCCACTATGGCATCAAGTTCTGAACTGTTCGCTATCTTGTGAAGTTTAGGTCCAAAAGCAACGTTCTCATAAATTGATTTTGGAAAAGGATTAGGCTTCTGAAATACCATACCCACTCTTCTTCGAAGTTCAAAAATATCGGTGTCTTCACTATAGACCTTTTCCTTGTCAATGTAAATCTCTCCGGTAGTCTTACTTCCCTTAATTAGTTCGTTAAGTCTGTTTATCGCTCTGATGAGCGTTGTCTTTCCGCATCCAGAAGGACCCATGACTGCTGTTACCGCGTTGGCTTTGATTCCCATGCTTACGTTTTTTATAACATGTTTACTTCCAAACCAAACGTTCAAATCTTGAATATCAATTTTCACTTTATTTATCACCATTTTACCGCCCTCTCATTTGATATCGATTACGAATGAAAATAGCTATGGAGTTCATGCCCAAAAGAACCGCTAAGAGAACAAGTATTCCAGCGGCTGCTAACCCTCGGAATTCTGATTGAGGTTGATTCACCCAATTGAATATTTGAATGGGCATAACTGTAAAGCGGTCTAAAGGACCAGTAGGAGTAAAAGGAACATAAACTAAAGCAGCAATAGCAATCAGTGGTGCAGCTTCGCCAATAGCTCTAGATAAAGCCAAAATCGTTCCAGTAAGCATGCCAGGCAAAGCCTGAGGCAAAACAACTTCTCGGGTAACCTGCCAACGCGTTGCCCCAAGGGCGTACGCTCCTTCTCGGTCAGTTGTGGGGACACTGCGTATTGCTTCCTGAGACACAATTATGATAACAGGTAAAATCAGCAAGGATAATGTTAGAGCTCCAGCCAATATGCTTCGTCCCAGTGCTAATGCTTCCACAAATAAGCCCAAACCCAAGATACCGTAGACAATAGATGGCACTCCTGCTAAGTTGGCTATGTTCAATTGGATGAAAGAAGTGAAATGGTTCTGAGGCGCATATTCTTCAAGATATAAAGCGGCTCCAACTCCAAGGGGAAAAGAAATGAGTGCGGTTAGCCCTACAACCCAGATGCTGCCAAAGAGTGCTACTAATATACCTGCTTGTTCTGGGCGGCGCGATGCAAAACTTGTAAGAAACTGAATATCCAACCATGGGAGCCCTTGTTGAAACGCATCAAACAGCAAAGCTGCTAAACTCACTAACGTTAGAACTATTCCTGTTAAGCATAGAAAAAGTACTATGTTACCTTTGACTTTTCGCCATGTTTCCTGTCGCCTGCTTTGTTGCTTAACCACGGTTAATACCTCTTCCAGTAGCGTTTTTTCACCCATTGTCCAACAAGATTGATAACCAAAGTCATCAAGAAAAGAGTGAGACCCACGGAAAAAATGGTTTTATACTCGAGACTTCCAAATGGGGCTTCGCCTAAGCTAATCTGGGTTATGTAACCGGTCATTGTTTGTATGCTTTCCAGTGGATTCAGTGTTAGTTTGGGTGTGGAACCTGCAGCTATGCTTACAATCATAGTTTCGCCAACAGCTCTTGAAATTGCCAGAATAAATGAAGCAACTATACCTGATAGGGCTGAGGGAACAACTATCCCAAGGGCAACTTCGTGTTTCCGCGCTCCAAGGGCGTATGCACCTTCTCGAAAAGACTGAGGCACCGCCATCATCGCGTCTTCACTTAGAGATGCCACCATCGGAATAATCATAACACCCATAACCAAACCTGCACTCAAAGCATTGAATACAATCATCTCTGGAAATACCACTTGGAGCAATGGAGTAACGAAAGTTAATGCAAAATAACCATAAACCACTGTGGGGATTCCTGCGAGAATCTCTAATAATGGTTTTATGGTTTTCCGAAGTTTTTCGGGAGCATACTCGCTTAGAAAAATTGCGCTTCCCAAACCTATAGGAACCGCAACAGCTAATGCTATAGCCGTGACCATTAAAGTACCCCATACCAATGGTAACACGCCAAAATGCTGATCACGGAAAAGCGGGGTCCATTTTGTTCCAGTGAAAAAATCAACAATCGAAACTTCTCCGAAAAAGCCAATAGCCTCAAACAATAAAATAGCGAGAATCGCAAGCGTAGTAAACACAGAAACCACAGCTGCGAAAAAGAGAAGCTTTTCTATTATCCATTCACGCCTGCGTTGCGCTTGTTTTTTTGATTTCAGCGTTCTAATTTTTTTTTCACCATTGCGTTGTTAAATAGAAAAGCGAGTTAAGGTTGTTCGTCGAGAATTGCAAGGTTTTGTTGATACATTGATGTTGGCAGAGGCGTATAGCCCACTTCTGTTACTAGTTGTTCAGCGTTTTCCATGTAGAACCTAACGAAATTCGCCACTTCCTGTCGCTTGAGTGATGCTTTGCTCACGTATATTAAGAGTGGTCGAGACAGTGGTGTGTATTGTCCTGAATTTATTGTCTGGTCAGCGGGAGTTACGGGTCCATTTCCTGAATCTATAGGAACAATTTTGAGGATATCCCTGCTTTCAGCATAATAAGCGTAACCGAAATACCCTAGTGCATATTTGTCTCCAGCAATTCCCTGAACTAGAACGTTGTCATCTTCGCTAGCCGTATAATCAGTTCTGCTAGCGCCCGATTCTCCAACAATTACTTCAGTGAAGTAGTCAAATGTTCCCGAATCAGTTCCTGGTCCATAAAGTCTAATCGATTGCTCAGGCCATTCGGATCGAATGTCGTTCCAGCTGTCAACTGAGCTATCAGGATTCCATATTAAATCAAGCTCTTCTACGGTTAAGTAATCAACCCAATCATTGTATTGATTGGTTACTATAGCAATACCGTCAAGAGCAATCTCAAACTCTAAAAATTCGATGCCGTTAGCTGCAGCAACTTGGGCTTCCGAATCCTTGATGGGTCGTGAGGCATCACTGATGTCTGTTTCTCCCGCTATGAAGCGTTTGAAACCGCCTCCAGTTCCTGAGACTCCAACAATTGGATAAACATTGGGATAAAAGCTCAAGAATTCCTCAGCCACTGCTTGGGTTATGGGGTAGACCGTGCTAGAACCGTCGATTTCAATTACACCTTCCACGCTTTGATGTGGAGTACTAAAGTACCAATATGTCATGCCTATTCCTAATATTATAATGATTAAGGCAGTGTATGTCTTCTTCAGTTGTCTCCCTTCTATAAATCATCAGACATAGCTAACACAGATATATATTATCCTAATAGAGAATATATAGAACTATTTTCGTTATGTAGACACAATCTATTTATTAATAGAAAACACCCTGCAGTACTCAGGGTAACTTGAATGCAATCGAAATTTACTGAAGAAACACGAAAACTTCAATTTACCGGTGGATCAACTTACATAATATCATTGCCAAAACGATGGATAGATCAAAACCAACTCAAGAGGGGGAGCCTGATAAAAATCCGCGAAGAAGAGGACGGGTTTTTGTCAATTATGCCTGCTGACACGGTAATACAACAGGAACGTGATGAAACTTCAATTAAAGTTAATCCCAAGGATTCACCAGATTTAGTAATTAGAAAAACAGTCTCAGCCTATCTCATTGGCTACAACATACTGCATATAAAAGGCGAAGGACAAAAACAGTTATCCACAAAGCAAAGACACGAGATAAAAACTTTTTCTCGAAACATGCTAGTTGGAACCGAAATAGTCACAGACACTCCAGATGAACTAACTTTACAGGTTCTTTTGAGCTATCCAGAACTTTCTGTTCAAAGCGCTCTGAGACGAATGAGCATAATAACGGCGTCAATGCACCGAGACGCCATAACCGCTTTGAAAGAACTTGACATCCAACATGCTGAGGAAGTTGCAATTACAGACAACGAAGTGGATAGATTCAACCTTTACATAGTGAGACAACTCAAAACTGCAATTCAAAACTCCCGAATAATAAAGGAAATTGGACTGAAAAACGCCCGTGAATGCCTAGGATATCGTCTGGTGACAAAAGCTGTGGAAAGAACCGCAGATCACGCGGCAAGAATCGCAGACAACGTTTTGCTAATGAAAAACAAGTTAGAGTCTGAAACGATTGAAAAACTTGAAGGCATGAGTAGTCTAGCTGTTTCAATGTTTGAAACCTCTATAGAGTCACTTTTCAGACAAGACTACGTTCTTGCTGAAAGCATAGTTGAAAAAACTAAAGACATTGATTCATTGGAGAACGCAGCTGTTGTTTCCTCTCAAAAGATAGATGTTGAAGACGCTCCTCATCTAAGATTGATAATTGAAAGCATCCGGAGAACCGCCGAGTACGCCAGCGACATTGCAGAAGTGGTACTCAACCTCACTGTTGAATCAATACTCTTATGAAGAAAAGGAATCCGCAGATAGAACCCGGTGACTTACACCTATTTTTTGTGTCTTTTTATTCTATCTTGCCTTTGAGCTTTCTTGCGCCAATCCCTTTTTCTCTGAGTCTGCAAAGAAAATCTTTCATGATGTTGATCAGGCGACATTTTCCGATGGTGAGCTATGTTCCTATAAAAGGTTTCTGGGTTTATCCTGTTGTCTTTCAGAGCCTCAATGTTCCGGTTCAAATCTACTCTGGCATCAACATCATTTATATTATCAAATAATTCCGAATACACAACATAAGCAGCATGAAACGGAAAATTCATTGGTTCATCAATAAAAAGTTTCTCTGGAAGGGGGGGTTCATTCCTACTAGGTTCTTCAGTCATGTTTCTCCCGCTTTTTGCAGTGTAGCAAATGGGGATTCCCTCTTTTATACGTGTCCCTACCAAAGTTGATTTCAAACAAAATTCGCCGATAACTCAGCTTCAGAAACGCATACCAATCTGAAGGAGTAATTATATTGAAGTAATTCATTTCATTGAACCAGCTGTTATATGAACTGGCGTATCTTTTGAGCATCGTCTCTTAATGCTTCTATATCCCGATTTTCGGGGTAATGCGCCCATTGGCGATCTTTGTTCATGGGAATTATGTGAACGTGCAAATGAAATATAACTTGTCCAGCCGCTTCACCATTGTTCTGGACAATTCTGATGCCTTCAGCGTCAACTGCCTTACTCACGGCATGAGACAGCTTCTTCGCGATTTTGTACAGGTACGCTACTTCTTCCTCTGGAATCTCGTAGATATTCTTGTAATGCTTCTTGGGCACAACAAGCGTATGACCAATGTTTATGGGTTGAATACTCATGAACGCAATCACTTTGTCATCCTCATAGATTACGCTTGCTGGCATCTCTTGTTGAACTATTTTACAGAAAACACACGATTCAGACATGATGAATTATTTCAACACGTTTAGGGTTCTTTAGTTTTACGGATGTATTAAGACGTAGCTACACCCTTAAAAGAACGAGAAAGTAAATATAGCTTCATGGAAACGTTGGTTGACGACATAGGAAGTTTTCCGTTACCTGTTGAAGTTAACAGGGACACATATAACAGGGCATACCAGCTTGCTCGAGAAGCCATGATAAATGGTCAAGATGCCAGTGCCGATCCATTTATTCGTGAAAACTTTTACAATGTAACAATCAACTCGTTTAAAAAGAAAATTGATACAGGACTGGATGTGATTAATTCTCCTTGGCACTATGACGGCATCCGCCAAGTCAGTGACGCCATTCACAAAGCTATGGAAAAAGGCACCTTTATAGTCGATGAGAAGGATGCGTTACTGCCCGAAGTGGCAGTCATTAAGGCGGAAGCTAAAAATCTTAGTGAGGAACTTGGAAGAACAATCTCGCTGCGAGCCTGTATGTTTGGTCCCATGGAGCATTATCTGCAAGAGATAGGCACAATACCCTACAAGGACGTGCTTGAAGGTTTCGCTGAAACAATACGCCGTTTTGCCAAAAACAGCATCATCAATACCAAATACGTCAAAACCGAAGTAATATCCATCGACGAGCCAAGCTTTGGCTTTTTGAACATAGCCGCAGAAAACGATGTCCTGCGCGAGGTTTTGGAAAAAGCCTGCGATTTCCAAGGTGCAGTACGACAGATTCATCTTCATTCAACATCAAGGCTGCCCGATTTGCTGCAAGTTGAAAATATCGATGTTGTATCTTTCGAATATGGCGCTTCACCAAAAAACATCGAAAATGTCTCGCTAAAAATGCTAGCAGACGCAGACAAACAGATACGCGTTGGCGTTTCAAGAACAGATATAGGCTCAATTATGGCGGAACTCAACGATAGAGGCGTGCCGAAACCAACTATTGAGCAACTTGTCGAAAGCGCAGAAGTGATAAAAAGACGTTATATCTCAGCGAAAACTAAATATGGAGATCGGATGAC
>SMYP01000016.1 GCA_007050895.1 Candidatus Bathyarchaeota archaeon | reverse complement strand
GACAAGTCACCAAACGGCTAGGCGAAGAACTATCAAGTAAAATTCACATCTGTTTTTACGCTGCACCGTTTGGCGTAATCCCAATGGAGCTTGACGAAGTCTATCCACTCTCGCAACATGAAATTGCGCTTCCGCTTGACCAAGAAACCATAGACTACGTGGCAAAACAGACATCAGAATACATAAGACGCCGTCGTTACGAAGCTGTAGTTTTTCTCCACAATCCTGAACAGTGGGGTGTCAACGTCAAAACTCAGTGCGCCAAGTCGTGTAAGAAGAAAAACATAAATTTTGAAGCCGTAGACATGAACATGGAAGATGGCAAAAACATTTTAACTCGTTTAGAGATGATTCTGCGAAAACACTTGAGCGAATAACCTTGATTAGAGCTGATCTGCATATCCACACCATATATTCAAACGATTCAACAGTTACACCCAAAGCTATCGTGGAAAAACTTGTAGCGCACAATTCCATAAAAGTCGCAGCCGTGACTGACCATGACACGGTCAAAGGATTAGCTGAAACACAAAAACTCGCTTCATCTTACCCAGACATACTAATAATGCCAGGCGTAGAAATCAGCACCCCAGAAGGAGACATACTGATTCTAGGTACTGAAGAAACACCACCACACCCATGGACCGCAGAAAACGTCATCGATTTCACCAGAGAAAACAAATATGTCTCTGTTGTCGCACATCCGTACCGCGAATATGGAATGGGAGATGTAGCCAGAAACTACAAGTTTGACGCTGTCGAAGTCCTCAACGGCGAATCCTCACCAGCTGCAAACAAATTAGCTAATGACCTAGCTAAATCAATGAAGCTCCCCGGTGTAGCTGGAAGCGATGCACATAATCCTTCAGAGCCATTAGCAGTTTATACGGAAATCCAAGCAGAGTTAAAGGTTGACGAAATTCTCAAAGCTATAAAGAAAGGATTAGTCGCTACACATTCAGCGACAAGGTCAATACATTTTTAAAAGAGCATGTATAGTTTCATGATTACTCTTTAAATATCAAAATTGAAGGATCGATGCTGATTGCAAGTTGGGTTTCTCGGCGGAGCACGTGAAGTCGGCAGAATAAGCATATCCGTTAAAACCAAAAAAACCCAAGCTTTACTAGATTACGGTGTGATGTTTGACCATGAACCCGGTTTTCCAATGCACGTTCCTCCAAAAGAAGTTGATGCGTTAATTTTAACTCACAGCCACCTTGACCATTCAGGTGCACTACCAATATTTTACATTGACGGAAAAACACCAATGTACACAAATAGGTTGAATTTGGATTTAACACAGCTTTTAGTGAAAGATTTCATTCATCTTTCAGGATACTACCTGCCTTTCGAATATTTGGAATTGAAAACCATGATGAAAAGCAACAAACACTTGGATTTTGGCGTCGAAGAAGAAGTGGGCGAAATGAGTTTCAAACTTATAAACGCTGGACATACACCAGGAAGTGCCCAAGTACTAATTGAAGCCAAAGGTAAAAAGCTGCTATACACAAGCGACTTCAACACTACCGATAGCCAACTGTTGGCAGGAGCAACTATGGACCACGAAAGCTTGGACGCTGTGGTAATCGAAAGCACTTACGCAAGCGCAGACCATGCTGACCGTGCGGAGCTTGAAAAACGTTTCGTAGAATCAGTTACAGAAGTTGTGGAGAAAGGCGGTATTGCTTTGGTTCCAGCCTTTGGAGTTGGTAGATCACAGGAAATGGCTTGCATCCTCACTGCCCACCATTTCGAGTACCCCATCGTTCTAGACGGTATGGCCCGTGAAGCAAGCAGAATAATAATGAACCACAAAGAGTTCTTGAGAGATCCGAGACTTTTCATGAACGCCATGCGTTCAGCTGAATGGATTGACGGATGGAGAGACAGACGAAAAGCCATAAAATCACCTAAAGTAATTATTTCCACCGCAGGCATGCTGAAAGGTGGTCCGGCTGCGTTCTACGTTTCAAAAATTGGCAAGAAAGCCAACAACGCCATTTTCTTAGTGAGCTACCAAATCCCGGGAACTCCTGGAAAAGAGCTACTTGAGAAAGGCGTATGCACTATTGATGGTAAGGTACGAAAAGTTAAAGCCCGTTATGAACATTTTGATTTCTCCTCTCACTGCGGATCAAGCCAACTAAAGGATTCATTGCGAAAGTTGGGAGGAAAGCCCAAAGTGTTTGTTGTTCATGGTGAGGAACAAAACTGCAAAATGTTGGCTAAGTGGGCTGAATCTGAGCTTGGATTGGATGCTATTGCTCCGAAGACTGGCGATATCTTTGAGATTTAGATCAAAACTAAGCAGATTTGCCTTTTCCCATAATGTCAGGTTTGATCGGTGGGATCCTTGCAGCACTTGCAGCGTGATCGCGACGTATTTTATATAGCTATTTTTTGGTTTATGAACGCTTGAATTTGGATTTGGTGGACATGATGAAATGTGCCATAGCTGTTCTAAGTGCAGCAAAACCGTACATCCAACCCTTGCGAAACATTCGGACAATATATGTCGGGCGCATATAGAAATGGTGAAAGGCTTGTCCACGGATATGTCTTAGCTCTTCCATACTCAACCACGGCGTTTCAAAGATTGGAGTTACGGTGTCATATTTATCAAAGTCAGTTACTCTCAGCCAACCCTTTTCCTTGACGGAGTCATACAAAGGTGTTCCCGGAAAAGGTGTAGCTATATTATAAAAACCGACTTCATCAGGGCTTATCTTCTCAACGAATTTTATCGTTTCCCAAGCGGATTCTTTGGTTTCTCCAGGAAAACCAAGAATCACGTTTGGTACAGGTTTTAAGCCAAGCTCTCTTATCCAGCAATAAACGCGTAACGTTTGTTCGGTGGTAATGCCTTTATGCATGGCATCTAAGACTGTTTGTGAACCTGATTCAACCCCAGACCATACGGAAACACAACCTGCTTCGCGCATTGAAATGAGAAGGTCTCTAGTAAGCATGTCAATTCTAGTTCCACAGTTCCATTTTATCTTCAGATTGCGTTCTATAATCAGTTTGCACAATTCTTTGGTTCTTTCTGGATCGACAGTAAACGCATCATCACAAAACGTAAAATTGGTGATCCCATAGGTTTTGTAGAGAAACTCCAGCTCGTCCACAATGTTCTTCGGGCTTCGCATACGAAATTTGCGACCATGCATCCGAACTGTGGCACAGAATTCACACCAGAAAACGCAGCCTCTGCTTGCCGCCAAGTAAAGTATATCCTCATATTTTCGAAGTTTCTCCATAGGCCACAGGTGTCTAGCTGGAAAAGGAAGCGAGTCCAAGTCCTCTATGTAAGGTCTGTCAGGATTTTTAACAATCTTTCCCTCTTTCCTGTAAGTTATGCCCAGCACGTCGCTGAAATCTTTACCTTCTTCAACCTTCTGCACAAGCTCCAGCAACGTATATTCACCTTCGCGGCGTATGATAACCTCTAATGCGGGGCATTCTTCTAGTGCTTCTTTGTCCCAGAACGTAACATGGGGGCCACCAATAAAAATAAGACATTCCGGCAGCACTTCTTTGACGATTCTTGCCAGTCTCAATGCGGAAAGGTATGTAAGCGTAGTGGACGTTAACCCAACTATATCTGGTCGGTGCTTGCCAATTTCGATTCGGAAATCTTTGTATGAAAGCTTGAGCACTTGGCAGTCAATCACGTCAACTTCATACCGGTTTTTTTCCAAAATAGCACCTAAATACCCTAAACCTAATAGAGCGAAGGGCATATGCCCGGTGGATCCACTTGGAGCAGGCGGATTCACAAGAGTAACATGCGGCTTCATTTTCCTTCTCTCTAATATATATCTTCCAAAAGTACACGGCATCCAACGCTTAAATGTTTTGCAAAACAATATGAAAACCAACAAGGATACCTTTGTGGGAGATACCTACGTTTTTTCATAATAATTAGGAACAAATCTCAAATGACTTTATATAGATAAAATGTGCTCACAACACCAAAAAACGGATGGAAGTGAAATATTAGACCCCGCAACTTTAGTCATGTTAGGCACCGGTTCATCATCGCTTTTTGTAGCCTTCATCGAATATGCGTATTCACGTAGAAAAAGAAACCATGATGAAGATGAATAGAACAGCAAGATATCGATCCAGCTTTTTCAGCAGGTTTTTTCCAGGACTAGTAACCTTTGATCTCCATAATGAAGTTCGCTATTGCAAGCTTTTCTGAATAGTCAACACATTTATTCTCAATCCTAAAATCAGACATAATTGCTTTTTTGCTTAATGCTTAAAGGAGTTCGAGTTGTTTGTTTGGTGTGATTCAGGGGAATGCTTTTATGATTATTCGTGTTTTATGGTTTAGGCTTTAAAACTTGAGTGTGGTGAAATATTGGTATGAGTGATTCGCTTGAGAAGAAAGTGGAAGCTGCTCTTGCTGAGATCAAGCCGCAGATTCAAGCTGACGGTGGAGACATAGACCTAGTTGGAATC
>SMYP01000029.1 GCA_007050895.1 Candidatus Bathyarchaeota archaeon | reverse complement strand
CGCTGGGGTGGGCTTGAGGTTTTCCTTTTTGGGTACGGCTCATTTTTTATCCTTCGCTTTTATTATGCTATTATACAAGTATTAAGACTTAATAAACGTTGTGAAGATCGGAGATCCCCCGAAACAAAAAAAGCCGATGCCCAATGTTTGAGCTACAATAAGAAGCAATTTTAGATATCGGACAATATTGCTTCACTATCACTTCTTCAAGTGTCTTTAAAAAAAGCTTGTTAGTCTTTTCTGTTTGACTTCTTCCCTGGTCAAATTTGAGATTTTCACGCCAACTCTCCGGATTTTGAGTTCAGATTCTCCGAGGAACTTTTCGAAAAGTTCTCGAACAGCTTGTCGTATTATTTCTGCGTCGCGAGTGGTGTTTTCCAGTGTTTTCGATCGGCTTCGAACGCTTAAATCGGTCAATATAGCCACTATTCCGACCTGTTTGAAACTAATGTTTCTTTGCACGATGTCTTTGTGGATGTCTTCAATTAACTGGTTGGTCTTCTCAAGAACCACCATCAATTCACGCGAGTTCTCTTTCAAAGTGGAAATCCGACTGATAGATTCGGCTTCGCCTGTTTCCTGAACGGGTTCGTTGTCCACCCCATTAGCTGCATTATGAAAGTACACACCGAGTTTTTTCCCGAAAAAGTCCATAAGCTCTTGCACGTCGTATTTTGCTAAATCACCTACCGTCTTCACCCCTAAATCGCTGAGTTTTGCAGCTGTCTTGCGCCCTATTCCCAGAAGACGGTTAACAGACAATGGTGATAAGAACAGAGTAAGCTCTTTGGGCCTGACAACTGTTAATCCGTCAGGCTTCTGAGTATCAGCTGCAATTTTAGCCACAAGCTTATTCGGTCCAACACCTACGGAAAAAGTTATACCCACCGCGATTTTAACGGCGTTTTTCATTTTTTGGGCTAAATCACGTGCTACTTCAAAGCTACTCTGAGTCTTTTCAGTGACATCCAGATAAGCCTCGTCTATGCTTGTCTGCTCGAAACTGTTTGCATAGCCTCTGAGCAAGCGCATTATTTTGTTCGAGATTTGCTCGTAAAACTCGTCGTCAACCGGCAGAAAAACTGCAGCAGTGCCCTTAAGTCGCTTCTTCGCAAGATAAAGAGGAAGTCCAGAATTAACTCCGTATTCTCTGGCTAAGTAGTTGGCTGTGCTTACGGCTCCGCTGTCTTCGGTGCGACCAGAATAAACACCCACCACTACGGGTTTATCCTTGAGTGCCGGATTTCGCAGTTCTTCACATTGAGCAAAAAAATAGTCAAAATCCACCAGCATCACGACTCGCTCATGTATAACCATATGTTTACCCACCCCCAGTTTTTATTAGCCATGAACCATCACACGCTGCCGTATTCAATTTCGCTAAGCCTTCTCTGCAGACGCCAAATTGCATTCCATTTCCAACTACTAAATCCCGGATTTTCTTCATGATCTCAAACCGTAAGTCTCTTGGCAGCAGCATGTTTCCGCCTATTTTTTCGCCCTGCTTGAAATAAAAATACTCAAGTTTTTCAGCTACTAAGGGCATTATAGTTGAAAATCGGCGCCAATTATCTGGCTTTATCTTGTAGGTTGAGCTTGTCACATGCTTGACGCCGATGTCTGCAAGATTAGCTACAAGTTTTTCTGGATTATCATTTACGAATGGAATCACAGGATCTATCCGCACGGAAACAGGGATGCCATTATCTACAAGGTCTTTGACAGTACTAAGTCGTTCATCTGGTGTTGGAGCTTTTGGCTCCAAAATTTTCGCAATTTTAGAGTTGTCTGTTGTTATGGTTACGGCAACCATTGACGGCACCTTGCATAGAAGGGCGCTATCTCGGACGACAAGATTGGATTTCGTGACAATTTGTATTCGGCAATTGCTCTCGGAGAGGATTTCGAGACATCGCCGTGTCATTCCAGCCGCAATTTCCAAGCGCGGATATGGATCAGAACTATTAGCGATAGAGATTATTTCGCCATTCAGCTTCGCAGCTTCACGATGCAACCGCTGAACCAGACTTTTTTTTGCTCTGCATTGGACAAAACGAGGAATATAACTTGAGGCATAACAGTAAACACACTCGTGGTCACATCCAGTATAAGGATTAAATGTCAGTTTAGGCGGACACGTACATAAACTAGAACGCCAAGGGTCAAAGCGCGAAATCAACGCCACTTCTATTCACTATTATTATATTCTAAGTGACGACAGACAAAAAGAATTCGCCAAAAGAATTGAAAGGCTTCGACCCGAAGAAAAGTGTAAGTGATTTTATTCTCTGCAGAAAGATAGCAACGCAATTATTAGAACCAATTACTTGAAGGCGGATTCAAGCTAGCAATTTCTCGAATCAGCTTACCAAAAGCAAGGAATGTACTCTCTTACTCTTAAAGGCACACCCAAAGAATCAGCGACAATTCCAACTTTTTCGATGTTCAGTTCAGGCATCCTCACCGCTGAAACCTCTACATGTAATCCAGCTTTCTTTGCGTTTTTGACGAAATTTAGCACAGCTGCAAACCCGTTATAAAATTCTGGTCTGCAATTCTCCGCGTAACTCGCCTCGTCGTATCCATTCAAGCTGACGCTTACACTGCTGACGCCTGAATCACACAACTCTTTGGCAACGTCTCGACCCTTGTTCAACAAGTACCCATGACCATTTGTATCAACCCGAATCGCAACTGAACTACTCCAATGTTCACGTATCCAACACACAACATGTAACAAAACATCCAAACGCTCAGTCGGTTCACCAAAACCACAAAAAACTATCTCACTCCAACGCCTCAACCCTAAAGCAGTTTTTAGCTCGGCTATCACTTCAGTTGCAGTCGGCTCCCTTTCCAGCCTCAGGTTAAAACTACCTACACCTTGTTTGAAATTGCGAAGACAGAACCAACAGCGGTTAGAACATCTGTTGGTGATGTTTAAATAAAGGCTATTTTCCAGCCAATAAACGATTTTTGGCTTTTTCTTGTGAACCACATTTTTCCACCTGGAGCTACAATTTATCTATCAAAGACTGGATTATATAGCATATAGTTTCTGTATCGGGAAAGTTTCAATCTAAATAAATCGCCTTCGTTGAATCAAAAAAAGCTAAAAACAAAGGAAGAAACTGCCCTCATTAAAATATGAAATCCCGAATTGTCCTAAACAGAGACGCTCAATCGATCTGAATGAGCCAAAACAAACGTGATAAGAGGGTCTGCTTAGCTTGAATAAGACTCTGGCAAAAAAGACCAGCGAAGCTCTTTTTTCAGCTAAAATATAACATCAATACAACTTCTCATCGACATTTCCTTCTATAAATAATTGTCACCAAAGAACCCACAATCAAAAAAACTGGTACGACAATGAACCAATACGGAAACTCTTTTGGAATCTGAGCTGAGTTATCATCGAACATTACCACCAAGTCACCAGCCAGCTGCTGACCCAAAACAGAACGCATTTCGATGGCAACTATTTTGACCCTGTCCTCACTTCTTAACGTGAAGCTTTTCGGGTTCCAAAAGCTATCAGTCAAAGTAGTATATGCGCGAACATTCGAAACCTCAGTCTCAAAGCGGATTGTAAAATATGCTACAGACGCGTTACTTAAAGACGTTAAGTAATCCTGGAGGTTAAGATCATACAAAAATAGGTTGCTTCCGTTAACCACTTTGATAGGATGCTCATAATGAATTGTAAGCAGGAAATATTCTGAAACAGGATTAATAACGCAGTAAATCATCTCCCAATCCCCGATGGCAGTGTGATGAGTGTCATAAAGCCAGTTGCTCCAATTAATTTCCGTTTCATTTATCGAGATGTGAATATTTGTTGTGCCAGGCGGTGTAGGATAAACCATTGGCAACTCATTAGGAATACAAAAGACATCGTTATCCGATTCTTGGAGAAGGTAGAGGGGGTATGTTCCGTCAACTTGAGCCCATAGGGTCCCGTTAAATTGAGTGATTGTATAATCGATGTGTTCTATAGGCATCGCAAGGACTGGTAGCGTTTCTGATTCCGGGTTAGCATTTACATGGTTAAATAGTCCTGCTGTCAAAAAAACCATAAGTGTAAAGATCAACGTTTTGGCTAATTTTTTCGTCTCAAGCACCAATCAATACTGCGCTTTACTTCCCCATATTCTTTTTTGGAGTTACCCTCCACTTTGAGTCTTCACGGGCTTTTGACGGATATATTTGTTGAAAGAAATACTCGTTTCCAAGTCATTGACTGTTAACGTAGTTGTGTGGTGATGATAGCTTTCTTTTGCTTTCACTGAATCTCAGTCGGAGGATAGACAACGAGATTCGCTGATACGCTGTCTTGAAAATGCTTGTTAGTGGGCTTTGACATTAAAGTTTTGCTTCCTTGCTCCTCCAGATAGGCAAAAATGCTTTCTTAGGAGGTGATCCGGCCGCAGGTTCCCCTACGGCCACCTTGTTACGACTTTTCCCCCCTTACGAAACTCAGATTCGACACAGCCAATAAAGACCACGCCTCACCCAAGAGTCGCTCGGGTGGAACGACGGGCGGTGT
>SMYP01000050.1 GCA_007050895.1 Candidatus Bathyarchaeota archaeon | reverse complement strand
GTCGCTGAATACTAGTAAGAGTTAGTGTGTATTTAAGATAATTCTTTTCTTTGCTGTTAATGTCTCAAGGTGGCGCTCTTACTTTTCGCAAACCGCAAATATAATATAACTGAAACGAACGAAGGTGTTTCAAATAGGTGTGCTGGTTAGGATTATGGCAGAACCAAAGTATTATTCTCCTCTGAAAATTGGTTTGCTCGCCGTCTCCATAGCATACTTCTTGTTTACTCTACATGCGCTGTTCACCCTCTCATGGATTGGCGAGTGGAATTATCTTGGTGGTTCAGCATGGTTCTGGATTTTCATAACCGATGTTTCTGCGTATTTCGGTCTTATTTTCCGTTTTATAGCTAGTCTCATCGGTTTTGCAGCAATCCTCTTTTACTTTGCCAAGAAGAGGCTCCCGGAATCAACAGCGTTTAAGGTTTTGAAGTGGATTTTGGTTTTGGAGGCGCTCTATTGGGTGCCACTTTTTTTGTCAGGACTAATGGGCTTTCTGCCTTCTGACTTGAGCGGCTTTGGCACAATAGGATTCAGCTTGAGCTTGTTAATAACAACTGGCATACCCTGTTTAGTGTCATCTATAGCTATACCGCTTGCTCTCTTCAAGCTAGCTTTCAAGCTAAGCCCCGACAAACCGCCGAAGGATGCAATAAAATGGGGGTTAATTACGGGTACGGCTTACGTTTTCGTTTTTTGGCTTAACAACATGGGCATGTGGATAGCCACGTTGATGCAAAAAGGAACAGAATACCTATTCATCTATCCTGAGAACCTGCTCAATTTTACCTTAACCACGATAGGTCTGCTTGTGCTGACATTATTCATAGCATACTTCACGAAGAAATCCTCCAGAACAGAAACTTGGGAGAAGCTGAAACTGAGAACCATCGGCGCAATTATTATGGCTATAGGATTGTACTTCTTTTGGAATTATCTAACATGGATTTTCTTCGGAGGATGGAGCGACTGGTATGCGTGGTTCTTGGGACACAACCTAGACCTGTGGATGCTCTCACTTCCACTCGTGGGTTTGCCTCTGCTCTTTAAACATCACATCTCCGAAACCTAGCAAGATAGTGCGTGCTTAATCCCCGTTTTATACGAAATTCTAACGAAGTTCGCTGTGTTCACAAGGTGATTCTATCTCCGAGACCGCATCGGCTACAGATATGAACATAAAAAGCTGTTTTTATCGGGGAACTGTTTTTATTTTACTCTTAGCGTAGCATTAAGACATAGGAGAACATGTTTATGGATTTTAAAGGTAGTAAAACAGAGCAGAATCTTTTAGCTGCGTTTGCAGGCGAATCACAAGCTAGGAACCGGTACACGTTCTTTGCAAGCGTAGCTCGAAAAGAAGGTTACGAGCAAATCGGCGCTATCTTTCAGGAGACTGCTGACAACGAGAAGGAACATGCAGAACTGTTTTTCAAGCATCTTAAAGGCGGAATGGTAGAGATGACCGCCGCTTACCCAGCTGGAGTAATTGCGCCAACAGTGGATAACTTAAAGGCTGCTGCTGAAGGAGAAAAAATGGAGTGGGGAACAATCTACCCAGGCCTCGCAGATGTGGCAGAGCAAGAGGGCTTCCTTGATGTAGCAAATACTTTTCGTAACGTGGCTAAAGTGGAAGCTTATCACGAACGCAGATACCTGAAACTGTTAGAAAACGTGACACAAGGCAAAGTTTTCAAGAAGAAAGCCCCAATTAAATGGAAATGCAGAAATTGCGGTTTCGTCTTCGAAGGCACCGAAGTACCTGAAAAATGTCCCGTGTGCAACCACGCAAGAAGCTATTTCGAAGTCTGGTGTGAAAACTACTAAATCACCCTTTCCATTTTCTTTTTGTAGATTTCTATGTTATTGTTTCATTCCAGAAGAACCGCTTGTCGTATCGGTTTTTCACGGCGTTGGCAAATTCTTGGTCATCGTAAACAATGTCTAAGCGGGGGCCATACTGGTAAAGCAAGGTGTTCACATCGTCCCAAACTTTCTGTGACAATTCATCGGCTTCCCAAAGCCCCCAGATTTTATCATTGGGATTTCGGAAGCCAAAGCCGTAATCCTTAGGAAGGATATACGCTATTTCTCCCTGAATAACTCCGTGTTCTTGTGGGTTACTGTTGACATAGTTCCAAAAGTCCTTCATCGCGCCAAAGTGATCTTCAGTCAATATTCCGTATTCTTCAATTTTGGGATGGTTAAAAACTATAACATATTTTGCTCCATTCCTGTAAGCAAAAACCATGTCATCATAAAGTTCTCCTTTCGACTCACTATACGGTCTGTCGGTGTATTTCCAAGTGATTATGGCGCCCCAATCCTTGTTGTATGCTTTTGCTGCACCTCTGCAAAGTCCTGTGTGTAATGGTCTGCTGTGATTCCATCCGAACTCGGCTAAAACCGTGCTGTATCCTGCTTTGTAATCAAACCAGTAACACCCATAATCCGCAGTAATTACTATGTCGCTGTAATTCTTATGAGGCGATAAGAGAATGTTCAGGTAACTAGTATACTTGTCAGACGCTTCGGTGTAGTCTGTAGCATTGTCAACTAGCATAGATGGTCCTAAGTCTAACTGGTTTCCTCCAGGTTCATCGTAGCGGTAGACACCTAAGAACATTTCACCGTATTTCTGCTTCGCATCAGCGCCCCACTCGAAGATTGTGTAGTTATTATTGTAGTGGTATTCTCTGCTGTCTGTGAGAAAAACAATTAGGTACAACCCTGAATCCACAATATAATCACAAGCTTCATCTAATGCAGCCTGATTGAATGAGATTTCAATGGAACCTATGACGAAAACGTTCGTATAATCTCTCACTTTGTCCACCATTTCCTTCAAGTCATTAACCAAAACCTTCACTTCGCCTGCGTCACTATTGTAGGCAAATTCAACGCCGACGAAAAACTCTGGAGTTGAGTCAAAACTATTTAGCCACCTATCAGCTACAATGATAGATATAGAAAGAACCGCGATTAGTATGATGCTAGCTGCAACTGTTTTCAGGTCCAATTTAATTCAACCTTCGCCAATAACCGTGTAAAGGCTGATTTTGCTATTAAATATACAACGCCAACAAGGATTCAACTGGAAACCCATTCACTGGAAGTCTATAGGATGTCAAACTAGTCTTGAATCACTGTTATGAGACTTTGGGCATTTTTGCGGCAAAGTTAAATAATAGCAAATCAATGACTAAAGCATAAATTTAAAGGAGAAAGATTGAATGAATTTGCTAAAAGACAAGAGGCTTGCTACGACATTTTCGTTGATTCTAATGTTTGCTATTGCTATTTCGTTTGTTGCGATGCCAGCAGTTTCAGCCCAAACGGTGGGTCCTGATACACTGCCCTATCCATATATAAATGCTATACCTAACCCCGTTGGCGTAGGACAAAGAGTAGTTCTTCACGTGGGGTGTGTATGGCCTTGTGGCACACAAGCTACCGACGGCTGGGAAGATCTATCAGTGAAAATTACATCCCCGAGTGGGCATGTTGAAACAATAAGTGGCATTAAGACTGATTCAACTGGAGGAACAGGAGTTACGTGGACGCCTGATGAGGTAGGTACATACGAATTGCAGACACACTTTCCAAACCAGATTGCTCCTTACTCTTCACCATTTGGTTTCCAGACTAGTGCTCCTTCCTATGCAAACATGCTGGAAGCTGATAGCGATGTACTGGAGTTAGTGGTGCAAGAGGAAGAGGTAGTAACTTATCCTGGACATCCGTTGCCGACAGAATACTGGACGCGTCCTATAGACGCACAGATTTATGATTGGTGGGTGATTGCAGGAAACTGGCTTGGAGATCAAGTTTCAATGGATGCTTCACCGCCAGCGCAAACTCTTTATAAAGACTATAACGACGACGCACCCGAAACCGCACACGTTTTATGGACTAAACCTTTAACGATGGGCGGTCTTGCTGGTGGACAAATGGCAAATCAAGGTTTCGAGCAAGGCGATGCTTACGAACCTAAATGGACCGGCTCAATTATCATCGGCGGAGTGCTATTTTACAACGAGTTCGAATCAACTGGGTCTGAGACTGGATTAGAACGGAACGTTATCGCTGTCGATTTGCATACAGGAGAGGAGCTGTGGAAGAAACCACTCATTGACCAAAGTGGAAACAACCGTAATCTAGACTACGGTCAAGTATTCTATTGGGACTCCTACAACTACCATGGAGTATTCCCATACCTTTGGACGGTTGGAAGTGGTAATACTTGGAATGCGTATGACGCGTTTACTGGACGATGGGAGTACACAATGGAAAGAGTGCCCAGTGGCACCATGATGTTCGGTCCAAAAGGCGAAATCTACATCTACACTGTTAACCAAAATGCGGGCTGGATGACTCAGTGGAACTCGTCAAGAGTAGTCTCTTTCCAAGGGAGCTGGAGACCACATGGCCGGGTGTATGACCAAGAAGATGTTGCAGACGGATACGATTGGAACGTGACGATACCTACTGGTTTGCCGGGAAGTGTAGACAAAGTTCGCGAAGGAATAATTCTGGGAACGAATTTTGACAAATACACACGCTCAGAAGACGGCT
>SMYP01000078.1:1866-4609 GCA_007050895.1 Candidatus Bathyarchaeota archaeon | reverse complement strand
AAATCAATACAAAAAATCTCTTAAGAATTAACATTCAAAACTGAATCACACAGAATTAAGAGAAAAAGCTTCAATACGAAAAATTTATATCTCGTTGCTTATGAATTCAAACATATCCAGAGCGAGGGGGAAGTTACATTTGTCAACAAAATTCTACAGTCGAAATGAGATGGTTAATATGAAAATGGTGGTTGCTTTTGTTTTGGCAACTCTGGTAATAGGTTTCATGTGCGTTTCGCTAGGTTTTGCCCAAACAGAAGTAACTGAGGAAATTGGAAACGCATCCACTACAGGCATGGAATCTATCGGTAACGGGGTGATGAGTCAGTATGCGAGGGCTTCTAACATTACAGCAGGTTATTGGGGCACAATCACTAAAGTTGGCGTGAATGTTGCTACGCCTGCAGGAAACATAATGACTGCCATCTACGCGGATTCATCCGGCAGCCCAGGCGCCCTCTTGGCTTCCAGCAGCTCAGCCGCCGCTGTCTCAGGATGGAACGACCTCACGCTGAACATTTCAGTGTCAGTTACCGCTGGAACCACCTATTGGCTCTGCTTCAATAACGACGACGACAACGTCGACACTTATCGCGATCCAGATGGGTCTCATGTATACGTTTCGTGGACTTACGGTTCATTTCCAGATCCATTCGACACCCCTGCCGGCACAAGACCTTTTACACAACACATGCGCGTCACTTATGCCAGTGACCCAGAACCTGTACCAATTCCAGAGGGCTTTAACATCGGAGTTTTGATTCTACTATCGTCTATTGCAGTGATAATCAGCATACAGTACTTCCGAAAACGACCCAAACTATAGAAAACTGCGAGGGATATCTTCATTTTCCCTCTTTTTATTACAAAATACCACAATGTGGTCGAAACAACATATCCACACAAAGACCTTCAGATGCTTGGAATAGGCATTATGATTGCAGGAATCGGCGTAGGAATCCTTTCACTCAGCATTTTTAGAAATAAACAAAAATGGGTCCTTCCACCTCCTATAGTTTAGGCGCCAAATAGAACCAATAACAATTCCTTATGGAATCATCAGTTTTTGGGTTTGGGTTTGAATCTTACTTAAAATCAATTAGTTGTTTAGAAAAAACCAGAGAAGGATTTGCTGGGGCTCTGCACATAAATTAAAGGAGAACAAAAAGATTGCAGTAAGCTAACCACTACTACCATATGCAAGTTTTGTGCAAAGCCCTCTCAGCCCCATTCTCTCATTACCAATGAGATTGTAACCCCGAAGAAAAAAGGGGGAAGATTTTCTTTCGTTGGTGGTTGCTTATCGTTTTCTGAGCATTAGGATAATTAGCAGTCCGACTGCTATTATTGCGACTATAGCTCCTCCACCTAAGCCCAACACATACATGTCAGTCATTTGCGCGGGAATCGGCGTTGGTTCAACAGTTGCCGCAGGTGCGGCATCCACAAATAAGGCCGTGTTAGCATAGGAAGGCCAGTATGATTCGCTTCCAGCGAACGTCGCAATAACAGTGTATTCACCGGGAACTAGCGGATCAAACACGCACTTGAACATGCCATAAGCGTCAGTAGTAGCTCTGCCAACCTCATAAGAGTTGCCGTTAGGGTCGTATACTGTCAGTATTACTTCAACGCCAGTAACGTCTAATGGACGCGGCTTCTGCATGTAAACGTACTCCATCCACTCACCCATGCTCGCATCTGAAACAGCCGGAACGCCATTTGGAAAACGAGCAGCTTGTTCATCTTGTGTTGTGCCTGTGGCAATGTCAGTTACTGTTCCCTTTATAATAACGGGAGTACCGTACGGTACCGCAACATCAGGAGCCGAAACAGTTGTAGCGCTTGGACCTTTGCCTACGCAGTATAGCAGACCATCATACAGGTTATGGTATACAACGAAGCCGTCTGCAACGGGGTAATATGAACGTGGAGGATAGCCCATGGATCCAAGCATGGTCCATAATTCTTCGCCAGTAGTAGCGTTGACAGCTCTCACCCTTAGGCCTTTGTACAAAGGCGTGTTAGGTGAGTGCTCGCCACTGAACAAGTAGACTTTGTCGTCGGCAATGGAAGCTATGAAAATGGGATATCTGCCCCATGGTGTTTGAAGGCCGCCGGAAGTGCTGTTGCCTTCGCCTCCGTCGCCGTAGCTCCATAAGAGTTTGCCGTCTTTTGTGTCGTAGCAGTACAGTACTCCGCCAAAACCGCTATTGTAGAGGCGACCGTAGGCAGTAGAAGTGAATGTTCCTCCGTGAGTCGTATCGAAGTATGCGAAGTCTGACATGTCTTCTGGTGGAGTTGTTTCCCACATTTTTTCTCCATCATCGATGCTGTAACCTATCCACTGGAAAGTTTCTTTGTCTAGGAAGATTATGGCGCGATTCACTGGGTCTACTGCTTTTATGTATCTGGTGACGTTTTCTGGTGGTGCCGGATAGTCTTTCATCCATAACAGTGTTCCTCTCGATTCTGGTTTTAGGCTTATGGCCCATACGGTGTAGGGGTCGGGAGTGCCTGTGCTTGCGAAGGATGCTAGGCGACTAGTGCCGATTAGTACGTCATCGAATATTGCAAAGTAGGGTGAACTTGATGACGATATGGTTTCCGATATTGGTACGGTCCAGTCAAAGCGTGATTCTAAGCTTGCGTCTACTACTCCTCCTGCCGTATCCCAGTCTGGGTCGACACCGGTTGCTATGTTCCATAGTCTAGAAGAGTTCCATTGTGATAACTGCCTGTT
>SMYP01000078.1:0-1766 GCA_007050895.1 Candidatus Bathyarchaeota archaeon | reverse complement strand
GGGTTATATGCTGTTCCACTGTAGAACACGTTGCCTTCGATTCCAACATTGCTTCCTCCGACAACGCCGCCTTCGTCAATACGCTTTGTCCACATAACGTGTGCACTGTTGGGTGCTGAGCCGTCTGGCTGGTACATGTTAACAATTGAGGGATGCGTATAACCCAGCCAGTTTGACGAAATTGCACTCCAGTACGTGTTCTGTCCCTCTATAGGTCGCGTCCAATATTCGGTTGGCATTGGATAGCTGTCTATTGGTTCAGGCAGTGGCTCTTCCTGTACAGTAAGGTATATTGTTTTGCTGGTAGCACCTAAGTAAATATCGTTTTGGTAAGCACCGCTCCACGTGTATTCTTGATCAGGATAGCTGAACACGAAAGTGTATTCGCCTGGTTGATCAGGCGTGTACGTAGAGTAAGCTGTTGATGTTGTGTCTGTAACTATATCCCATTCTATTGTATCTGTTTTTCCATCAGGCGCGGTGATAGTAACCTTGTAGTCGTGGAATCTAATGTCATTAGTTACAACAGCACTTGGCAAGACCAAGCCAGCCCACACAACAATATTCACTCTTTGACCGACACCCACTGGGTTAGGATTAACAGCGATAAAGGCATGCGTGGTTATTGACCATGGAGGGTCATGCGCGTTAGCAACTGGTAGAACAATCAACGTTACTGCAAAAGTTAACACCAGAAATGTAGTAATGATAGCGTTTTTTTGGTTTTTTTCGAACTTCATTTTTCAATTCTCTCTTTAATTTGATGCTTTTGATAAATTAATTTTTGGGAAAGTGAACGCCCTAGTAAAGTATCCAGTATGCGGGTCTAATCGCGTTTAGTAACTCGGTTCGCGTTACTCCAGAAAAAGGTGGAAATCCACTTTCACGTTTTGATAACATTTACCTTGAAAATAGTGTAGATTTTATGCAATTTTTCAGGTGAAAAATCCGTATAATGCCTCGCAAGTACTGATTTTGGAACTCTTCCACAAAAAGCATCAACACAGGTATCTAAAACTCCTAATCTAAGCATCTCTGAACAGAACCACTGCCTCAGCTTCTGAGGGGTGATATTCAATCCAGTTTTCTCTCTAGCAGATTTCCACAATTCCACAACTTCATGTCTCTGCATAGGGAATATTCTCTTGCTTCTTGATTGCTTCTTCGTGAAAGATACTCATTCAACGCTTCTTCTGCTTCCTCATTATAAAAGCTGCGGCCTAACCTATTTTCTCTAAGTTTAGATTAGCTTAAAATTTTATCCTCCAACCCAAATTCAAACCCAAAATTTAACTCAAAAAGATACGATGGGCTTTCATTATATTTCCCCTTATGGGAAATTGGTCCTGAACCAACTTATGATACAGTGCAGAGGGTATTGTATGCTATTCCTTTCTGAAAACATATATCGCCCAGCCCATAGTTTCCCTGCCTCCCTGAAGATAGATATGCTTCTCACGCGTCTTCCGTTCCACTAGCTCGCGAATATCAGGGTCATCGGGATGGGCTCTGACATACTCATCAACAGCCCACCATTGAAGCGTCTCATAGTGATCCCAATCATCGTGATCACTCACTAGCGTGTAAAGGCAGCTTAATCCTTCATTCTCCCCCACTCTTACATTGTTCCGATGAGTACCAAAATCATCTCTTTTTATTCCTTCTACCTCCAAATACTCTTTACTCGGCTCCATCAACCAGAAAGGTTCTCCCACTACAATCAACCCCCCATTCTTCACCATTCCTTTCAACGCTTGAATCGTCCC
>SMYP01000155.1 GCA_007050895.1 Candidatus Bathyarchaeota archaeon | reverse complement strand
GATAGAATTCGATTTCTCCAGGATGCTCACAAGCCTTTTTTACAGCTACGATAAGGTGCGTAGAGTCTTTACTTGTTATGTGTCCCGCAGAATAATCAGCCAACAGCCCATCTTTTTCGGTTATTAAATTACATCTGAATGCGACATCATTGTATTTCAGCTGGATGCCTCTAGCAGCTGCCTCAAAAGCGCCTCTACCCGTGTAAAACAGTTTTGGGCTGAATCCCAGAACTGACAGAATTGCCACATCTGAACCTGGGCTAAAACCCTTAGGTATCGTTCTCAGGAGACCATTTCTGCCTTTAGCCGCTATCTTATCCATGTTAGGTTTATATGCTGCTTGAAGAGGAGTCTTGTTTCCCAATTCTGGAATGGCATAATCAGCCATGCCATCCCCGATGACAACTACATACTTCATGTGTTGCTCTCGTTGCTTTGTATGCATCGATGCACGACTCCCTTATTCTTTAATTAAATAGTTTTGAAGTTAAGTAATTTGCAGGAACTTTTAAAGTTTAATTCCTTTTCCTTTTGACACCAATGCAGTAGTTTAAAGCTTTTTTCTATTACCAAGTACTCTACCTAAACCTTAAAAATCTGCAGAGGTCTCTGATTTCAGTCGATGTTTAGGTCATTGAGGTAAAAGGAAGAATTATCGTATACCCAAAGATTGAAATTTCTATTCTTATAGATTCATCATGGACGATGAGGTAATCGAGGTACGCCGAAGCTGAAGGCGGGGAATTCAAGCTGGAGGCTAGTGAGTGCTTTTTCCGCTACTGAGTCCAGTTAGAACGCCTGCAGATGTGTTGATTGCCTTATTTTTTAATTTGGTTTGAGGCAAAAAATAGAAACCAGTAACTCTGCTAAATAGGAATTTATTAGAGAAATAAAGAAAGTGGAGGTTTTGGTGCACTTATCGATTCTTGTTGCCTGTCAAATATGCCCACGCACTTACGAGCCCAACAGTTAACACGGCGCCGGCGCATCCTGCAACCATATAACTTGTAAGGCCCCCAAGCGCTGGTAGAATTGAGATTATCCAGGGGATAACGAATACTGCTGTCAGCTGTGCTATTACTCCTGCCATGAATCCCAAAAGTGCAACAATTCCGAATATTTTTAATCTGTCACCCATTCAATTCACCTTTTTGTTTAAGCATTGGATTAAGCCTCTTTTTAGTCTAACTTACATTTTTTTGTCTAATATCAAAATAGTGCCTACCTTATCTTTTAATTTTCTAATTAAAGCCAAAAACAAGTTTTTCCACCCCGTATATCTCTACATATATACTTGCATATTTTCAACATGTTAACAATGTATAAGATATTTCAAATGCATCTTTTGTGCAGGAGGTATTAATTTGTCAGAAAGATTTGCGAAAAAATGGGAAACTAAACGGGGTGAAGCACCTTTCACAGAACGTATCAAGGACGTCGTAAATCCACCAGGACCGCTGAAACCTAGACTTGACTTTGCTGTGAGACGAATTGAACTTCAAGTTCAGAAACTTGACCAGGCCACAGACCGGTTCAGCCAACGAGATAAAGCGATCTTTGCAAGAATAGTTGACGCCTATACTAAACACGATACTGCGCGCGCAAACGTTTTTGCCAATGAACTCGCAGAAGTTCGCAAGATGGAGAAGTTGATAATAAACGCCAGACTCGCCCTTGAACAGATAGTATTGAGGTTACGAACCGTATCCGAACTTGGAGATGTAGTATCTACATTAGGACCAGCCGTTGGGGTTCTACGAAACGTCAGAACAGGACTAGTGAGTGTATTCCCAGAAGCAGAAACTGAACTAGGCGAAATAGGAAACATGCTGAGCGGAATAATGATCGAAGCTGGACAAGGATCAGGAATGACATTGAATTTTGACACTGTAAATGAGGATGCCTCAAAAATCCTTTCAGAAGCAGCAACAGTCGCTGAGCAGAAAGTTAAAGACAAGTTCCCAGATCTGCCAGCAGGTATGCCATCCACTCTATCAGCGCAAACAGAGAAAACATCAGAGAGCTACTAAACTGAGGAAAAAAACATGACTAACAACTCCAATCTTTTTCTTTCTATTGGCAAACCAATCAAAGATGAATATGGTCGTATAGTCGGAAAGGTAGCCTCTTTCGCATTAACCCCAAGTGGGAAATTTGACGGTGTATATGTCGAATCTAATGACGGAAAATTCATCAAGCAATCTATGGAACACTTAACTTTCAATGGTGCTGAGGTTACGTTTAACTCGAACCTCAAGTCACAGGCCAGCGTTCTCTGTGATCAGATACCACTAATTTGGCGCAAAAACCAAGCTCTTAAAGACTTGGCTGAAAAAAGAAAGATCTCACCAGACCTTTACCAAGAACTTCACAGCAACTTTGAAGCCGTCCTGAAACAACTCAAAATAGATGCGCAGGAACTTTCAGAAGAAGCTAACAAGGAAATTGCAAGGTGCACCCAAGAGATTAAAACACTTGGATACGCAGTTGTCAACCTTGAGCTGGAACATGAAATCGGCCAAGTTGACGAAGAAGCCTACCAATCTGCTTTCACAATGCTTCAAGAAAACCTTAAACGTTCCAACAAAGAGAAAAGTGATATCGAACTAACTAAAACCAAGCTCTCAAATATAATGCTTGGAGATTCTAACCAAATCAAGCAAAAAATTACACCCTTTTCTTTTGAACAGACCAGCGAAGAAACCACTGAAGCGACCAATGAGAAAGTTCCAGAAACAATTAATGAAACAGCAAACGAAAACCCTGATGAAGATGTTGAAGAGAAAATAAGCGATACTCCTTCTGAAATCCCTGATGAGACTCCTGAAGAGGCGCCTGAACTTCCAGAGCCTCCAGTGGTCGTCTACGTAAAAGAAGTCGGAAAGGCTGGAATATAGCCTAAGAAACAGATAACGGGTGGAGGGAAAAAACATAAGAGGTCTGACACGGTCACCCCCTCCCCCGGTACGTGAAATAGCTTCAAAATCGATATACACACTTCGAATTCAACAAAATAAGTTAGAGCAAGCAAGCTATAGATTAAAAGAAAGAGATCGCATACTTTTTGAATCTTGCACGGGTGCTTTGAAGAGGAACAACAAAGAAAGAGCCTCGATGTGCGCTAACGAAATTGCTGAAATCCGAAAACTAATGAAATTTCTTTACAGTGTGCAGCTAGCCATTGAACGTGTAATTCTTCGATTAGAAACCTTAAAGGAACTAAGTGACATCGTCATTGACTTGAAACCTGCTCTGAGACTTCTCCAAAACGTTTCATCAGATCTGTTCCAGGTCTTACCCGATGTGTCTAGTGAACTAAATAATGTTAACGCTACGATACGCGACACTCTTTATGCTACTAAAATTTCAGCTGATGAGTCTCTGATTCCCGTCGGCAAAAAAACGGCGGCCGGAGAAGAAGTATTATCCGAAGTTTCCAGTTTTCTTGAGAAGAAACTTTCCGAATCCCTTCCCGAACCCCCAGTGGCTGTTGCAGCCACCGAAAAATCTGCTCCATTACGTGAACTTGTTGCTCTTTCAGCTAGTTCCTCGCAGGTGTTCGGACGCAAAACTACCGAAGAAACTGGATTAGATTTCGGTAAAGAAACGTCAAAAACCCTTTTTTCTTATAAAAAATCTGAGGTCAAAGAAATCTCTTTGACGGTTGAGAAACCCTCTATTGAGGATATGCTTCTCGAATACGTCAGAAAGGGTAACGGTGAAATAGATATAACCCGTTGCTCGAGTGCTTTAAACACTTCAAACGAAGAAATTGAGAAAGCCCTTGAAAGTTTAGGAACTCAAGGAAGAATAAAAATCGAATTGAAATCTCCTGAATAAATGGTGTCAACATTGAGTGCCTCACATGAACTTGAAAAAGCCGCGACAGCTTATGCCTTGGATGCTGTGCGTTTGGATAAGCAAGGTGCAAGAGGTAGAGCCATAACTCTATATCAGAAGGCAATAGAAAACCTCCTGCAACTTGTCCAATTATATCCTGAGTACGGTTTGAACAAAGTCTATGTTCAAAGGGCAATTGCCTATCAAGAGCGAATTAAAGCTCTGCAGGGTGCAGTTTCCCCCGTTGAAATGCAAATGGAATCTAATAACGGCGGAGATGGTGGTGAACCCGCTACTGGTGGTAGCGGAAAGACTCCAACTGAGCTTGTAGTAACCGAAAAGCCTGAGGTGAACTGGGAAGAAGTTGTAGGCTTGGATACAGCCAAGAAAGCTGTCAAGGAAGCAATTGTTTATCCTGTGCAGAGACCCGACCTTTTTCCATTAGGTTGGCCAAGAGGAATCTTGCTCTTTGGACCACCAGGATGCGGAAAGACTTTGCTAGCAGCTGCAGTTGCTACAGAGATAGATGCTAATTTCTATTCTATAGATGCTGCTTCGATTATGTCTAAATGGTTGGGTGAGGCTGAACAGAACGTTGCCAAGCTTTTTGGTTCTGCTAGGAAATCCTCGAATGAGGGAAAAGCTGCGATTGTTTTCGTAGACGAGTTGGATTCGCTTATGGGAGCCCATTCGAACGAGGTTGGCGGTGAAATTCGGGTCCGCAACCAGTTCTTGAAGGAGATGGACGGCATTGTTGATAAAGGCAAGAAACTTCATGTTTACGTCATTGGAGCTACGAATAAGCCGTGGGATTTAGACTGGGCTTTTATTCGAAGGTTCCAAAAGAGGATTCTGGTTCCACTGCCAGATCATCACACGCGGTTGATGATGCTTAAGCTTTACACGACTAATCTTGGTATAGAACCAGACGTAGACTTGCATGAATTAGCTAGGCTTTCTGAAGGCTTTTCGGGAAGCGATATACGGGATGTATGCCAATCAGCTCAGCTAAAACTCATCGGAGAGTTCTTCGAGTCTGGCAAAGCCATGGATAAGGAAGCTAAGCCGAGATTTATAACGATGAATGATTTCAGACAGATTCTGGAAGCGCGGAAACCAAGTGTTTCGCTGGACATGCTGTCCTTATATAATAGGTGGTTTGAGGCTTTCAAAGCTCTGTAGAAGGAGGGGAACACGTAAAGGCTTAAAACTGGGTTGGGTGGAAAGGTTTGGAGACTTACTTTTTAGCACGCTCTCCCTTCTCCCCCTCAAATTATCTCCAAGCCCCACAACCCAACAACTCGGTTTTCTGTGTGAGTGAGATCAAATCATTTCTTCTTGATAGATTTCTTTGAGTTTTTTCTTTTCGATTTTTAATTCTTCTGCTAGGTTTTTGACTAGTTTCACGTAAGTGCGGAAGAGACTTTGCAGTATTTCAGCCTTTTCTTCTTCTGTTATTTCCTTTTCTTCGGCTAGCAACAATGCAAACCATTTGCCGAGGTCTGTGAGCTGGTAGGTCTTTACCCAGATTATTCGTTTTTCTTTTTCGTTCTTTTCCATGCATTCGGTCAGAACACCGAGGTTTGTGAGGGTTTTTAGGTTTCCTATTATTGTTTTATTCGAGTAATTCAGGTTATTCACTAAATCTTTTTGGTAGATGTTTTTTGCGATTCCTTGTTTAAGCGAGAATCTTAAGACATCCACCCCTGCTTTGGAACCAAATATGGCGCTTAATATTTTGTCTTTTTGCTCAGCTGGAAGAAAAACTACATAAGGATGTAATTTTACACTCAACAGTAACCCTTAGGTAAGGTGTTGTGACTAAAGAATTTAAGAATTATGGATTTAGCTGATACTTTTGGAAACCACCCCCTCCTAAAATTAAAACCCGATTTAAGTTGAATTTTTTGATTTGTGGATGAACCAAAGTCATTTTGAATGCATAGCTTTTTTAATCTTCATCTTTATCTTTTTCGCGGTGTTTCAAAACGACTATAACTGAATGGGATCCTGCGGACGGAGACACGTTCGTTACGAGAGACGGTTTCATTTTCAACACTTTCGGGTATGAGCACCCTGAAGATCGGGTTTTCGCGTTTCTCAAGTATATCCCCGCGGAGTTCCACTCTCTCTTCAATGTGCAAATGCTGAAAAGAACTTGGAAATACGGTGACAAGCAGCTTTTCAGAGCAGAGAAGCTTTACACTGCTGGGAATTACACGAAGTTTATTGAGACGTTTAGAGAAAATTTCCCTGATTATCTATACTATTGCTACTTGCGCAAGAAAGAACTGATTACCGCTCCGCTGAGCTTGATTGAACGCGTTTTTGTTCCTCGAGAACGTTTGGCAGCTTTACGTGAAGTGGAGAAGCCTGACAGCCTACAAAAACTGGCACTTGAACTCCTCAACCTGTTGTCTGAAGAATCAGATGTCGATCTAGACAATTTCGGAATACACGGTTCCATAGCTTTGGATATGCACGCTCCCGAGTCCGATATAGACTTCGTCGTTTACGGCTCAGAAAACTTCCGCGTCGTAGAATCAACCATAGCCCGGCTTGTAAACGAAGGCAAATTAAGCTATATAATCGGCAACCGCTTAGATGCTGCTAGGAAATTTCAAGGTCGTTACAAGGGCAAGGTAATCATGTACAACTCCACACGCAAGCCCTCTGAGATTAGCACATGGTACGGCAAAGAGCGTTTCTCTTCCATTGCCCCCTTGCGTTTTCAGTGCACTGTGAATGACGACACGGAAGCCATATTTCGCCCCGCTATTTACAAAATTACCAACTACAAACCCCTTGATGCTCCGTCGGAGTTATTACTTGATAAGATCCCAGACCGCGTGGTTTCAAACATAGGTTGCTACCGAAACATTGCTCGCAAAGGAAGCGAAATCAAAGTCGCAGGGCAATTGGAACGAGTCGAAGAAATCAAAACCGGAGCTATCCACTATCAAGTGGTAGTTGGAACTGCAACCTCTGAGGAAGAATACATTTGGCCAATCTAAACCTTAGAGATCGCGACTCCGTACTAACACCTGAAGGCTTACTTCTCCGCATATTCGGCTACAGTCATCCTCCGAACGCTTATATTTGCGATGCTGAATATGGCTCAGCGACGATTTTCACATCAAAAGATCTGCGAGCACCAAGAACAGGTGGCAATCAGTACTTTTATAAGTTCTACAACGACGAAGGCCTGCAACTTGTTTTCAAGAAATTCCCACAGTACACTGTTTTCCATGAGATGCTCAGACGAAAAGTCGTAGGTATCCACTCCAGCGACGTAATAGCAACTAGGAAACCCGAAGAAAGATTATCTTCGCTAATAGAGACAGAACAAAAAGACAAACTTGTCGACGCCATGCAACGTGTTTTGAAAACGATTTTGAGCCACTCAAGATTGGATGGTGAGAATTTTGGAGTGTTTGGATCAATGCTTCATGGATTTCACCACCCAGATTTCTCAGATATAGATTTCATAGTCTACGGAAGAGAAGAAAACAATATTGTGCGAGAAACGCTGGAAGCACTGTACGCTGATGACTCTTCGTATTTTAGAAACGAGTTTGGTAGTAAAGACGTCATGCGAGGAAAACAGTGGCGTTTTAAAAATTTCACAGTTAAAGAATTTCTTTGGCATCAAAGGCGAAAGCAGATTTACGGACAGTTTAAGGATTCTAAGACTGGTAGAGTTATAAAAACAGAGTTCGAGCCTGTGAAGGCTTGGAATGAGATCTTCTCAGAATATAACCCTGAAGCCCGAATAGTGAATAAGGGCTGGGTAAAACTTGAAGCATCCATAGTAGATGATGCTGATGCGCCTTTTATTCCGTCGGTATATATCATTAAGCCCTTAGAAGTTTTGAGTGGTACAAGAGAAGCGATTGAAGCCGTTCGAGTTTTCTCTTACATGGAAGAGTTCAGGCTGCAAGTTCAAAAAGACGAAAAAATCTATGTTGAAGGTAACTTAGAAGAAGTAATTTCACCTGAAGGCAGTTTTCATCAGGTAACCCTGACCTATTGCCCGCGTTATTACGAGCAAGTCCTGAAGGTGACTAAGTTACGTTAGGAAAGTACCATATAGTCTGACAGGTTGTTACCAAGAATAATCCGATAATGTGCTTGCTCTTCTCGCTTGCTTGTTACAAGTTCAACTTTTCCTTGTGCTATTATTGTCTCGCCTTTTCGGGCTTGTTCACAAAATCTGCCACGGAAAGATACAATTTCCAATATTGGCTCCAGCTTTGTACCTTCTGCAACCGTGACGTTTTCGATCCTGTAAGTGCATGGTGTGAAAAGGGCTTCGGAGTCATCAGCGATTGAAGCCTTAATCTTCGCGTACCCGACGTTCTTGTAGCGGATGTCGCCGTACTGTTCGGTTAATTGGTTCCAATCTTTCACGAATCGAATGAAATAGTCAGTGCCTTCAAACATGCCTTGGAATGCCTTTCGCCTTTCGACCCGAGCAAAGTCTTCGAAGCTCATGATGGTATCTTTCGAACGGAAATCGAAAAGTCCCCTCAACTCTTCGCGTGTATATTGTTTAAAATTGGACGCATCATCCTTTAGCAAGGCTTCCAACGCTTCGTACGCCCTGCGCGAGTTTTCCACACCGTAAACAATAGGGTCAATATCAGACTTCACCGTGTGCAATCCAACAAGTACAGAGCCCGAAATCCCAATCGAGCTCCATGCAATACCTGATTCTTCCTTCAACTCATCGGTGAGTTGCACTACCTTCCGCTCCAAAGTTTCAAGGTTATTGGTTTTACGTAGTAACCTAAGCTTCTCAATTGGATCATAATGCTCCACTACAATTCCATTGGGAACTTCGCAAAGGATCTCATCAAATACCGCGTCATACACTATCAGGTCAGGCATGTTTTGCTCAAGAAACCTAAAACGCTCCCTAAAACTGTAAATCTTGCCATATAAGTTCTCTTGTCTTCGACGCGTGCCTTGAGATGAAGGAATATACCTAGGAAACGCTATAATCCTGTTTGGTGGATGGATCGAACCCTTAACATCGAAAATTACGTGGTTTTCTGTCTCAATCAAATCCCCTTCTCGTGCTAACATTATGATCATCCTGTGCGGTTGTAGCTTTTTGCAAAACTCTAATAAACCTTTTTTGAACCCTAACTTAAATCAGGTGCGTTATTTCAGATGCAAAGCCCTGAAAAAGCTAAGTATATCTCCAACTGTTTGGAACTGGCAATGCTGCTCGAAGTAACAGCCTCCAAGCCTGGAAATGTTACTCCAACCTCAAGCTTTGAAGGCACACGAATCGAACATTTTGTGGCTTCCGCAGTAGCTGCTAAATCTTGGTTTGAAGAAGCTGCACGGCGTGGAGTAAAAGTAAACAACAGCAATCTCATAGTTGGCGATGTTGGTATCGGATGGATAATAAAAAAATGTGCCATCGACATTAAGAAATGGCAAAAGGGTGGAAATACGGTACTTGGCACTGTGATACTTTTAGTTCCCCTTGCAGTTGCGGCAGGTATGACACCTATTACGGAAAAGTTAGTTTTTGATTTTTCACGGTTAAGAAAAAACTTGCGATTGGCGGTCGAATCGACAACGGCTGAAGACGCTGTTAGCCTATACGAGGCAATAGATGTGGCAAAGCCCAGTGGTCTTAGCGGGGCGCCGGATCTCGACGTTACTGATCCGACATCTAAGACGCGGCTTCTTGAGGAGAATATTTCGCTTTATGAGGTTTTTAAGATAGCTGCTGCTTATGATGAAATTTGTTCTGAATGGGTTAATAGTTACGCCATAACATTTGAAATGGCTTATCCTTATTTGGCTGCGCAGCTTGAACGCGGCGACTTGAACACGGCCGTTGTTCAAACTTTTCTTAGAATCATGTCTGAGCACCCAGATACGTTTATAGCCCGAAAAGTCGGCCCTGAAAAAGCACGTGAAGTCTCGATAGAGGCGAAGAAAATCCTCGAATTGGGCGGCTTGGAAACTTCTGAAGGTAAAGAAAGTATACTCGAGTTGGACAAGCGTTTGCGTAGCTCAGGGAACCTTCTTAACCCTGGAACTACCGCCGATATAACAGCAGCTGCTTTGGCTTTGTGTACGCTCAGCGGGTATAGACCTTAACCTTCATTAAATTTTATTTTCGTCAGGTATTCTTTAACCAGTTTAAGAAGCTTTTTTCCTTCTGCAGGTATATTGATCAGTGGTATATCAAGTTCGATTTGGGGTTTTTGTTGCCCAATCACGCCTGTAACAGCAATTACAGGCTGGGCAATTCCCCCTAGCGTTATTCTAAGGCTGTCTTCATCTTTGGCTGTGACTATCTTTAGAACATCTTTTCTTTTTTCTACAAGGCCGCGGAATCCCTCCACAACTATGATATCTAATTTTTCATCTCTTAAAAGTCCAACAACCTGTTTCAAATCGTTTATATTCGCTTCCGTTTTTCTTATGATGACTATCTCTTCAGCTGAAATAGCTGTTACTACCTTCGCTCCTGCTTTGGCGTATCTCCAAGTGTTTGTGCCCTCTTCATCTACTTTGAAGTCTTTATGGTAAATGTGCTTAATCGCCCCAACTACGTATCCTTCACCGGTAAGATTTGAAACCAAGTATTCGAGTGTGGTAGTCTTTCCTGAACCGCTTTTTCCAACAGCTGCTATAACTAAGACCGTTAGATCACACTCTCCATCTCGGAAAAATTATTGACCTCTATTCTAATAAATCGTGCTTCTCATTCTATAGCACCGACTGTATTTCAAGCTTCTATCTATTACTTCAATACAAAAGATCTTTTTGACCTTCAAGATTATTCACCACTGATTCACACCATTTCTTGTTCGACCTTGCTCGTTCCGCTAAGAAAATACAGTTTCTGTTCTCGTATATTTCAGCTTCGCATCCATAATTGAATGCGGCTTTTAAGAGAGCTTTTTTACCTATCATTTTCTGTTTTATGGCGCTCTCTCGTTTGGTTTGATGTTTCAACAAGCTCAACAGACTTTTTCCCTCGTTTTCTCGGCATATTCCTGCCCAAAAATACGAGTTTTCTTTCTCCAACTTTGATGCTGAAGTTGAAAAGGCGTCTGCTGCTTCTGAAAACTCTCCTTCATTGAAGAGTGATGCCGCTTTTTGAAGAAACCGAATTTCGAGAATTGGTGGATCGTCTAAATTTAAATGCAAGCTTCCAGCGACTGATCCTTGAGCTTGACGCGGTTGTAATTTAATCAAATCTTCTTGAGAGTTGATGTTTATGAAGCTTTTTAGTTCAGGGTCGTAAGTTCGTATTTCATCAACTGTGGAGATAAGCAAAATTTTCAAGGCACCTCTTATAATGTCGTCTGAGCGAGGACGACTAAGCAGGCAAAGTGCTTTAGTTATTTCCAATGTTTCCGGCATTTTGAAAACCATGGTTAACGTTTCCAGTCTCCCATTTGGCCACATTGGCACGACAACTAGGGCGTCTTTTGCCGCACTAAACATGTAATCGATAATTTTTGGCTTTAGCATAGGCATATCCGATGGTAGCGTAAAGCAGTAATCTGCTTTTATGTTCATTAGTCCTGTCAGAATTCCCACGATGGGTCCCGCTATTTGGTTGCAGGGCTCATCGACTAGCAATTTAGCATTTACAAAGTTGTATTTTTCTAGAACTTCAGAATATTGCGTCTTTCGGTTTTCGTTATTAACGCATATGACGATTTCTTCCACAACTTTGCTAACGTTTTCCAAAGCGTGGATTAGAAGGGGCTTTCCACGAAGTCTAACAAGAGCCTTGTCTTGCCAAGTCGCGCGGACGTTCTGGAATCTTTCAGCTCTTCCTCCTGAAAGTATGATTGCAGCCCGTTTTTCTACGGTCCCTTCCCTCCATTATTTTTGCATTCGAGTTTTTTGCCACTGGGTTCTTGTCCAGTTTATTTGACTTATCTCTCCTTTTTCTCTTTTTCTTTGAAGGAAAATAGCTAACATCTTATACATTGATTAATGTTAATTAACCTTAGAAATAGAGAGCAAAAAGGTGTTGAATATAATGAAGCAAGTAAATATAATCAAGTTTGATCTTTTCACGGGAAAGTCTCAGAAAATTGTTGATTATGTTGCTGAAGAAAAGCCTCTTTATCTATTTGTAAACACAATTTTTTGGGCAACCATCTTATGCTCGCCCACTCTCCTCAAAGAATTGGCGATTGGACATTTTCTTTCTGAAGGAATACTCAAATCTAAAGACGAAATAGACGAAGTCTTTCTTAAAGAATCTGAAAGCACCTGCAACGTTAAACTGAAATCTGGTGTCAACGTTGAAAACCGCGTGAAGATTTCGAGGCTTCATGCACGTGTTATTCCTTCAGCATGCGGTAGCGGCTCGCCCTACCAGTTCACTGGTAAAACTCCGAAAATCAGATCGAGCCTTAAGGTTAAAGCTCAAGTAATATCTGAGAGTGTTAGGCAACTTAATTTCAAAGCCGAAGGTTTTAGACAAACTGGGGGCCTTCACGTCGCCGCCATCTACAAGACTGACGGCAACTTGGTTGCCTTGGCTGAAGATGTTGGTAGACACAACGCTGTTGACAAGGTAATAGGAATGGCTGCTCAACAAAACGTCGCTTTCGGCGAGTCTTTTTTGGCTATAAGTGGGCGCATGTCCGGTGACATAGTTTTTAAAGCAGCAAAAGTTGGCATACCCATTATTGCCTCTTTAGCAGCTGCTCTTTCTTCAGGATTAGCCATGGCTGAATCTTCAAATTTAACTTTGGTCGGTTTCGTACGGGGAAAACGCCTTAATCTCTATACCTTCCCTGAAAGGATACTGTTATAGAATATTCTATCTCAGAGAAGGTTGATTGATTAGGTGAGAACCTTATTTGTAGTTACTTTAACAATTTTTGATCAATATGGCTGAAGTTATTGGATAATGTTAATTTTTACATTTTTTTGAAACTCATTCTTAAATATGACTTTTTTAATTTGCTATTGTAAGGTCAGACAACATGATGCAGCAAAAGTTGCAAGTAACTTTATTGACAGGTCGAACAATTGAGCAGGGTGTAGGCAAAGAGTACGGAAAATCTTCAACCGAATATTACGAAGCATGTTCCATGGTTTATATGGATTCGGATGACATGAAAAAAGTTGGTGTGAAGAACGGCACCAACGTTTTAGTGACTACAGCGAATGGCTCTGTAGTTCTTAAAGCCGTCAAGCATCCCCGTGGCGACATGCCCGGGTTGATTTATATTCCTTATGGTCCATGGGCAAACTCTGTTGTAAGTAATGCGACCACAAGCATAGGGATGCCCTCTTTCAAGGGAACGCCTGCAGAGGTTGAAGCTGCTCCTGACATGTCTATATTAAGCATGAAAGAACTTCTAAAGAAAGAGTTTGGGAGGTAAGACGAGTGTCAGTTATTAACGCGGTAACTTGCCCAATTTGCGGGTGTTTGTGTGACGATATTGAAGTGACTGTTGTAGAAAATGAAGTTGTGAAAGTTAAGAATGGCTGTGCGGTTTGCGAAGCAAAATATTTGGGTTATAAGAGTAAACATCGAATCCGTCAACCCCTTATTCGGAAGGAAGGCAAGTTTGTCCCAGTTTCTATGGATGAAGCTGTACACAAATCTGCTGAGATTCTTGCTAATGCAAATTATCCGATTTTGTATGGTTGGAGTTCTACAAACTGTGAAGCTCAACGCGTAGGCGTGGAATTAGCTGAAGAAGTTGGTGGTGTCCTTGACAACACAGCAGTTGTATGTCACGGACCATCTCTTATGGGCACGCAAGAAGCAGGCATTCCAACATCCACTTTGGGACAGATTAGACATCGTGCAGATGTGATTATCTACTGGGGTTGTGACCCGTGGAGTGCTCACCCAAGACACCTTGAAAGGTACACAAGCTTCACAGAGGGCAGATTTGAAGACAGCGAATGGAAATCTTATATAAACAAAGTTAAAGCTGCTGCAGGCAGAAAGAAAGTATTAAGTGCCCGAAGAGTTACTCCAAAACAGAAACCAGCCACCGTTGCGGACTCTTTGGTGTTCAATAAGCCACCAGAGACTCTGCAGAAGGAAGGTCGCAAACTGATAGTTATTGACGTTAGAAAAAGCATGACCGCTGAGATGGCAGACTACTTCATTCAGGTTCAGCCTAACAAAGATTATGAGTTGATGCAGGCAATTAGAGCGATGGTTAAAGATGAAGATTTAGATGTTGACCAAGTTGCGGGAGTTCCGATTGAGTACCTAAAAGAAGTTGTTGATTCGCTTGTGAACTGTAATTTTGGTGTGATCTTTTTCGGTATGGGTTTAACACAGTCTGCTGGTAAATTCCGTAACATCGAAGTAGCAATATCGTTAGTACGTGATCTGAACTTAAGGACAAAGTTTGTAATCATGCCGATGAGAGGACACTTCAATGTTAGCGGAGCCAATATTGTTTTTGCTTGGCAAACTGGTTACGCTTACGGGGTTGACTTCTCATTGGGGTATCCGCGTTATAACCCTGGCGAAACAACCTCTATGGATGTTCTTTTACGGGGCGAATCAGATGCTGCCTTGGTCATAGCTTCTGACCCGGGCGCAACTTTCCCAAAAAAGGCCATACAACATCTAATAAAGCACCCGTTGATAGTTATTGACCCCCATATGAATGCGACAGCGATGCTGGGTGACGTCGTTTTCCCCTCGGCGTTTGTCGGAATAGAAGTTCAAGGTAGCGCTTATAGGATGGACAACGTACCTTTACCGCTAAAGAAGGTTGTTGAACCTCCAGAAGGCATTATTTCAGATGAAGACCTTTTAAAGAAAATTCTTGAAGAAGTTAGACTTATTAAAGCGCAAAAATCAAAACAAAAAACGGAGGATGAATAAAATGACTGAAATGCTGATTCGAAATGGTTTCGTTTTTGATCCTTTAAACGGGATTAACGGCGAAAGAATGGACATCGCCATAAAGGATTGCAAAATCGTTGAAAATGTCAATGAACAAAGAGCAAAGAAGATAGATGCTACTGGCTTGACCGTAATGCCAGGCGGCGTAGACATACATACCCATATTGCCGGTGGGGAAGTCAACACTGGACGGATGATTAGACCCGAGGACCATGTCAAAGACGTTGTAAGAAAAACTGCAATAACTCGTTCAGGAACTGGATATTCGATTCCTTCGACTTTTGTTACTGGTTACCGCTACTCTAAAATGGGTTACACTACTGTGATGCAACCTTCAATGGCTCCCCTAGGAGCTAAACACACTCATGAAGAATTGAATGACATACCTCTGTTGGATAAAGCAACTTTTCCGCTTATCGGCGATTGGTGGTTTGTTCTAGAATACCTTCAAAGAGGCGACTTGGAGGGTTGCGCACGACATGTTGCGTGGATGATGGAAACAACCAAAGGTTACGCTATAAAAATCGTAAATCCAGGCGGCTTGGAATCTTGGGGTTTTGGGCGAAACGTTCATTCAATAGATGATGTAGTTCCCAACTTCGAAATCACACCTAGAGAAATTATGTGTGGACTAGCCAAAGTAAACAAGATGCTAAATTTACCCCACACGATTCACCTTCATACTAACAATCTTGGCATTCCAGGCAACTACGCGACCACTTTGGATACCATGAAAGCTTTGGAGAGTGTGGCCACCGACGGTAAACCGGTAGGTCACATAACCCACGTACAGTTCAGTAGCTTTGCAGGTGATAACTGGGGAAACATGAAGTCTGGTGCAGAAGAAATTTCCAAGTACATAAACAACCACAATCACATGACCTTTGATATGGGGCAAATAATATTTACAGACACAACAACCATGACGGCTGATGGACCATTCGAATTTACACTTTATCAATTGAGTGGTCACAAATGGGTCAACAGTGACGTAGAAACTGAGACTAGCGGCGGGATCATCCCAATGCGTTACAAACGGAAAAGTGCAGTTAACGCTACGCAATGGTCTATAGGTCTCGAACTCGCGTTACTGGTTAAAGACCCGTGGAAAATGTTTATGACTACTGACCATCCAAATGCTGGACCTTTTTTTGCTTATCCAAAAATCCTCGCATGGTTATCGAGTATAAAAGCTCGCATGGCAACCTTGAAGAAGTGTCACAAGAAAGCCCAAAAGAAAAGTTTGCTACCTTCAATAGATCGTGAATTGAGCCTTTATGAACTTGCCGTCGTTACCAGAGCGGGACAGGCCAAAGCTCTAGGTCTCAAAGGTAAAGGTCACCTAGGGATAGGTGCAGACGCCGATGTAGCTATCTACAATATTAACCCCGAAAAACTTGACATTGCCAAGAAATATAAGACTGCCCGAAAAGCTTTCGACAGTGCTGCCTATACAATCAAAGATGGTAAAGTAGTTGTAAAAGATGGTGAGGTTGTGCAGAACGTTGACGGACGAACAATTTGGCTTGATGTGAAAACTCGCGAACAGCTGAAGGTAGATGAGGAAATGAAACTTAAATTTAGACAGTACTGGACTGTTGAATACGAAAACTATCCCGTATATGATCACTACGTCAAAGTTCCCGAAGCAATAACTGTGCAGGCGAGCATTTAAAATGACAGTCTTAACTCCTCTCAAAAAGTTCCAGTTTCCAATACACGCAGAGTGCATAAACCCTGATATTTTCAAAGGCAAATCTGCGGCTGAGATTTCTTCTCTAGCTGTTTGGGAGGGAAATAAGAAGAAAAAGCTTGGAGATCTCTTCAAAATAGAAGAGGTATCTCCCGAAACACCCGATATAACCATGAACGGCGACGTAAGTGAAGTCAGAAGAGTAGGTCAAGGCATGAAAACTGGTGAAATTGTAATCAACGGAAACGCGGGAATGCACCTCGGTGAAAAGATGACTGGTGGCAAAATAACTGTAAACGGCAACGCAAACGGTTGGACAGGTAGTTCAATGAAAAACGGATTGATTGAAATTCACGGTGACGCTGGTGACTACTTAGCTTCTCCGTACCGTGGAAGCACTGAAGGGATGCGCGGCGGCAAAATTGTTGTAGATGGAAACGTTGGCAGTGACTCAGGATGCTATCTGCGAGGTGGATCGATTATAGTTAAAGGTAACGCTGGGCCCTTCTTGGGTTATCACATGGCAAAAGGCGCAATCTACGTGGAGAAGAACGCTGGAAGCCGACTTGGAGCTAGTATGACCGGAGGCAAAATAGTGGTTTCAGGCTTCGTGGATGAACTCATGCCTACTTTTACTGTTGACGGTGTTAAGGCTAAAGTCAAAGTCGATGACACCCTGAAGGCAGAAGGTCCATTTTACGTGTTTCTCGGTGACTTAGCTGAACATGGGAACGGAAAACTCTTTGTTTCAAAGGCAAATAATCCTCAATTGAAAAACCATGAAAAGTTTCTTTGAGTGCAGAGTTTTTAGTGAAATTGAGTAGAGTCAAAGAAGCTCAATCAAATTCTTTATCTTTATCAATGCGAATGGCAAAGTCTCATAAGGCGGTATACATTAAAATATTGAGAAATGATTTATTTGAGACCTTTACTATACAAATTGATTTAAAATCACTGCCGACACGGGTTGTTAATGGATATTAGTCAGTACGAATCAGAATACAAGTGGCTTGAGGCTGCGAAATCTTATGAAGAAATGATTCTGTCTTCACAAGATAAAGAATTTTCTTTTGCTCAGTCTTGGCAAAGAATAGGGCTCTGTTATAGTTATGCTTCTAGACAAGCTAGGGATCAAGAAGATTTCAGGAAGCTTAGGCAACAGGCAGTACAAGCTTACGAAAAGGCTGCAGAGCTTTTCGGACAAAATGCGGATCCAAAAAGTAAAGGTGAGCGCTTAAAATCTTTCGCTTTAGCCGAATACGCGAAAGCTTGGATCGCATCTAACCCTGAGGAAAAACAGGCTTGTCTGCAGAGATGTTTTGACTCTGGACGAGAAGCTCTTGATTTTTTCAAAAAGGCAGAGGATGAAATAAACTATGGCCAAACCTGCAATATTCTATCACAATGTCTCTTTGATCGCATTTATTTATCCTTAGTTGAAAGCGAGAAACATGAATTTGTTAGGAAAGGAATTGAATTTTCCAATAATGCTATTTCGATTTTCGGGAAACTTGAAATAAAAGAAGAGCTTGTTGTTGCCTTTTACTTGGCGACTTTGCATAATTGGTATTTGGCAAACATAGGCGAAACGGAAGCGCTGCGCCAAGATTCTTCAAAGGCATGCTTGACTAATTCTGAAAAAGCATTAAAGCTTTCACAAGAGTCCGATAATCCATATATTAAAGCTGAGTCTTTTTGGGCAAGAACTCTTGCAACTCTTTTTTTTACTGAGAATCTTGAATCTTCACTAAGTTGTGCAAGGCAAATGTGGGAACAAGCTTCAACCGCAAGAGATAGTTACCTTCAAGGAATTGCATCATATTTTCTTGCTTTTACAACGGATTTGATGATTCCCGGCGAAGCAAATCCGAATAGAAGAAGGCAAATGTATGAAGACATAATCCGTTACTCCGAAAATTCGGTAAAAAGTTTGAACTATGTTGGTCAGGATTCAGCTATAGCTGAAGTCTATTTGGTTTATCCTCAAAGCTATTCTTCATTAGCCAGGGATTTCGCACTCACAGCCAAAGAAAAACTTGCTTTAGCTAAAAGAGCTGTGAGAATTGGGGAAAAAGGGTTGGAGCACGCAATCCGTTCCGGTTCCTCAGATAGCATAGCTTCAAACCTTCATTCTTTGAGCAAAGCATATCATTATTATTCAAATCTTGAACCTAGACCTCACGAGAAACCTGAATTACTCAAAACCGCATTGGGTTATCGAAAAGAATACGTCAAAATTGTTCAAAAAGCATTCAAGTCTAATTTGTGGACACTTGCTTTGGGTTTGGTCTATGCTGCCCAGATAGAAGCCGACTTGTCAATTTTGGACCCCAACGAGAAATCAAAGGAGCTTAATCTAAAAGATGCGATTTCAGATATGGAAAAGGGTATTCCACTTTGTGAAAAATGGATAGCTTCTCTTGGATCACAGAATGTTCCAAACATGGTAGCAACTTTAGCAGGATTTGAAGACAAATATGGATCGATTTTAAAGGATAATTACAACCTAACCAAAGATAAAAGCAATTTAGTCAAAGCTATCGAAGTTTACAATGGAGCTGCTGACAACTTCAGAAAAGTAGACCTGCCAAGCAGGGTTGCAGAGTCTTACTGGAAAGTTGCCAGTGATTTTGATTTTCTTGGTGACTACGAAAAAGCTGCTGAAAACTTTGGAAAAGCCTTTGCTGGCTACAAAGTTGCAGCTCGAAAGATTGAGCAATTTGGAGATTTCTACATCGATTATTCCAATTATATGAAGGCTTGGAACGAGATAGAAAATGCAAAGCTTGCGCATCAAAAAGGTTCGTATGATGGTGCTAGACAATATTATCAAAAGAGCTCAAGTTTGCTCAGCCAGTCAAAACTGTGGAATTATTTGTCTTTAAACTTTTACGCATGGTCTGTTCTTGAGCAGGCAGAACATTTTAGCATTGATGAGCAATCCGAGAACTCTATTAAAGCGTTTGAATCAGCGGTAAATTTCATTCAAGAGTCAAAGAAAGCGCTTGAAGTAGAATTGCTGAAGATAAGTCGAAAAGAAGAGAAATCTCTGGTAAAAAACCTGATTGAAGCTTCAGATGCCCGAAGTGTCTACAGCAAAGGCAGAATAACAATTGAAGAGGCGAAAATACTCGACAGACAAGGCAAACATGTCAATAGCTCGGAGAAATATGGATACGCAGCGGATCTTTTCCAGAAGATAACCCAAGAGTACTCAGGTCAGATCGAAAAAGAGGCTACACCGCTTGTTTATTTATGTCAAGCTTGGCAGAGGATGACAATGGCTAAAGCAAAGAGTTCTCCTATAATGTACGAGGAAGCTGCTGACCTTTTTAAGAAAGCAAATGAATACGCGGTAAATGAGTCATCAAGCCTTTTGGCTTTAGGCCATAGCAGTTTCTGTAAAGCACTTGAAGCTGGCACAGAATTTGAGATAACTCGTAATATGGATATTTATAAAGAAACTAAGGAACATTTGGATTTGGCCGCAGACTATTATCTAAAAGCTGGCTTTGAGTCTTTTTCAGAATACACAAAAGCGACCG
>SMYP01000095.1 GCA_007050895.1 Candidatus Bathyarchaeota archaeon | reverse complement strand
TCTGACTCTACAACATAAGCTTTCACAGGCAAATCTGCCAGCTTCTTGATGATGGCTTCAACAACAATGGGGTCGGTGGTGGCGCCTGTGTCCCACTTTTTTGTGGTTATGAAGTTAACTTTGATGAGAACTTTGTCGTAACCCTCAAGCGCACGTTTATAGTCTATTAGATCGAGGGCTTTGAAGACAGGCTCATAACCTCGCTCGCCTTGGACAACGGCCACAACAGGAATTTCTTGCATGCCACAATTAGCGAAACTTGGCTTATAACTGTTCATTTAGTTTTTGCGAAAATCTGTGTGCACGTAGTCTTCTGTCCCGCAAGAATCGCTTCGACCCGTTCAGGATATTTCCCATTAACTACATAACAATCCTTAGGTCTATCCAAAAGCATTCTTGCCAAAAAATTATCAACACTGGTTCGGTTACCAAACTCTAAAAGTTCTTCCGGTGATAGCTGTTCTATCAAAAACGCTTCTTCATGCGTAGGATCTTCCGTGAAAATACCATCTACATCTGTGATCAAAATCAATTTATTAGCCTGCAATCTAGCCGCAACATAAGCGGCAACGGAATCCGAAGTAACATCCCACGAGTTTTTCAACGGATCTTCTTTAAATAGTAATCTCGAAGGCAAAAAAATTGGCACAGCTTCAGTATCAGAAATTTGCTTTGCATCTTCAAGCGAATATGTTGCACAAGAGTTAGGCGTAATCTGAGCCAGTAACATGCCAAATTGATCCATAGCTAAAATTGCCATCCTATGTGATACACTACTTGACAAGGTGAAACGCTTATCAGAATCTCGCACAACATCGGCAAACTTTCCACCTCCAGGCACAACGACCAGTCTATAATCTTTAGCCAGCACACTTAATTTAGCACATAAATTAATCAGCATCTCAGGGTCCTCTGACAAACTTCCCCCCACCTTTAAAATCGCGTCCATTAAACCAATCTCCCTTCCAGCTTATCAGCAACCATCAATGCAACCCCAAAGGCAGGCGACGCCATAACTATCCCATTACACGCCAATGGATTTTGCGGCATTCTGTATACGAAAGCATCACCCAAACACAGTTTTTCAAGCTCAATAACCTCATCAACACCAACCTTTCGCGCGGCAATTCCTGCAAGAAATGTTCTGCCAAGCCCCGTTACCACAACAGGAACAGTTGAATCTGTTAGCGACTTAACGCGAGAATAAACCTCCCTTAATCCGTCAGCAACTTGCTCCACCTGTCTTTCATATACATATTTTGCAATTTCCTCAATTTCATTCTCACACAGTATTTCCGTGTCAGCGCAGACAATACGGGAAAGACGTGCCAATGCTTTCTTCCTAGTTTTTCCCCGTCCATCAGCTGTTTCCGTTGAGTAATCCTCTTCACAGATGTTGCCTAAGATCAAGTGGACGTCGCCTGATTGCGCAAACAACTCTGAGGAAATCCGCACCTTGCTATTTCGAAGCAAAACTGAATGTACAATTGCCGCGACGTTTGTGCGTAAACTTCCCGTATAAACGAGCTCTCCAGCTATAAGCTTCTCCAAATCAGTTTTGCCAACCGCCGAGATGCGCCCGTTGATTATGGGTATGATGCTGGTGCTTGTGCTTCCGACATCTACCACCACACAGGTTCTAGCCAGGTGAGCAACTAGCCAGCCCGTTGCAACCCAATTTGCTGCAGCAACTTTGAGTGGATCCAATCTTGCCGCTTCCACTGAGCGCAACGTTCCATTCACATCTAAAACATGAACAGGCAAGCCAGCAAATGCTTCCTCAGCACATTTTAGCACATGTGCAACACCTTCACGTTTAGTTTGATATGCATCCGATAGCTCAGCCGTCATGGTCAAACCAACGCCGTCAACATCAGCATTCTCGCTTACCCTCTCATATAACAATGAAAGCATGCTACCGAGCTTCTCAAAGTCTCTCCACATAGGAAAATACCCTATTGCCGTTCTAGTCTCTTCAACGTGGCCATTTTCCATGCGTAAGAACGCAGCTTTGGTGTTGGCACCTCCTATATCCCAGCCGATAACCGCAACCAAACTAGCCACTCCTGGTTATAGTGTCAAGAAGGCGCTTTTTAGCTTCACGGAATCTCGCCGTGGCTTTCTGCAATGTGCTACCATAAGAGGCAACAAGCGCTGAAGCTACATCTGAAATTGGAAAAGGTGGAGAAACTACCTCATCAATGCCGTATATCTTTTGAAGCGTAGCTACTGTCGGGGCAGGAGTCTCAACTTTTGAGAAATATGCGAACCCACATCTTTCAACTTGTGTTGGGAGTTCACGTTTCACTACAGCGTTGATAATTGCTTGGGCAGGATTAAAATTGACAACTTGCCTTAACCCTACGTATGAGGTGGTTAGTCTGGGATTAACTTCTTCAACTACTGCCTCCTTCTCTGTCAAAACAAAATCTACTCCAACGTACCCATTTAAGCCACGGACAGATTTAACAAGTTTTTTCGCCACTTCAAAGGCTTCAGCTTGTTTGGGGTGATAAAGCGGAACTAAGCCTCCGTTGTAATTTGAAAAAGCTTCGTGTGTTTCAATTACAACATCCTGACGGTTCAAACTAACAGGCACGACACGGCTTCCGACAGAAAACACGGTAACGCTGGCAGCGATACCTTTAACTAACTCTTGAACCAAAAAACGCTTCTCCCTCGAGTCCGCCTTAATTTTAGCAACAGCGCCAGCCACCTGCTCCTCATTTCTGACAACACTTATTCCACTGCAACTGACACCGTTTGATGGCTTGAACACTGCAGGGAAACCCAAGCAGTCTCGTACGCTTTTGGCGATTTCTTTTGAGTCATCCGACACTATAAACGTCAATGTATTAGGGACAGATAACCCAAGTTTTTTCATATGTAAATAAAAACCGGCTTTGTCGGAAACTTTATTGATGGCACTTGTTCCGCAGTTTAATGAGACTACTCCGGTCTGTTCTAGAGTATCCACAAACGACTGCAACACGCCATCAGTTTCTGGCGCAATAATATACGTCGCATCAGCTTGTTTAGAAAGTTTGCTAATTTTTTCCTGAGCTTCTCGGCAAGAAATCACTGGTATTATGCAGTTAGCGAAGATGGGCGGGCTAAACCTAGCAATATGCGTGTCAAGTATTGTGGTGACATTGTGTCCTGCGGCTTTGAAATCAGCAGTTAACGTTCTGAGCATGCTAAAGCCTTCGCTTAAGACGCTTGCTGGAAGCGCTTTATCAGCGTGCCCGCCGCCGGAAATGTGCTCATAAACAAGAAGTTTCAAGGCTGCCTTCACAACCTTTCGATGGTAACGCGTTTGTCTTAAAGCTTTTCTACTTGTTTGACGATTTCAGCAAGTTCCTTTACTTTTTCCCGTGTGATTTGACCATTGACTCTGTCACTTAATGTGCAGGCTGCACCTCGCACACCTGCAACGTCCGCACCTAAAACATATACTTCAGGCAAATCTTCTTTCTGCAGCGATCCAGCTAACGCCACCTTCAACCCGTAACCATGTGCCTTATCAACAAAACTTCTAATCTGAGGCTTTGTGAGGAAAGTAAAAAGGTTTTTTCCATCTTTTATTGCTGTGTCCAGCATGGCTATGTCCGCTTTAGCTTCATAAGCTATTTTGGGCACCAGCATCGGATCAACTGTGCCAACTCTGGCAGCGTCTGCATAGCCAGATACAACCACTTCGATAGCAGGATCATAGTCTTTAGCAGCTTGAGTAACGTTTCGCATAAGATACAGTGCTTCCTCAGCGTTTTCTAACCCGAAAAGACCCGCTTTGATGTAATTAACGCCTGTTACCGCTGCGCCCAAAGAAGCTAAAGCTATTGAGCCAGGTCGATTTGGTGCTTCGCCTATAGTGCAGCTTACTTCAATGTTTGCCGGAGTGACCTGCCTAACTCTTCGTATTATCCATGGAAAACTAGCGCCCAAAGGTCCCTCATCGGGATTCTTAATGTCAATAATATCTGCACCTCCAGCGGCAGCTTCCACAGCTTCAACCTCGTTTTTGGAACTAATCAACAGCTTCAAGACTAATCATATTGAAGCGGAATTTCTAAACCTTTAAAGTTTTTGTTAATAACCACAACATCAACGCTTGCTACCGTGCCACGGTAAACTTTTCTACTAGTTCATTGTTCATTGCAGACAGGGAGAACTTGTTGAGGATAATACCTGTTATCGACATCTTAGGTGGCGTTGCAGTTCATGCCATAAGAGGCAAGAGAGAAAACTACCAGCCCCTAAAAAGCATCCTATGCGCATCTGCAAACCCAGTGGATGTTGCTGCTTCATTTAGAGCGTTTGGGTTCAGCGAGCTTTATATTGCGGATTTAGACGCAATCAGAGGTGGACTAGTGAATTCCTCGTTGCTTAAGCGTATCGTGAATGATACTGAATTGAAATTAATGGTTGATGCAGGGGCATCAAACTTGGAGCGGAGTAGGGAAGTGGTTGATTGCGGCGCTTCAAAGGTTATTATCGGGACAGAAACCCTGCCAAACATCAGTTTCGTGACTGAGGCAATTGAAGCCCTTGGCGTTGATCGGGTTGTTGTTAGTCTTGATTTAATAGGTGACAAAGTCCTCGCCGGTTTTGACCTTGGCAAGCTTGCAGAGCCCATGGCGTTTTTGCACGAGTTAGATATACTTGGTGTTTCCCAAATTATTGTACTGGACCTGTCAAAAGTGGGTACCCGAGAAGGAACCAACCTGGCAGTTATTAGGAAAGTGCTAAGGCATATCAAGTTTGAAGTTCTTGTTGGTGGCGGAGTACGCGACATTACAGATTTGATTGAGCTGAAAAGCCTTGGCGTCTCAGCTGTTTTGGTGGCTACTGCATTGCATTCGGGAAAAATCTCACCTGAAAAAATGAAACAAGC
>SMYP01000181.1 GCA_007050895.1 Candidatus Bathyarchaeota archaeon | reverse complement strand
TCGTAGACGATGTCCTCGCACTGGTACTCGTAGTCCTCGTGGACCACGTGGGCGTAGTCGTTGACGGGGTCCACGGTTATGGAGGGCACGTGGGACGCGGTGTTGTCCACGTTGCCCAGATGGAGCTCGTCGGTGAGGGAGTTGCCCTCTGCATCGAACTTCTGGTAGTAGCAGTTCTGCCAGCCGTCATCCCACACGACGTGGATGTTGGCGTTGGTGTCGATGCCGACCTGCGGACCCAGGGGGTACCTGTCGGGGCTTCCGTACCCGCGTACCACGTGGGACGTGATGAAGATCTCCTTCGAGAGGGCCTGGCCCGTGCGATCGAAGGTCTTGGTCCAGTAACCGGACCTCTGCCACACCACGTGGGAGTTGTGCGAGGCATCCACGACCACCTGGGGCATGGTGTCCTCGGCGGAGTTGCGCGTGATGCGAAGGTCCTTCGTCCAAGTGTATCCCCCGATCTGCTCGGTCTCGATGTCGATGGCCCGGCTCTCGTCATAGAAGGTCGGACCGGGCTCCGCAGGCTCGATGTAGTCCCCCGAACCGTCGCCCTCGGCGGCCGCGTTGGTCCACGGCGCGAAGGCTCCCACGAGGAACAGCAGCACGATGCAGAAAATCAGCGTTCTCCTCATTTGGCCATCACCTTGAATGTGCTGTTCCTTGGGATTGGATGTTATCTATTTATGTGTATTGGTATGGGATTTGGTACCTCCAGGGACCCCAGATATGTGCCAATCCTTATCTCCGACCAACGGGATTCCCCTGGGAGGCGAGCAGGTGGCCAGATCGCAGATTGCGGATTCCATGGTCGAGCAAGCCGCCCTGGTGGCGGTCCGCGACGTCCTGGGCGTGAAGAAGGGGGAGCGGGTGCTGATCGTCACCAATCCCGAGCATGATGTAGAGACAATCTCCCGCGCGCTGTACGCGCAGGTGGAGGCCCAGGGGGGAGCGCCCCTGCTCGTGGTCCAGCCCGTCAAGGGCCAGCTGGACTACGCCGACCCCTCGGTCATCTCCGCCCTCCACGCCGCCCCCGAGGTGGTCCTATCGATATCCCACGAGAAGCTGGGGAAGGACCGGGAGGCGATGGCCCGTCCCATCCGGGTCAAGCACAGGGGGAAGCGCAGGTACAAGCGGTACCATCACGTGTTCGAGTACCTGATGGAGGAGGCCAAGATCAGGTCGTTCTGGTCCCCTGGTGTCACCCTCGACATGTTCGCCAGGACCGTGCCCATCGATTACAGGCTGCTCCAGGATCGGGCGGCCATGCTGGGCAACGCCCTCACCCGCGCCGAGGAGGTGTCCATCACCGCACCCGGCGGGACCGACCTGGTGATCGGCCTCAGGGGTCGCAGGTGCAGGAGGGACGATGGTGACTTCACGAAGCCCGGGAAGGGGGGAAACCTCCCCGCCGGCGAGGTCTTCATCTCCCCAGAGCTTGGTTCCTCCAGGGGCACCATTGCCTTCGACGGCTCGATCTCCTCCGACAAGGGCGAGATCATCATCGAGCGACCCATCGTGTGCTCCGTCGAGAAGGGATTCGTCACCAAGGTGAGCGGGGGGACCGAGGCGAAGAGGCTACGGGACACCCTGAAGCGCTCCGTCGAGAAGGCTCGGTCCATGGCGTCCGACGGCGCGATAAACGCGGAGAAGGGCAGGGAGTACCAGAGGAACGCCAACAACCTGGGCGAGCTGGGCATCGGGCTCAACCCCGCCGCGCGCATCGTGGGAAATATGCTGGAGGACGAGAAGGCCTTCCGCACATGTCACATCGCCATCGGGGCCAACTACGACCTGGACGCCGACGCGCTGACCCACCTGGACGGGCTCATCAGGGAGCCCACCATCACCGTGCGGTACGGCAGCGGTCGCGAGCGGGTCCTGCTCGAGGGCGGCGCCCTCATTTAAGGGTTCACGGGACGAGATACAGGTTTTCGCGTTCTTTGCTTCTCACAAGAGTGGAAAAACGAGTTCGGTCCTAGCCACATCCGAGAAGGTCTGGCTCTTGTCGAAAAGGCCCTCTCGAGGGTTCATTCTTACTTAGTCAAAAATTAGAATCAGGTGAATAGGGTTATATATCGACCCTTCCAGTGAGTGCATGGACCCTGGCCTGCCAACGCATCCACGTATGGCAATAAGGCCGGGTCGACCCGAACCTAAACCCCATGCATGGAACGGGATCCAGTCAAGGAGGGAACTTCAAGTGGTTAACCGATTTGAGCCACATAGCGTAACGCGCGTAATGCGCGCGATGGCCTTCGCCCTGGTGGCGGTGGCCCTCATCGCCGTACCGGTCCTGGCCGGGGACGGCGGAGAGACCAGGTCCACCGTCGAGTACGGACCGGACCTGGCGGTGAGCGCAGGTGACATAACGCTTTCCAAGGCCGTGCTGATGGCCGGCGTGGAGTTCAATGTCACCGTGAAGGTATACGACCTGGGCGACGAGGACGCGTCCGAAGTCTCTGTGGACCTGCTGGTGGACACCGAGCAGGTGGACAGGTTCGTCATCGAGCTCGTCCCCGTCGACGGCTGGCGGACAGCCTCGTTCGACCTGTCCCTGACCCAGGGCGACCACACGATAGGCATCCTGGTTGACGCCGACGACGCCATCGACGAGCGGCGAGAGGACAACAACGACGCCTCCCTGTCGGTGAGGGTGAGGAGCCTGCCGGACGCCTCGGTGAGCGCCTCCGGCCTCTCGGTCTCCAGCACCCACCCGATGGAGGGCGATGTCCTCACCATCCAGGCCACCGTGAGGAACCTGGGCGAGAGCGCTGCCACCCTGGTGGTGGTGCAGTTCTGGGACGGCGTGCCCGGTCTCGGCACCCTCATCAGCAACCAGACGACCAGCGTGCCCGAGGGCGGTCAGAAGCAGGTCACCTCGCTCTGGGACACCACCGGTCTGGGCGGCACCCACACGATCAACGTCTACATCTCCAAGGTGCTGCCCGGGGAGGACAAGCTGAACAACAACCTGGCCTCCATAACCGTGCTGATATTCACCCACTGGGACCTGGTCATCGACGCCACCACCGGCGACAAGAGCATCGACCAGGAGTACAAGCAGGACGGCTTCGTCACCGTCCGCGAGGGCGCGACCCTCACCCTCACCGGGACCAGCTTCGAGCTCCACCAGGACTACGAGAACCAGTTCGCACTGTTCGTCGAGTCGGGCGGCAGCCTGGTCCTGGACAACACCGTTGCCTGGTCCGAGTGGCCCTTCCTGGTCATCCTGGACGACGGGACCTCCCTCCACATGTCGTCCACCTCCCAGCTCTGGGCCACCGTTATCCTGCAGGGTTACGTCGAGGTGAGCATCGAGGACAGCCTGCTCGACGGCGGCATCGTTGGCAGCGCCGGCCTCCTGAGCATCATGGGCTCGGAGGTAACCGGTGAGCTGTCCATAGACGGCGGCGGTCTGATGGTGGAGAGCTCCCTCCTCTCCTCCGTGGACACCACCGTGCTGACCGGCACCAAGGCCGTGATCGTGGACACCGTGTTCTCGGGCGGCTCGGAGACCAGCCTCCAGCTGACGGCTGGAGCCACCTGCGAGCTGCGCAACGTGACCTGCGAGGGCGTGGCCACCGACGAGTGGTCCACCGCCATGGTGTTCCGCCGGGTGGAGGTCGTCGTCGAGGACGAGTCCACCCTTACCATCCCCTCAGCGGAAATCGAGGTACGGCACTACATCAACGGGACCGTCGTCGGCACCTCCACGGGTGGCGAGGACGGCAGGGCCGTCATCGAGGTGATGTCCGACATCATCAACGATGGCGAGTCCCACTTCATCGGCAACTACATCATCTGGGCGACCTTCGGTGGAAGGGAGGGCGCGGAGCCCCTCCTGCTCACCCCGTTCCCCACCATGGACTGGGAGGCGAACCTCCCCCAGGCCTCTGTGGTGCTCCCGCCAGTGGAGCCCCGGGACCTGATATCCTCGACCGTGGGCGACATGGTGATCCAGGCCGGCCAGGAAATGGCACTGTCGGCCGATTACATACAGGATGGCAACATACTCGTGCGCGGGCGCCTCAGCGTGGCGACCTCGACGCTCAAGGTGCTTCAGGACCGTGACCACCAGTACTACGTCATCGTGGAGGCTGGAGGGACCCTGGTCCTGCAGGGGGCGACCCTCACCTCCAACTATCCGATCAACGTGTACCTGTACGGGAACTCGAGCCTCGTCATGTCGCCGGGGTCCACCGTCGACGTGACCACCCTCGTCTCCGAGGGCGGTGCCACCATCTCGGCCCAGGCGTCCACCTTCAGCGCCCGCATGCTGCTGCGCGGCGGCCAGGTCACCATGGCCAACAGCTGCGTGGTGGAGGGTGACATGGTGGTCATCGAGGTCCCCATCCTCGACATGAAGGGTGGCGAGATCTACGTGGAGGAGCTCCACGTGGATTCACCTGCCGCGTCCCTCGAGGGAATCACCATGACCGCCCAGAGCGTCCACTTCTCGGGCGCCTTCGCGAACGTCACCGGAAGCTCGATAAAGGTGGTCAGCTTCCACGCTGACTCCAACATCCTCACGCTGAACGATTGCGCGGTGGAGGCCGACGAGCCCCTGGACATGGCCGTGGCCACCCTCTACATGGACACCACGTCATCCAACCAGCCCCTGGTCAGCTCCCGGGAGGATACGAAGGTGTACCTCACGGATGCCGAGGTCCCCTACCCGTTCTCCCTGGGCAACGCCACCGTGCTGGTCTACTGGTACCTCACCGTGGTGATCCAGGACGTGCTGGCCAATCCCGTCTCCGACGTGGACGTGGAGATATTCTACACCAGCAACGGGACGTCCGAGGCCACCGGCGTGACCAACGACGACGGCAAGGTCCGGCTCCCGCTCCTCGGGTCCATCGTGACCCCGGAGGGCGAGTACTTCGTCGGGAACTACAAGATCGTGGCCAAGAGCGAGAAGGCCGGCGACGAGGAGGTGGTCCGGTTCGTGAACCTGGACCGCGCCAAGACGATGACCGGCTCCTTCAGCAAGCCCATCGTGCCCCCCACCCAGATAGCGGTGGAGATTTTCATCGCCAACACCACGGTAGTGGCGGGCACCGAGTTCGTGGTCAACGGCGTGGCGACCGCCGTCTTCCCCACGGTGCGCAGCCCCCTCTTCTTCGGTGAGGTGGAGGTCCAGCTTTGGGACAACGTCTCGACCTGGAGCAACACCACCGTCCTTGACCAGGACGGCGCCTTCGAGTTCACCGTCCCCGCGCCCTTCACGGATGGCGTGTACCATCTGAAGGTGGTCGTGACCCCCACCGGCGAGTACGCTGGCGTGGCGAACGGCATCAGCAGGACGGTGTCCATCGACGTGATCCCACCGGGCCCGACCACTCTGGTGGTCGTCCTGGAGACCACCAAGATCTCCGAGTTCCCCGCCGGCGGCATGCTGGTGGTCCGGGGAACTGTCAAGTACAACACCGCCCAGGGCGCGCCCGCACCCAACGCGAGGGTGTTCCTGGACGACCCGATATCCATGCAGAAGTACCAGACCCAGGCCGACGGGCTGGGCGTGTTCGAGTTCACGCCCCGCGTGGGTCCCAGGTTCTTCGGGCAGTACGACTACTTCGTGACCGCCCGGGACGACGACCTGGACATGGAGACCTCCGATCCCGCCAAGCTGACCATCATCGCGGTGGAGGTCGAGGAGCAGGATGAGTCCGGCCCCAACTGGCTCCTGTGGACCGTCATCATCGTCATCATAGCCGTGGCGGCCATCGGAGGCACCCTGGGCTACTGGGCCTTCTCATCCAAGGGTCGCATGGTGGAGTGCGGCGAGTGCGGCACGCTGGTGCGCGACACCGCCACCCAGTGCCCCAAGTGCGGCATCGAGTTCGAGGTGGAGGTGGCCAAGTGCTCCGAGTGCGAGTCGTGGATACGCTCCGACGCGGAGAAGTGTCCGTACTGTGGAACGCCCTTCCGAGACCTGGAGAGCATCGAGCAGGAACAGGCCGTCGCGACCCCCGAGGAGGACGCTGAGGCCCCCGAGACCGTGGAGGTCCCGGAGGGCGGCCAGACCTCTGAGGAGCTGGTGGTGGACGAGGTCGACCTGAAGCCCGCCCCCGAGGCCGCCAAGACGGTCCCCGAGGGCATGAAGAAGGAGATCCGACCCCGCCCCGTCGTCCAGCGCAAGGCGGTGATGCCCAAGGACGAGGACCTGGCCAGCGGCGCCATCTCGGAGCCCGAGCCGAACGGCAACATCGTGCGGCCCCGAGTGGTCCGCAAGGTGGCCGCCCCCGCCCTGGACCTCGACGCCGAATCGGAAGGCGACGGCCTCGACGAGCAGTTCAGCCTAGAGGAGGACAAGGAGGAACCTTAGATGCCAGCAAGCCCGGAAAGCCGAAAGCGGAGGCTGCCGGCACCGGTCCTGGCCATCGTTGGCCTGGCCCTGTTCCTGGTGGCGGTGGCCATCATCGCCGGGACGGCCGGGGCCTCCCCCGACCTCACGGTGGCCTCCTCGGACATCGTGCCCGAGGTGACAGTGCCGACGAAGGGCACGACGGTCGACGTGGACGTCTCCTTCACGAACGAGGGCGACGCCAACGCCACCGGCTTCTACGTCAAGCTCAAGGACGTGACCGCAGCCGTGGACATAGGCAACAAGGGCCCCTTCAGCCTCGTCCCGTCCGCGAGTGGCAAGGTGACCTTCACCTGGGACCTGACGGGAGCCTCTGGCGGCAAGCACACCCTGCGGGCCGTCCTCGATCCCACCGGGGTCGTCAGCGAGGACGACGAGACGGACAACAGCGCGGACAAGGACGTGACGGTCAACCTGCCCCCGACGGCGAAGGCGACCCCCTCCCAGGAGTTCGCCTACTCCAACACCGCCATCACCTTCACCGCCTCCGGGTCCTCTGATTCGGACGGGACCCTGCAGAAGTACCTGTGGTACTTCGGTGACGGCAAGGTGGGCCAGGGCATGAACGTCTCCCACACCTACACCGACGGCTCCCCGTCGCCTGGAAAGTACTACAACATCACCCTGGTGGTGACCGACAACGACGGCGGAGTGGGGAGCGCCACCATCACCGTCAGGATCTACAACCGGCTGCCGTACGCGGTGGCCAAGGATGCCATCGTCAACACCATGACCCCCGTGTCCATATCTGGGGACTCCTCCTACGACACCGACGGCAAGGTGGTGAGGTTCCGCTGGACGTTGCACAACGACACCGTCATGTGGGGTTCGCCCCTGGTCGTCACCTACCCCGACGACGGCAGGTACCGCGTCTCCCTCACCGTCTGGGACGACGACGGGGAGCCGGACACCACCGCCATATACGTGACGGTGCTCAACCAGGCCCCCAAGGTCAACATGGTGGTCAACAGGTCCATGGTGGTGGCCGGCGAGAGCATCGGGCTCGATGCCAGCGGCTCCTACGACGTGGACGGTTCCATCGCCAGCTACACCTGGATATTCGGGGACACCACCACGGGTTCCGGGAAGGTGGTCTCCCATGCGTACAGCTCCAACGGTTCCTACAACATCACCCTGGTGGTCGTCGACGACGACGGTGCCCTCGCCTACAAGACGGCGAGGGTCATCGTGGGCAACTCCGCTCCCGTGGCCGTCGCCCGGGCCAGCAGCGGATACGTGCTGACCCTCGAGACGGTCAACTTCAACGCCAGCTCCTCCTCGGACCCCGACGGCAACCTGGCCTCCTACGCATGGGACTTCGGGGACGGCGATAGCTCCACCGGGGTGGCCACCAGCCACAGCTACGAGGACGACGGGACGTACACCGTCACCCTCACGGTGACCGACACCGGTGGTGCCTACGGCATCACTTCCATAACCGTGGTCGTCGGCAACCGCGCACCCCACGTGGAGTTCACGGACCTGACGGTCGTGACGGGAGAGGCCGTGCTGTTGGACGGCAGCTACTGCTACGACCTGGACGGGTACATCGCGTCGTACCTCTGGGACCTGGGTGACGGGCTGGTCTACAGCACCGCCAACGCCACCCACGTCTGGGAGAACCCCGGTGCCCACCTGGCGACCCTGAAGATCTGGGACGACGACGGCGCCACCAACGAGACCACCTTCAACGTGACCGTGCTCAACCGGTCCCCGGTGGCCCACATGGTGGCCTCGCCCATGCAGACCACACTGGCCAAGCCCGTGCGCTTCAACGGGACCGGTTCCTACGACCCTGACGGCGAGATCGTCAACTGGACCTGGAACTTCGGCGACGGTCAGCGGGCGTACGGTCCCCAGGTGTCCCACACCTACGCTGTGTACGGCACCTACCTCGCGACCCTGTCGGTGCGGGACGATACCGGTGGCATCAACTCCACCAGCGTGCTGATAACCGTCCGGAACCAGCCTCCCCTGGCCGTCATCAACGTGACCGCGACCTCGATATACACCGGCGACACGGTCACCTTCGACGGCAGGGAGAGCTCGGACCCCGAGAACCAGATCGCGAACTACTACTGGTCCTTCGGCGACGGCGGCTCCGCCACCGGCGCCGTGGTGACCCACGCGTACACCGATGACGGCCGGTTCACCGTGAAGCTCACCGTGGTCGACCAGGACTCCACCTCCTCCTTCGTGGAGCTGGTGGTAAAGGTCCTGAACCGCGCCCCGCTGGCGAAGGCGGAGGCCAACCCGACCTCCGTGAAGACCCACGAGGCCGTGAGCTTCGTGGGCACCGGCTCGTCCGACCCCGATGGGAAGGTGCTCTGGTACCAGTGGAGGTTCGGCGACGGCTCGTCAGCCTTCGGCGCCACCGTCACCCATTCCTTCGCCGACGACGGCACGTACACCGTGACCCTCATCGCCACCGACGACGACGGGGACGAGGGCATCGGCACCGTCGAGGTCACGGTGGCGAACCGCGCCCCCGTGTCAGTGGCCGGCGAGGACATGGCCACCCAGACCGGCGTCCCCCTGCGTCTCGACGGCCGGGGATCGTACGACACCGACGGGACCATCTCGCTCTACCACTGGGACTTCGGGGACGGTAGCACCGCCAACGGGCCCGTGGTCACCCACGCGTTCCCCACGTACGGCGACTTCCTGGTGGAGCTCACGGTGACCGACGACGACGGCGCCAGCACCACCTCCAACATGACGGTGACCGTTTCCAACGTTCAACCCGTCGCACGCATCCAGGGCAATACCCGGGTCCTGTCCGGGGAGGAGCTGGAGCTCGACAGCACCACCTCCTACGACCTGGACGGCGACATCGTCGACAGGCGGTGGGACATGGGCGACGGGTCCGTCGAGAAGGTGGGCCCCATCGTCGAGTACGCCTACGGCAAGGTGGGGACCTACACCGTTACCCTCACCGTGGAGGACGACGGCGGCCTGACCTCCAGCGTCTCCGTCAAGGTGGAGGTCCTGAACCGCAGGCCCACCGCGGTGCTCTCCGCGTCCAAGACCCATCTCATTTCCGGCGAGACCGTCCAGCTGGACGGGACCGGTTCATCGGACCCCGACGGCAGGGTGGAGACCTACACCTGGATCCTGGGCGACGGTGCCGTGGCCTACGGCTCGCGCCTCAGTCACGTCTACACCGACAACGGCATCTACATGGTCGTGCTGACCGTCACAGACGACATGGGCGGGACCGACAGCCGGTCCCTGTTCATCCAGGTCGACAACCGTCCTCCCATGCCCGCCATATTCGGGGCCGAGGAGGTGGACACCCTCGTCCCGGCGGAGTTCACCGCCGAGGGCACCTTGGACCCTGACGGGAAGGTGGTGGGCTACTTCTGGGACTTCGGCGACGGCGCCGGTTCCAACGGGTGGAACGTGACCCACATCTACACCACCAGCGGCGTGTTCACCGTCCGCCTGACGGCGATGGACGACGACGGGAGGAGCGCATCCACCAACGTCACCGTGCTGGTCATCAACCGCCCTCCCGTAGCGGAGGCCGATGTGGCTGCCACGGCGGTGGAGAACTCCACCGTGCGGTACGACGCCACCGGTTCCTACGACGCCGACGGCATCCTGTCCACCTGGGAGTGGGACTTCGGCGACGGCAAGAAGGGCGAGGGCCGCGAGGCCTACCACAGGTACTCCGACTCGGGCACCTTCACCTGGACCCTCACGGTCACCGACGACACCGGGGCATCCACCGAGGTCAACGGCTCGATCATCGTGACCGAGCGCCCTGACGAGCCCGTGAATCCCGGCAAGCCCGGAGGGAACGACGAGGACGACGGCTTCCTCAACATGCCCGGTCCAGGTGCCCTCGTGGCCCTGGCGACCCTGGTCGCGGTGGGCGCCCTCATGTCCACCCGCCGGTCGGGTCGGCGCGAGTGAGCCCACGGCCGGTCGGGCCTCAACCCCCGGAAAGGTCCTCCAGCAGCGCGCCCAGCGCGGACTGGGGGTCCTCGGCCCTGTAGAGGGAGCGACCGACGATGACAGCGTCAGCGCCCGCCCGGACGGTGGCGCCCGCCGAGCCGCCCTGGGTCCCCACCCCCGGCGAGAGGATGAGCATGTCGGGCCCCACGATGCCCCGGAGGGCGGTCACCCTCTCGGGGCGTGTGGCCGGGGCGATGATGCCAGTGGCGCCCTCCCTCCTGGCCATGGCGGCCATGTCCTCGGCCCGGTCCTGGAGGTAGTCCAGGGCGCCGGGGTGGCTCATCTCCGTGACCACGAAGACGTCCGCCTCGCCTGCGGCGTCGGCCGCCTGTCTCACGGAATCGTGCCCCACGAACCCGTGGACGATGACACCCACGGCACCGGCCCCGACGGCCCTCTGCACGATCATCGCGGACACGGCGGGGATGTCGGCCACCTTGAAGTCGCAGATCACCGGGGCGACCCGGGACAGGCGGGAGACCACGTCCAGCCCCTCGGTCAGCACCAGGGGGTAGCCCACCTTGACGGCGTCCAGGCCATGGGCCAGGTCACTGGCCACCTCCACGGCCCGGTCCCCAGTCAGGTCGTCCAGGGCCAGCACCACTCGGTTGTGGATGCGCATCGGCCTGGAATGGTCCACCGGGGTGATAAGGGTTGTCGCGTCCCCATTTCTCCGCGCGCGAAACCACCCCACAATGCATAAAAGAGGGAAGGACGTACCCGGTCACGAGGTCAAATGGAGCAATCCAGTGACTTGGACCCTTGCGAAAGGGAGCCCCCCACACCGGGGGGCTGGCGCCGATCCGGCGCCGAGGTGAGAGGTGTTCCCCATGCACCTCCCGGCAGCATTGGCCGTGAGCGTGGCCGAGTCGAGGTCGCGGGCGGTCCAGCGCGCCCGCCGAGCCCGGGCTAGGGCGGGCCGTCAGATAGCGGAGTTCCGCAGGCGTGCAGGTTTCATCTTCGAACTGAGGTCCTTCATCCGCGAGAGCCTCGTCGCCGTCCTTCTGAGCCTCGTCATCGTGGTGGCCGCCGGAGTGCTGTTCAGCTCGATGCGCGAGGCCCTCCTGGCCCTCCCCGGCCTCACCCTTCTGGTGCCCGGGGCCCTGGCCATGCGTGGCAACATCTTCGCCTCCCTGGGGGCGAGGCTGGGATCCGCCCTGCACACTGGCCAGCTCTCCGTCAACACCCGCGGCTCCGACCTCCTCCACGAGGAGATGCTGGTGGTCCTGATCCAGACCCTGCTGGGGAGCCTGTTCCTGGCGATGGCTGGAAGGGTGACCGCCATCGTGTTGGGCATCCCCACCGTGGGCCTGGTGGACCTGACGGTGACAGCGATGCTGGGGGCGCTCATGGCAGGGGCCATCGAGCTGGTGGTGACGGTCCAGGTGGCCATCTCCGCCCACAAGCGAGGTTGGGACCCGGACAACGTGACCGCCCCCGTCATCTCGGCGGTGGCCGACCTGGTCTCCATCCCTCTGCTGCTGGGCTCGGCCCTCCTCATCGTTTGGATGCCGAACTGGACGGTCCACCTCCTGTTCATGGTCCTGTTGTTCTCGCTGTTCTCTCTCGTGGCCCACGTGGTGAGGGGTGAGCACGCCCGAGCCAACACCGTGCTGGCGGCCAGCATACCCGTGCTCATCGTCGTGCTGTTCATCGTGCTCGTTCCCGCCATCATGCTGGAGACCAGGGTGGAGGAGCTGGTGGAGAATCCCACCATCCTTATCCTGATCCCGCCATTCGTCGCCGTGGCGGGCAACCTGGGCGCCATCCTGGCCTCCCGGCTCAGCTCGGCGGCCCACCTGGGCCTCATCACCATGAGGGGCAGGCCCGACCGGCTCGTCTACCAGAACCTGGGGGTAATCCTGCTACTCTCCGTGCTGACCTTCGGGGCCCTGGGACTCCTGGTGCATGGCACCGCCGTAGCCATCGAAGTGGGCTCGCCGGGGTTGTGGACCTTGATGGTCATATCCCTGGCAGGTGGATTGGCCATCACGGCGGCCACCAGCCTGGCCGCCTACCAGGTCACCGCGTACACCTTCAGGAGGGGCGACGACCCCGACAACGTGGTCATCCCCATCATCACCTCCACCATGGACGCCCTGGGAACGGCCCTGCTCATAGTCCTGTTCATGGCGTTCGTGCTGGAGACGGTCCCCGCCCTCTAGCACCGCAGGTCTGGCTCGCCGCTGGGGTCGGGCACGAACTGGACCTGCTGCGTCCTCCCGCGGCAGAGCCTGCAGAGGTGGCCCCGGGACTCCAGGGGACCCCTGGCGAAGATGGTGTCCCCGGGCTCGAGCACCGCCTCGCCGTCGGGCCCGATGATCCACTTCTGGCCCCTCTTTACGACGATGACGAACCAGCCCGTGTCGGTGGCCAGGGACGTCTCGCGCAGGCGGGTCCCCGCCAGCACGGACCCGGGCGCGATGACCTCCCGGGCGATCGAGGTCCCCGACTCGAGGATGGACTCGGCCAGGACGGGATGGACCTTGATGTCCCGGAGGACTACGTCGGCTATCTTCTCCGCCGAGTCCGCGATGTCCTCCATGGCGCGGGAGAGCCGGATGTACGTGATGGCCCTGTTCAGGTCCTTGTCCCGCGAGACCCGCTCGATGACGATCTCCTCCAGCTGGCTGTTCAGCTCCTTCACGTAGTCCGCCAGCAGCAGGACCTCGTCGGCGATCTCCCGGTCGGAGAAGATGAGGGAGGAGTAGGCCAGGTCCAGCATGATCTCGGAGGTGTCCTTGACCTGCAGGAGGAGCTTCTCGGTCTCATCCATCCTCCATCACCTCCCTGATGGTGGCCTTCCCCTCGGCCACCCTGCGGAAGAAGTCGACGCCCTCCCCCGTGCCACGGAAGACCAGCAGGTCGCCCGGCTTGAAGGTCTGTTCCTCCCTGACCTCGTAGCGCCACCTGCGGTTGCGCTTGAAGGCTATGATCCGGACCCCCCATGCCGACTCCAGCCCGATGGCACGCAGCGTCATGTCCACGAACTCGGAGCCCTCGGCTATGCGGGAGCTGCCGATGGTCTCGTCGGCCTCCCTCATCACGAAGGGGAGGAAGGGCCGGTACTCCACCTCCTCCTCCACCAGGCGGGCGATCTCCTCGGCGGCGTTGCCGATCTGCTCGGCGGCGGAGGCCACCTGGAGGATGCCTATGAGCTCCTCGGAATCCTCGCGGGTCCTGGTGGCCATCATGATCTGGATGCGGGTCTGGTACAGGAGCTGGTCCAGACGTTCCTCCAGCTCCAGCACCTGCTCGAGGAAGTCGTCGCTGTCGAAGATGACGGCGGAGTAGGCCAGGTCCACGATGAGCTCGGAGCTGTCCTTCATCTCCACCAGGAGCTCCTTCACGGACCGGGGCTGGTACTCCACCTCGGTCTTCAACGGGGCCTTCGGGTGCTTCCTCCAGATGGGCACTGGTCGACCTCACCCCCTCTGATGGCGCGGACCCCTCTTTAGGCTTTCGTCGTCGGACGGGCGTCGGACACGTTCTTCGCATTCCCCTCGAAACGGACGGAAAGCTTATTATATGGACGCCTGCAATACGTCCGACGTCCGTCTGACAAAGGATGGCGTACCGACATCGGAGGGGAGCTGGTGAAGGATGACATGGACAAGGTGACCATACGTCTTCCCAAGCAGTACCTCCGGAGGCTGGACTTCCTCGTCAGGGTGGACGACTTCCCATCTAGGTCAGAGGCCATCCGCACAGCCGTGCGGGACCTGCTTTACGCGCGCGTCGACCTGGTCCTCGAGAAGCAGAAGCGCCTGCTCGAGGTCGACCTCCAAGAGGCCGAGCTCGAGGAGGTGGAGAGAAAGTACCTGAAGCCGTGAGGCGTGAGTAGCTGGCTTGTACAGATGGGGATGGGGTGCACGGCGGGGCGGACTCCGCCCCGTTCATGCCCACCCTTCCCAACGACACGACGTCTCAGCGCAGGCCAGCCTGGACGGAGAGTCCCTGGCTGGTGATGTCGAGCAGTTGCCGACCGGTCACGTGGTCGGTGCCCCTGAACTTGAGCACCTCGATGTACTTGCGGCGGATGCCCTCCTCCTCGGGGTAGGACATCACGATGACGCCGTCCACCATGTAGCCCTCGAGGGACGAGGGGATGGTGGAGTAGTTCTGCTCCGCCGTGATGATGGTGGTGCAGCTCAGCGTCTTGAGGTAGGCGAACAGGTTGTGCATGAACTCCCTGTCGTTGATGCCCTTCCGCTCCAGGATCTCCCGGATGGGGGTGATGGGGTCGATCACCAGCCGGGTGGGACCGTAGGTCTCCACCGTGTGCTGGAGCCGCTCCATCAGGTTCTCGGGCTCGTAGACCAGCGAGGCTCCCACGTCGGCGAAGACCACCTGGTGGTTGTCCACCATCTGCTGGTCGTAGAACTCGAAGTTGGAAAGGAAGGACTGGACCACCCACGGGGGTTCCGAGATTGCGGCCAGGTAGATGCCCGTACCGCCCTCCCGCGCGGTGTGGAACAGGCTCTGGACGGCCAGGGTGGTCTTGCCTGTCCCGGGCTCGCCGGCCACCAGCACGGTCGATGGCACGGGGAACCCGCCCTGGATCAGATCATCGAGCCCGGGTATCCCGGTGGAGGCTCTCTGGAGGGCCATCTACAGGACCCCCTTGCGGATCTGGAAGGTGCACTTGGGGGAGCCCGAACCGGCGCACTCCACCTCGTGGCAGAACAGCTTCGTCTCGTAGTGCCGGGCGTAGATCTCGGCGAGGATCCCGCGCAGCATGTTGCAGCTGCGGTCGGAGCCCCTGACCACCTCGATGCAGCCCTCCACCTTCACCTGTTCCCTGTCCAGCTCCGCTGAGGAGACCCAACCCTCCTCTACGAGTATGTCGGCCGCGACGGCCAGGTAGTTGCCCCCCTGGTCCTCCGCGCGCTTGGCCAGGTCACGCCCGATGACCTGGCCTGCCCTGAAGAACAGGCCGTTCGCCGCCAGGTTCATGACCGATTGGTAGATCTCCTTGATCTCCCGGAGCTCGTGCTGGGTTATCCTGATATTCCTGTCATCCGGGGACATGTTCACCTCCCCAGGTTCCTAGCGGACGGTGGGGAGATAAAGGTTCGGTCCCCGTTGTGGGTTGTGAGAATCACGCCCCCCTTGGGAGGGTGGTCTGGTGGGGGTCCCCGGGGAGGTCGAACGCCACGTCGCAGATCTCGAGGAGCCGCTCCACCGCGGACCTCCAGAGGGAGGGCTCTGGTCGAAGCGTCCCGGGGGCCTTCACCACCTCGCGGCGGTCCAGGTGGAACAGGCCCAGGTCCCGGACGGAGAACAGCCCCTCGGCGAACCCGTTGGCGGCCAGGTAGAAGTGCTGGCATGCCCTCCCGTACGCCCGCAGGTAGTCCCTGGCCATGGGGATGCTGACCCGGGCGTCCCAGTCCTTGACCTCCACGCCCACCAGCGACGGCCCCGAGGGGCCCTCGAAGAGGGCGAGCAGGTCGCCCCGGTAGCACGGGGGGCGGTCGGTGGTCAGGTACACGGGCTCCAGGGGGACCTCCGTCGCCCAGCACACCAGGCGACCGTGCCTGTCCAGCCTCCGGACTATCAGGTCGACGTTGACCGTCTCGGAGGCGTGGTAGAAGGGCACCCGCTGGGCCACGGCACCTCCAGGGGCCGGCCCCTCATATACGTTGCGGGGGGTAGGGCGAAGGTCCCGTAACAGTCTCAACCCTGGGCCAGCTCCCAGGCCAGGGTCAGGTCCTCCACCAGCCTGGGGAAGGCCTGGGGCCGGTACACCAGCCCGGCTGGGTGGTAGGTGACGACGCAGCGCAGGTCCAGGCCCGCCCGCCGGAGGCGATGGACGGAGCCCGCCTCCTCCTTGAGGGCCACGGGCCTCCCCACCAGGGCGCCCGCCGCCGTGGCCCCCAGGGCCACCAGCACCCTGGGCCTCACCGAGGCCAGCTCGGCATCCAGCTGGAACGAGCAGGTGGCGATCTCAGCATCCCTGGGGGCCCGGTTCCCGGGGGGCCTGCAGCGGACGGTGTTCGCGATCCACACCCGGTCCCTGGACATGTTCGCCTCCCCCAGGGCCCGGTCCAGGATGCCCCCCGCCCTGCCGATGAACGGCGCTCCCCCCTCGTCCTCGCTGGCCCCCGGCGCCTCGCCCACCAGCATGAGCCGTGCCCCGGGATCGCCCGAACCGGGCACAACCTGGGTCCGTTCCCTCGCCAGGGGGCACCTCTCGCACTCCAGGTCCACGCCCTGGGGGCTGGTCGACGTCACGGTGACGTGACCTCCTGTACCTCGACGGCGATGCCCTGGACGTGGGAGAGCATGGTCACCAGTTCGGGCACTGCCATCTCGACCCCGTCGGGCTCCCCGGTCAGCGTGACTCGGATCGAGCCGAAGCGGCCCCCCTGGGCGTCCGCCAGGTTGATGCGGGCCCGGATGCCGGGGCGGGTCGCGGCGAACTCCTCGACCACGGGCCCCAGGACCCCCTCGCTGACCCCTCTCACGACGAGCACGGCCTTCCTGCTCCCCGGGGCGGGGGCCCAATCGCGGTCCAGGTCCGGCAGGACCTCCTCCCGCCACATGGGAAGGGCCTCGAAGGTCACGCCGGGCAGGCACCTGACCCGCGTGTTTGGCCCCAGCCGGAATGCCATCCCGGCGGCCATGCCCGCGGGGTTGTGGACGGGCTCCACGCCCTGGGGCACGTGGCCCATCCGCTCCCAGGGCCCCCCCTCCTCCGGCACGGGGATGTCCCTCTCCTGGTACGAGGCGACGAGCCACCTCATGGCGTCGGGGTGGGGCCGTGGCGGGCCCATGCCCACCACCATGGCGACCTCGTCGCGCACCCGGTCGTCGTGGGTGGGTCCCAGCCCGCCGACGACCACCACCAGGTCCACGTTCCGTGCGGCGGCGTCGAAGAGCAGCGGTGACAGCTCGCCGGGCATGTCGCCCACCGAGGTCACCCGGCCCAGGGCGTACCCCCTATCCGACAGGTCGGCGCCCATCTCCTGGAGGAGCTCACGCATGTAGTCCGGCTGGACGCCGTGGGCGTCCTCCAGCAGCTCGTCCCCGACGAGGATCACTTCGGCGCGCACGCTGGGCTGAAGGGACGGGAAGAAAAATAAAGGTGGTGGGCGCGGCCGGAGCCGCGCCCCACCATGTTCGACGGTCCGGACCTAGTGACGCCTGCGGACGGCCACCACCATCAAGGCGATGACGCCCACGGCCATGACGGTCAGGACGGTGCCGAAGCCGGGCGAGTCGGTGACCTCCTTGACGGTGACGTTCACCGACATCTCGGTCTCGGCCTGCTCGGCGTCGGAGACGACCAGCTTGATGGGCGTCACGCCCTTGCCCTTGACCTTCCAGGTGATGTCCTGGGTCTGGCCGATGAGGGTGGTGCCAGCGTACCACCGGTACACCAGCTTGTCCGCGTCGTCATCGATGTCCAGGGCGGTGCCGCGCAGCTGGATCTTCTTGCCGGCGTCGATCTTCTGCCCCTCGACGATGCCGATGATCTGCAGCTTCTCCGGCGCGTCGTTGACCCCGGTGATGGCGAAGGTCACGTCCACGGTGGCCGTCTCGGAGGAGGCGTCCACCACGGTGATGCGGACCACCATCGTCTTGTGCTTGGCGTCGTCGTTCGTCGGGGTGAAGGTCAGCACACCGTCGCCGTCGATGAGGACCCGGGAGTTGTTGGTCCTGTAGGTCAGCTGCTCGTCGGGGTCCACCGGCTCGTCGTCCAGGAGACGGGGCTCCAGGTCGGGGTCGGCGGCCTCGATCTGCAGGGTGAACAGCTGGTCCTCGGTGAGCTGCTGGGCGGGGATGTACTCGATGATCGGCTTGTCGTTCTCGTTCTCCACGTCGAAGATGACGTCGATGGAGTCCGACAGGCCGAAGGAGTCGGTCACCACGATGGTGACCGTCCACACGCCCACCTGGTCGTTGTCCGGGGTGAAGTCGATCCTGCCGGTGGCGGCGTCGATGGTGAACAGGTCGGGCTTGTTGCTGGTGAAGGTCAGCGTCTCGATGACGCCCTTGGCGTCCATGTCCAGGTCGTTGACGGGCATGGTGTACTCGTAGTCGCGTCCCTGTACCAGGTTCTGCTTGCCCACGATGCCGAACTCGGGAGCGTTGGGGGTGTTCTCCACCGTCACCTTGATCTCCTGCTGGTCCGACCGGCCCTTGGTGTCGGTGACCGTTATCGTGAAGAAGTGGTCACCCACGTCGTCGTTGGTCGGGGTCCAGGTGACCTCGCCCGTCTCGACGTTCGTGTCCAGCTTGGTCGTGTCGTCCCGGTAGGTGATGCGGTCCCTGAACTCGGCCGGGAGGTCCAGGTCGGGGTCCTCCACGTACTCCGAGACGTTCAGGGAGAACTTGAAGCCCTCCTTCGCGGTCTGCGGCGGGATGTACTGCAGCACCGGCGGGTCGTTCACGTTCTGGACGAACAGCACCAGCTCCATCGTGTCGGAGAGGCCGTCGGGGTCCTCCACGGTCACGTTGAAGTAGTTGTACCCCACGTGGTCGTTGGTGGGCTTGAAGGCGATCTCCGGGGACGACGTCGACATGGTGAAGAAGGTGGCGTCGGTGGAGTACGTCAGCTCGGTGATGTCGTTGTCCGCGTCGGTGGCCGACAGGTTGAAGGAGTAGAAGGAGTCCTGCTCGCCGTCGGGGAGGTTCTTCGCGATCCACTTGGGCGCGTCGTTGACGGGCAGCACGTGGACCGGTAGGGTGAAGTTCCTCATGGAGCCAGCGGAGTCCTGGACCTTCAGCGTCACGTTGTCCCAGCCGTTCCAGTTGGGCAGCTTGTTGGTGAAGGTCAGAACGTTGTTGGCCCCGTTGGTGACGTCGATGAACTGGGAGCCGGCCGACGTGACCGTGAAGGTCTGGCCCTCCACGTCCTCGAACCACTTCACGTTGCTGGCGGTTCCCATGTCCACGTCCATCGGCTCGTCCTCGTTGATCTCGATCATGAACGGGTCGGGGGCGCCCGCGGCCTTGACAGGCCTCGGGTCCAGCAGGTGGATCTTCCACAGGGTGCCGTTCACCAGCTGGTCGTCGCGCACGTTGCAGATGATCTCCAGGGTCTTTCCGCGCTCGTACTTGTCGCCCGCGGGCACGGTCCTGGGGATGGTGAAGGTGGTCTGGTTGGTGTCGGCGCCGGGGATGGTGACGAAGTTCTCCAACCACTGGTAGGTGATGGGCTCGTCACCCGTCGGGTCCTCGGCCCACACCCGGAGGTCGAAGTTCGTTCCCACGTCCACCTCCACGTGCTCGGTGTTGGGGTACAGCTCCAGGAAGAAGGGCGCCACGTTCCGCTCGTGGACCATCCAGACGCAGAAGTCGTCGATGGCCCACCAGGAGTCGGAGGCGGCGTTGCGCTTCACCAGCGTCCACTTGAGGTCGACGGTCTGGCCGGCGTAGTTGCCCAGGTAGATGCCGTAGGTGAACCTCCACCAGCCGTTCTCGAAGTTGCCGGGCACGTCGTTCTCACCGGGCGTGTTGCCGTCGATCTTGACGAGGGACGACCAGGTGGACATGTTCGAGGCCTTCATCAGCAGGTCGATGTAGTCCTGGCCCGTGCCCCTCATCCTTCCCTTGAACAGGAAGTGGAAGAAGATGAAGTTCGGGTCGGGGTTGTAGAGCGGGTGGTCGTAGGTGGTGTTGTAGAACCTCAGGTCCACGGTGGGCATGAAGAGGCTCTCGCCGTTCACGGTGGTGGTTCCGGCCTTGGACCAGTACCAGCCATGGTTCGCCGTGTTGTAGTACTCGGGGTCGGTGGACAGCTGCCAGGAGCCCTCCTTGGACCACTCGGAGGTGCCGTTCTCCAGGTCATCGAGGAACTTGGCGGCCCTGGCGCGTCCCATCTGCCGGGAGTCCAGCAGGTTGTCGAACCTGTACTGGTCGGTGGGCATGGTGATGTTGGTCCTGATGATGTAGAAGCCCGCGCGGGTGGGCTTGAAGGTGGCGGAGACCGTGCCGAGGGCCCGGGCGCCCACGTTCACCTGCTTCGTGAAGTTCTGCAGCAGGTTGCCCATGGCGTCGTAGACCAGGAACCGGACCACCACGTTGTTCATCGCTGGGCCCTGGTTCTCGAAGTTGGACGTGTAGGTGAAGTCCTCGTGGGTGTGGACCGTGGCGTCGATGGGGTTGAAGATGCGGAAGATCTGCCCCGTCTGCTGGTCCCGCAGGAGCGCGCCCCAGTACACGTAGTTGAAGTCCATGGTCCACTCGATGGACTGCTCCTCCACGGTGACGTTCATGTTCATGATGTTCACGCGGTTGGTGTTGACAGTCGGGGTACCCAGCCAGGTAAGGACCTTGTCGACGAAGTCCTCCCTGTCGGTGGCGGAGGCGATGACGGAGACGTCCAGGTGGGACGTCACCACCCTCCAAGTGCCGCTGTTGTAACCTACGCAGACGGGTTCGTCGTCGTAGGTGTCACCACGGAAGTTGTAGCTGTCGCCCTCCAGGATGGTGAAGGCGCTGGAGGTGGGCCGGATGACGCCGCCGAGGAACTGTCGCTCGTCGCCGAAGTCGTTGAACCAGTTCCGGGTGGCATACTGCTCGGAGCCGGTCATGACCGCACCTGCGGTGCCGTTCACGGGGTTGGGCTGGCCGGTGAATGGGATGTACTCCTCGATGCCCAGGTACTTGATGGCGAAGCCGTCGGAATCGAAGGAGTTCTGGCCGCCCACGGTGTAGTTCACGTAGTCGTAGATCGAGCCCAGGAAGAAGGGTCCCTGGAACCAGACCGAGCCGCCCGCCTCCATGAAGTTCTGGACGCGCCAGAAGTCCCACTGGGTCAGGGAGGGGAGGTAGCCCCACTCGTACCCGAAGCACCAGATGAGGGTGGAGTAGGAGGACATGGTCTTGTAGTCGGGGCCGTTGTCGCCCGCCTGGACCAGGTAGGTGTCGAAGGTGTAGCCCAGGTTGGTCAGAGCACTGGCCATGAACTGGGCGGTGTCCACGTCGTACACGCCGCTGTTGTTGAACGCCTGGGTGGTGTTCGCGTCGGTGGAGTCATCGTCGTCGATGAGCAGGATCTCTCCGGGGGCCCTGTGGGGGGAGTCTCCCCTGATGAGCCGGCCGGTGCCGTCCCTGCCCAGGGGCAGTCCCTCGGCCTCGTCGATGCTGAGGCCCAGGTTCCCCCGGTTGAGGATGGCGGTGCTGATGTCCGGTGGGAGCTCGACCAGGTCCTGGCCGTCGGTGTTGACCAGGTTGGTTATCTCGTTCAAGTAGGGGCTCTCGGTCCCGTCCCCGACCTCAGGATCAGCGGGCTCGGGGATCACGAAGACGTCGTCGTCGACGACGTCCGCCTCCGGCAGCGGTGCGCTGGCGAAGGAGGTCAATGCCAGACCGGAGGTCATGAGCAAGAAGACGGTCAATACACTCAGTAGCTTCCTGGTAGCCATCATAGGTATCCCATTGCGCTACATGATACTTCTTGTATATAACGTTTGTCGATTGCTACCTTCGGCCATACCCCTTCCCGCACCCCCTAGCCAGGAGGCGTTGGATGATGCAGATTTTGAAGCGAAAACGCTTGGGTAGAGCCCTTCTTGAACGGTCCCCTGACCTGACAGGGGATGGGGCCCGGGGCTCAGAGACCGAGCTGGCGGGCGATGACCAGACGCTGGACCTCCGACGTGCCCTCGTATATCGTGGTGATGCGCGCGTCCCTGTACAGCCTCTCGATGGGGTAGTCCTTGGTGTAGCCGTAGCCACCGTGGACCTGGAGGCCGTGGTGCACCACCCGGATGGCCGCCTCGGAGGCGAAGAGCTTCGCAATGGCCGCCTCCTTGGTGAAGGCGACCCCCTTGTCCTTCAGGTTCGCCGCCTGGTAGACCAGGAGCCGCGAGGCCGCCACGTCGGTGGCCATGTCGGCTATCTTCCACTGGATGGGCTGGAGACGGGCGATGGGGGCACCGAACTGCTCCCGCTCGTTGGCGTAGGCGACGGTCTCCTCCAGCGCGGCCTGGGCGATGCCCACGGCCTGGGCGCCGATGCCGATGCGGCCGCCATCCAACGTGCCCAGCGAGATGGCCAGTCCCTTGCCGGGGGCGCCCAGGAAGTGGTCCTCGGGGACCCGGACCTCGTCGAAGACGATCTCGTACGTGTCGGAGCTCCGGATGCCCAGCTTGTGCTCCTTCACGCCCAGGGAGACACCGTCCCTCTCCCGCTCCACGATGAAGGCGGACAGGCCCTTGCCCTTCTTAACCGTCTTGTCGGTGACGGCTATCACTATGTACAGTCCCGCGACCCCGCCGTTGGTCGCCCACAGCTTGGAGCCGTTGACGACCCACTCGTCTCCGTCCCTGACCGCCGTGGTCTCCACCCCGGCGGCGTCCGAGCCCGCCTGGGCCTCGGATAGGCAGAACGCGCCGATGCGCTTGCCCGTCGCCAGCTCGGGGAGCCAGCGGGCCTTCTGCTCCTCGGTGCCGTGGTAGAGGATGGGGTAGGTGGCCACGCTGTTGTGCACGGCCAGGCTCACCCCGACCGAGGGGTCCACCCTGGACAGCTCCTCGATGGAGATGGCGTAGGAGATGGTGTCGGAGCCTGCTCCCCCGTACTCGGCGGGGCAGGTGAGCCCGAAGAGGTTCAGCTCCGCCATCCGCTCCACCTGGTCCGATGGGTACTGCTCCAGCTCGTCCCTCTCCTGGACTCCGGGGCCCAGCACGTCCTCGGCGAAGGCGCGGACGGCCGCCCGGATCATCTCCTGCTCCTTGCTCGGCGCGAAGTCCAAGATGTCACCGCCACTGGGGCGTTCCCTTGAACAGGTACGGTGTATTTTAAGGTTGTCCGGCTGGCTCCCTGACCTCAGGAAAAGACATATAGGCCCGCCGGCATTCTCCCGGCCGAGGGACATGCCAGTAATCAACATGGGCTACAGGGACTTGGAGGAGCTGGTCGGCCACGACGTCAGCATCGACGACGTCCTCGCCCGCATCGAGCAGATCGGCGCCGTCGTGGAGCGCAGGGAGGAGGACTCCTTCGACCTGGAGGTCTTCCCCGACCGGCCCGACCTGTTCTCGGTGGAGGGCATCGCACGGGCCATGCGTGCCTTCATGGGACTGGAGCCAGGGCTGGCCAGCTACGAGGTGGCCCCGCCCCAGGTGGAGCTGCGGGTGGATCCCAGCGTGCTCCCCGTGCGTCCCGTCATCGCCTGCGCCGTGGTGCGCAACATCATCTTCGACGACGACAGCATCGCCTCCCTCATGGACTTCCAGGAGAAGCTCCACCTCACGGTGGGCCGCAAGCGGAGGAAGGTCTCCATCGGGGTCCACGACATGAGGTACCTGGTCTCCCCGTACACGTACAAGGGCGCCGACCCCAGGGCGACCAGGTTCGTCCCCCTCCAGGGAGACCGGGAGATGGACATGGACGAGATCCTGGCGGAGCACCCGAAGGGCGTGGACTACGCCTGGATACTGGAGGGCATGGACCGATACCCCCTCATCGTGGACGCCGAGGACCAGGTCCTCTCGTTCCCGCCCATCATCAACGGCACCGTGACCCAGGTGCGCGAGGACACCTCGGACCTCTTCCTGGACGTCACCGGCCTGGACGAGGCCGCGTGCCGGTACTCCCTCCACATCCTCGCCGCCATGCTCGCCGAGAGGGGCGGGCGCATCGAGGCCGTCAGGGTCGTGTTCCCGGACCGGGAGGCCCTCATGCCCGACCTGGCGCCGACCCCGAGGCGGGTCAGGCTGGCGGACATCCTGCCGTGGACGGGCCTGGACATCACGCCGGAGGAGGCGGCGGGGGCCCTCAGGACCATGGGGTTCGACGCGCAGGTAACCGACGACGGCGAGCACCTGGACCTCCTGGTCCCCGCGTGGCGCATGGACATCCTCCACGACGTGGACATCGCCGAGGACGTGTCCATTGGCTTCGGCTACGAGCGGGTGGATGGCGTGCTCCCGAGGGTGCACACCATCGGCCACGACCTGCCCGACGAGGACATCCGGCGCAGGACCCGGACCGCCTTCCTGGGCAGGGGGTACACCGAGGTGATGAACTTCGTGCTCTCCTCAGAGGAGGAGCAGTACGGCCGCATGGGCCTCCCCGAGCCCGAGGGCATCACCCACATCATCAATCCCATCACCGAGCACTACACCATCCTGCGGACCCACCTGGTCCCCGACCTGATGGCCTTCCTGGGCCGCAACACCCACCACGACTACCCCCAGATGGCCTACGAGGTCGGGCCCGTCGTTATCGGGGGTCACAACAGGTTGAGGGCGGCGGCGGTCTCCTGCCACGCCAAGGCGGGCTTCACCGCCGCCAAGTCCCTGGTGGAGGGCGTGCTTCGGGACCTGGGATGGACCGGTGACGCCATCTCGGTGGAGGCGGCGGAGGTGCCCTCGTACATCCAGGGCAGGTGCGCCAGGGTCATGGTCGGGGACGAGGAGGTGGGCCTGTTCGGTGAGGTCCACCCCGAGGTGCTGGAGAGGTTCGGCATCGCCCAGCCCACCATCGCGCTGGAGCTGGACCTGGAGCGGCTCGGCGCTTGAGGCCGGGCAAAGCCTTTTATCCGATGCTGGTAAATCACCCCGAGCCCCGCGCGGGGTTGGCCCAGCCTGGCAAGGCGCAGGATTGCTAATCCTGTGGTGTTCTCACCACGGGGGTTCAAATCCCCCACCCCGCGCCATTTTTCTTAATCCATGAGAATCACATATGGCAGGCGCAATGTTTATCAAGATACAGGATTAATGCGCCCACGGTGAGAGGATGAAGAGAGCCACCGTAGCGCTAGTAGCGCTCATGACCATTGTAGGAACCAGCATTGGAATGTCGTTATTCCTCTACCCGGCCAGCGGGGAGACCGGCAACATGGAGATGGCCGTCGGGGAGGTCGTGTCCGAGGACGCCGTCTTCGACAGCCTGACCGTGACCTTCTCGCAGGCGCGCGTCTACAGCCCGGACAGCGGCTGGACCGAGACGGTCATGGACGACACCCCCGTGAACCTCACGGACCTGGAGGGTAGCGGGACCGCCACCATCGCGAACCTCACCCTCGAGGCGGGGGACTACACCAAGGTGGAGCTGGTGGTCGACGCGGTGGCCGCCCAGGTGGACGGCGAGGACGTGGACGTCTTCGTCCCCAGCGGCAAGCTCAAGGTCGTCGGCAAGTTCAGCGTCTTCGAGGACGGCACCGCCGGCTACGACTTCGACCTGCGCATCGTCAAGCGGGGCAACCAGGACGCCTACAACCTGCTCCCGGTCATCGGGAAGCGCACCGGACCCGACAACGACAAGGACAAGGGCGAGGGTGACGACGGAGACGACGACGGGGGCAATGGCCACGGCGGGAGTGACAACCCCGGGAAGGGCCACCTGATGATGGCCCTCGGCAAGTCGATGCACGACATATCCAACTTCGACCACCTGAACGTCACGTTCTACAAGGCAAGGATCTTCGAGCTGGTCGACAACTCCACGGACGACAACTCCTCGGACGACAATTCCACGGACGACAACTCCACGGACGACAACTCGACCGAGGTCATGTGGACCGAGATCATGCTGGACAACGTGACCGTCGACCTGACCAACCTGACCGCCACCAACGAGACCATCGTCGGGAACCTCTCACTGGACGCGGGCAACTACACCAAGGTGGAGCTCTTCGTCTCCAGTGTGGTCGGGATCGTGAACGGACAGCAGGTCGAGGTCTTCGTGCCCAGCGGCAAGCTGAAGATCGTCGGCGACTTCGAGGTGAAGGCCAACGAGACGCTGGAGCTGACCTTCGACATAGACGTGGTCCAGCGCGGGCACAGGCCGGTCTACAACCTGCTCCCCGTCATAGCGAAGAACCAGGACGACGAGGACGACGACTAGGCCGGCTAGAGGTCGAGGAACCGCTGTACCTCCAGCCTGCGCCCTTCCGGGTCCCGCAGGAAGAAGTGGTAGATGCGGTAGGTCTCGTTGACCTGGGGCGGTCCCTCGGCGATGTCCGAGTGCTTGGCGTACAGCGAGTCAACCTCTCCGTTCGAGCCCACCCAGAAGGTGATGATGCCGCAGGTGTCCGCCTTGTCACGCTGGCAGAAGCCCAGGATGAGGTTGTCCCCGCGAAGGATGGTGCAGTCCCCCTGCTCAATCCAGACCGTCATACCGAACCGGGACGTGAAGAAGTCCACGACCGTCTCCCGGTCCTCGGTCCCAAGGAAGATGATGCCGGACATGGCGACGGGAAGGGTTTCCAGCTATAAGGGAATCGCTGTCCTGGTCCGTGGTCCCCGGGGGGTCTACGCACGACCTTTGGGATCCGATCCCCTCCCGACGTGTTAGGGCTCCGGAGGGTCCAACCCGAACCTGCACCGTATTGGCATAGCTTTAATTACATCTCCCCGCATGCCATTGGTGGCCCGGCGGGTAACCGCGGGACCGAGAACAACAAGGAAGTCTAGTATGAACGGAGATCGAAGATACAACGACAGGCGGGGCGGTGGCGGATACGATCGCCCTCCCCGCGAGATGCACACGATAACCTGTTCCGAGTGCGGCAAGGAGGCCGAGGTGCCCTTCAAGCCCGACGGCAAGAGGCCCGTGTACTGCAGAGATTGCTTCCAGAAGCACAGGCCGCCGCGGCGGTATTAGAGAGGTAGTCAGTAACATCAGCGACGATCATCCGTTCCACCCGCGTCCGAGGCCTGCACGGTCTTGACGGGTGCGGTGAAGGCATCATACCATGTGAGCCTGGGGCCTATCGATAGGTTCATACCTCGGGCAACTTACAGGTGTCACAGCCTGAGGCCTCTACCTATATCCTAACGAGCCCCAGGCCGATCGTGGCGATGAGGAACAGGTAGCCCAGCAGGTTGAAAGAGAGGTGGGCCGACCGGACCCCCTCCCTGCCCCTCGCCAGGGCGACCCCGGTCACCAGTCCCACCGTGGCGCAGGTCACTGCGACCATTCCAAGGATGCCGTGGCTCGAGTAGAACACGTCGCCCCGCCGGAGGAGCGTGGCCGCCACCCAGTACCCGAAGGCCGGATACAGCACCAGGAGGTACGCCCACGAGATCAGCTGGTGGTTGGACCTGCTGAACCACGCGGGGAGGTCCCTCCAGAAGCCCGTCTCATTCGAGAACCTCAGCCCACCGATGGCAGCCAAGCCGCCCAGGAACGCCGCCAAGGTCAGGAGAGCGGCGTGGGGCACCCACTGTGAGAGGGGCGTCAGGTCCGCCTCGTCATCCCAGCCGCGGGACTCCCAGTAGCCCTTGTGGTCGTAGTCGACCACCTCGACGCGGTATATCCACTTGACCCACTTGTAGCCCGCCTTTCCCGGAACGACCAGCTTGAGCGGGTAGCCCTGCTCCCTCGGCAGGTCCTCACCGTTCATCTCGTAGCAGAGCAGCACATCATCCTCGTAGGCGTCCTCGAGGGTCAGGCTGGAATCGTACCCGTCCGAGGCGTAGGAGACCACCTCCTCCGCGCCATCCATGACACCGGCCAGGTCCAGGACGTGTCCGAGGCGGACACCCTTCCAGACGGCGGTCCCCGACGGACCCTCCACGCACTTGAGGGTGGCGGTCACCTCCGTCGACGGCATGGCCCTTATCTCCTCCAGGTTGAGGACCAGGCTCTGGTCCACCAGGCCGACGACCTCCAGGGTCCAGGTGTCCCCGTCGATCCTCGGCGCCTCGCCGATGGACAGCTCGAAGAACTCGTCGTTGGGCGTGATCTCTCCCTCGGTGGCCACGTCGTGGACCAGCCATGCGGAGATGGCGACCATGAGCAGGAGGAACATCACCAGGTAGACGTGGAACCTGTTCATGTCGGGGACCTGGGGGACCAGAGGGCTCCACGGTTATGAAGCTTCGCCAGAATCACACGCCATACCACGCGCTGGAGAGCGGAGATGGTTGCCCGGAATCAGGGTCGGCCGATTTGGGGATAGAGGTCCTTTCGAACTCGGCCAACCCTGCCAGTCCCGCTTCCAGGCGACAATGCATTTTCAGGACCGTATTTAAAGAGTTTTGTAACGGGTTTGACGTTCGGGGCCGGCCCCTCATCGCCTCCTTGATCTGGCCAGCAGGGCCGCCACCGACACCACGGCCACCACCGCGAGCATCGCCCACGGGGACGGGACTCCCCCCTTGAAGTCCAGCGTCTGGGTCTCAGGCCAGGTGTTGTCGGCTTCGTTGCTCTCATCCACCACGTTCTCTGTGTCCAGCCGAAGGGTCATCTCCCTGGAGCCCTCCTTGCTGAGACCCCATCGGACCTGAACCTTCACGGTCTCGCCGGGGCCGAGGGGGTCGTTGACGACCTTCTTCGCCCTGACCTTGCCGCCCTCGACGAGGGCCACGTCGAAGCCCGAGGCTGCCGTGCCTCCGTCGTTCCTCACCGTCACCTTAGCCACGGCCTCTTCGCCCACGTCCACCGAGGTGCTCTGCCAGTTGACCGTGTCGAAGACCAGGTTCGCGGCGTTGGAGACGAAGACGTTGACGGCCTGGCTCTTGTTGCTGTTCCCCCAAAGGTCGAAGGCCCACACGCGGAGCAGGTGGTCCCCGTCGTCCAGCAGGGTCGTGTCCAGGGTCACCTGGAACCGGTCCCCCGCGCGGGTCATCGCGTTGGCCTTGGACGCGACCTCGTCGTCGTCGACGAGGCAGTAGACGGCGCTCTCGTTGAGGTAGACGTCCTCCGCCTCGCCCTCGAACAGCAGGTCGCCCCAGGCGGTCCCGTGCCCGGTGAGGATGGCCACAGAGGGCGAGTGGTTGTCCACGTCCAGGTCCAGGCTGGCCACGGCGGTCACACCCGTGGTGTTCCACGCCTTGACGTAGAGGGTGTGGGGCCCGTCAGCGTAGGACCTCATGTCCAGGACCACGGCCCAGAACGCGCCGGCGTCGTCCATCTCCTGGTACGACCCGTCATCGTCATGGTCCATGCTCCACATGGCGACGCCGTAGGCCATGTCCCCGTCCACGTAGGCCTCGAGCGATTGGGTCCCGGATACGTATCCCCCATCCGACCGGAAGGTGATCACGGGAGGGCCAGTGTTGTCGGCCAGTGCTATGGACGCGACGAGCAGGAGGCCTGCCAGGGCCAGGAGTGCGACGATCGACCTGCGGACGTACAGCATGCTCCCGATGGACATCCTTCATCACCCCGGGTCGTAGCGACCTTGACACTATCGGGTCGCTGACCTATAAAATCCTTCGGTCCCGCACGGATGCGGTGCTCAGGACCGGTCGTCCCGTCAGGCCGGGGTGAACTCGACGAGCTCCACCTGCTCCTCGTCCTCCTCCTCCATGACGACCCCGACGTCGGGGGCGTAGTACTTGTACGCCACGTTGTCCGGCTCGAGCGGGGTGAAGTCCTTGGTCTTGATGACATGGGTGTAGGTGTGCCCGTTGACGGTGACCGTCTCCCCGACGGATACGATGCTACCCATGTCCTCGGCCTCCCCCTTCAGGTACTCCTGCCTGTAGGTGAGGCCGACGTACGGGTCCCCCAGCATGATGAAGCCGGGCTTTGCGCCGTCCATGCCCGCCTCCCACGAGCCCTTGGTGCTGACGGCCTTGCCGTCCTCGTAGTCGGTGGAGTCCTCGCCGAAGTACCAGACGTTGCCCTTCGAGTCCTGGGCGAACCAGTCGTACGTGTCCTCCACGAGCTCGCCGCCCACCTTGACGGTGTCGCGCACGACGGTGCAGGTAACGCCCAAGACGACGCGCGTCTCGTTGAGGACCACGACCTCGATGTGCTCCTTGCCGTCCTCGGTCTCGGCCTCGTACACCCACTTGGTCCCCGGCACCAGGGGGTAGTAGGTGCTGTTGACCCCCTCCACGAAGTCCGCGGGGTCGATGATGGGCTCGTAGGGATCGTTGAACTCGACGCCACCGGGACCGTTGCCCTCCTCCTCGTCGTCCTCGAACAGCTCCTCGCCGAGGGTCCCCACCAGGAGGCCCGCGACGAACATCGACACGGCCAGGCCTATGGCCATCAACCTCTGCCTTTCCATGGGATCGCCTTGATGCAGGGAGGGTCCCGTGCTTATATATCGGTTCTGACACGAACCGTGGAGATTGGGCCATCACCTCTCGAGGTAGATCTCCAGCGCGTTGTCCACGAAGCGGTCCCAGAAGGATTCCCTGTAGGTGAGCAGGAGCTCGACCACCCGGCGCTCGTCGACGAGGAAGCACATCTTGTCCCTGCCCTGCCTCTCCGACCGGACCACGCCGCGCTCCTCGAGGATGCCCATGTACTTGGCCGTCGTCGAGGGCTTGAGGCCCAGCCTGCTGGCGACGTCGACCTGAAGGGTGCCTGGTCCCACCAGGAGGAGCATGATTATGTCGCGGAACCGCTTCTGCTGGAGCAGCGGCGCGATGCGCCTGTCCCCCGCGGATATCTCGCCGTTGATGAAGTACTGCTTGAGGTTGCCCTCGGTCCGCGAGATGACGATGCCCTGCCTCTCGAGGAAGGCGATGTGGTACCGGACGGTGCTCAGGGGGATGGAGGTCCCCTCGGAAAGACCCCTCAGGTGGATTCCAGGGTTGGTCGATATGTGGCGATAAATCGACCTCTGGTTCTCCAGGGAGAGGTCCTCTCCGTTCATGGCATTACTCCTTGGAGGACAGGGCGGCGACGAACAGGCCGATTATGGCTGTGCACAATATGGCAGCGACGCTCCACCAGAACTCGTCGTTGAGGTACCAGACCGTGTCATCCGACCCCGGGAAGATGACCTTGAACGCCAGGGTGACGCCCATCACCAGGAACAGGCAGAACGCGACGGTGGTGTAGAGCAGCTTGCGGCTCGGCACCCTGGAGTACGCGCGGGCGAAGATGTAGATGGGGATGACGGAGATGACCGCCACGACGAGCCATAGGACACCGGATATCCATTCGCCTGATTCCATGGGCCTGGACCTCCATTTCCCCGGTCCCATGGGGGGGGCGCGGGGCGGAGCGCTAGCGCGGACCGGTCGAGGGATGGACCAGGCTCCCTTATGTAGTCTATGGCACGAGGTGTGGAGCGGGTACAGCGCTCGCGCTGCCCCACTACCTTCTGGAGAAGGTCGCAAGTGATCATACGCACCCCATGAAACTGTGCAGCCAGCACCGCAGCGCGATTCTTAGGCGGTTAGTAACGGCGGGCTGAACACCTCGGCGAACCTCGGTGCGTACACCCCCGTCCTATCAATCTCGTCTTCTACGAGAGCCTTAGGGTGTCTCTTTTCAGGGCGGGCTTCGAGCTTAGATGCTTTCAGCTCTTATCCCTTAGGGCGTGGCTGCCCAGCAATGCCCTGTCGGACAACTGGTCGACTAGAGGCCCCAGAGCCCTGTTCCTCTCGTACTAAAGGCTCTTTCCCCTCAGACACCCTGCACCTCAACCGAAAAGCAACAAACCTGTCTCACGACGGTCTAAACCCATCTCACGATCCCTTTTAATGGGCGAACAACCCCACCCTTGGCAGCTGCTGCACCACCAGGATAGGAAGAGACGACATCGAAGTAGCAAGCCTCCAGGTCGATGTGAGCTCTTACTGGAGACAACTCAGTTATCCCCGAGGTAACTTTTCTGTTATCACAAGGCCTCATCAATAAGCCATTGTGGTTCGTTAGGCCCTAGTTTCCTATCGCCGATCCTTGTGGTCCGGATCCGCGTCAAGCCAGCTTTTACCCTTACATTCAACGGTAGGGTTCTGAACTACCTGAGCTGACCTTTGGGCGCCCTTGTTTCTTTTTCGAGGGCGTGGCGCCCCACCCAAACTGCCCACCTACAGATGTCCCGGCGAACCGGTCAGATGTACGAAATCATAAGGACGGTGTTCCATCGTTGGCTCCCCGTTGAACTAGCGTCCAACGGATCGACGCCTCCCGTCTACCCTACACATACAACCTCATACAACAACCGCAGGCTGCAGTAAAGCTCTACGGGGTCTTCGCTTTCAGATTGAGGTAACTGGATTGTGCGCCAGTACTATCAGTTTCACTGGGTTCCAGGCGGGGACAGTGGGGGTCTCGTTGGGCCTTCATGCAAGCCGCCAATTAAGCGGCAAGGTATTACGCTACCTTAAGAGGGTCATAGTTACCCCCGCCGTTTATCGGTCCTTCGCTCCGTTGAAACGGAGTTTGAGATACCGACACTGGGCAGGCTTCAGCGGCAATACACATCCTTCCGGACTCGCTGCCACATATGTTTTTATTAAACAGTCGGGCCCCCCTTGTCACTGCGACCAGTCATTCTCATGGCTGGCACCCCTTATACCGAAGGTACAGGGCTAATTTGCCGAATTCCCTCGCCTGGATTATACACCAACACGCCTTAGGCTACTCACCTAGGGGCACCTGTGTCAGTTCTCGGTACGGTCACGTCGGCTGACTGCTAGCGAATTTTCACGGGCACCTGGAATAAACCGAAGCCCAGTTACTGGGCCCCATCACCATTTCGTCCCCGTCTCACCATTACGGTTCTCAGGGGGCTTATAGGCTTGAACAGAACGACGGCCCTGAACGGCCTATCCGGATGCGTCAACGCTAGCACAGGGACCGACATGGTGCAGGAATATTAACCTGCTTCCCTTTCGGCTGCCTCGGTTAGGGACAGTCTTAGGACCGACTAACCCTCGACTGACGAACATTGTCGAGGAACCCTAGCCCCTGCGGCGGAACGGATTCTCACCGTTCTTTGCTGCTACTCCTACCAGGATCCTCATTCGAACGCGGTCCACTGGAGGTCACCCCCCAGCTTCGACCCACGCACGACGCCTCCCTACCAAATCACCTTACGGTGCTCTGGTGTATCGGTGGCCGATTTAGCCCCGTCCATTTTCGGCGCCCACAATCTTGACTGGTGATCTGTTACGAACTCTTTAAAGGATGGCTGCCTCTAAGCCCACCTTCCAATTGTCTTAGACCACGGACTACCTTTGAGTTTACACTTAACCGGCACTTGGGGACCTTAACACCAGGCTGGTTTTTTTACCTTTCGGACACCGAGCTTACCCCTGGTGCCCTAACTCCCAGCTTCTACGGCGATGGCAGATTCGGAGTTTGACAGGATGCCGAGGGATTTCTCCCCCTAAACACCCAATCGGTGCTCTACCCCACCATCTACCTCTGCTGAGGTCAACCTACGGGTTGTCTCGGGAGGAACCAGCTATTACCTGACTAGATTGGACTTTCACCCCTACACGCAGGTCACGAGAATGATTTGCACGTCAATACCTCTACGGACCTCCACCCGGTTTTCACCGAGCTTCATCCTGCCCACGCATAGATCGTCAGGTTTCGGGTATCCCACCAATGACTAAAGGCGAGCACACCTCTTCCCTCGCCCGAAGGCTGCGGAAAATCGGTTTCCCTCTGGCTTCGGCGTTAGACGCCTTAACCTCGCCATTGATCAGAACTCCCTGGCCCGTTTTTCGAAACGGACGATATGACGCTGGGTTGCCCCTTTCACGCCATATCAGGTTATAGCCACCTGGTTTCAGGTTCTTTTCACCTCTCGCCAAAGTTACTTTTCAGCTTTCACTCACGCTACTATTGCGCTATCGGTCTCGGGTAGTATTTAGGGTTGGAGGTCGATGTCCCCCGCATTCACGCGCCATTTCCAAGGCACGCTACTCTGGATACTCGCAATCACCCGTCCACGGTTCACCTACGGGGCTAGCACCCTCTACGGCTCCGCATTCAATCAGAATTCGGCTTCTATGGGGTGGGTGTGCACGAGTCCAAACTCCACATCTCCCTGATCTTTCGACCTGGGATTCGGTTTGCCCTATTCCGTGTTCGATCGCCTTTACTAACGGAATCTCGGTTGATTTCTTTTCCTCCCCCTACTAAGATGTTTCAGTTCGGGGGGTTCCCTTTCCATGAAGGAATGGCCCCGAAGGGCCAGGAGGTCCCATTCGGAAATCTCCGGATCAACGGCTCCTTGCGCCTACTCGGAGTAATATCGCGGCTTGGCACGTCCTTCCTCGGCTCCCGAGCCGAGCCATTCCCCAGGTGGCATTGAATCGCAGTGTGCTGGCTGCACAATCGTCTGGGATGCGTATGATCAGGCAGTCATCGGCCTTCAATGCCCCGGCAACACCGGCGGCTCCGACCTGTGCCACTTCCCCGACGATGCGCGACCATCGCCGGGTGCATGGTAATACCTCTTCGAGGCTCTCCCACAATACGAGATGTGGTATTTAAGGTTACCGTCGAGCCTTGCCGGATTCGGCCCTCTGGAGGCGGATGTGGACACCCATCCCCCGAGGGGCCCTTTATGTTAGCTTCCCAGCCTTATCTATCTTTCCCCTTTGGCGGCCCTCGTACCCCTGCGGTGACATCTTGAAATAGGGGCGCGATGTAGCGAACAACGAGGGATATCGATGCCAAAGACCCCCGAGGAGATGTACGAGGCCATCGCGAGGAACCTTCCCGATAAGACGGGCAGGAGCCTGGAGGAGTGGCTCGAGGTGGCGAAGGACCGTCCCGACGGCAAGCGGGCCCAGCAGATCGAATGGCTGACGGGGTTCGGACTGGGCCGTGGCCAGGCGCAGACCGTCCTCTACTACGCCCGGGGGATGGACATCGACTACACCGACAAGGAGGGCCTTGTCCGCGACCAGTACAGGGGCAGGCACGAGGCCCTTTTCCCCGTCTATGAGGAGACCCGGGACGCGCTGATGTCGAGGTGGAAGGACGTGGACCTGCACGTCCTCAAGACCTACGTGTCCCTCCACCACAACCGCCAGTTCCTGATCATGCGACCCAAGGGGGGCGAGCTGGTGCTGGGCCTCGCCCTCCCCGATGGGCACGACGACGACCGGCTGGTCCCCGCCAAGAACCTGGGCTCGGAAAGGATCAAGTGGTCCGTCAGCATCTCCCGGGCTGGGGACCTGACCCAGTACATGGACCTGGTGGATGCGGCCTACCGGGTCAATTGAGCTGTTGGGACCCGAGCGCGAAACGTTATAAATCGACCACGGCCTTCCCCCTCAACATGGCGGGGCCCACGGACATCAAGACCGTGCACGGGAGATGGATACTCGACTCCCGGGGCAATCCCACGGTGGCGGTGGACGTGGTCCTGGAGCGCGGCTCCCGGGGAAGGGCCGCCGCCCCCTCGGGCGCCAGCACCGGTAGCCACGAGGCGCTGGAGCTGCGTGACGGCGACATGTCCTGCTTCTTCGGCCTGTCGGTGTCCGAGGCGGTGGACAACGTGAACGGTCCCATCGCCGCGGCCCTCAAGATGGAGGACGCCCTGGACCAGAGGGCGGTGGACCAGGCCCTCATCGCCCTGGACGGGACCCCCAACAAGGGAAAGCTGGGCGCCAACGCCATCCTGGCCACCTCGCTGGCCGTGGCGAAGGCCGCCGCCAGCTCCCGCAGGATCCCCCTGTACCGCCACCTGCGCGAGATGGCCTGGGGCGAGCTCGACCCCTCCCTCAGCTACCCCTTGCCCCTGCCCATGGCCAACGTGTTCAACGGTGGCAAGCACGGCGGCGGGGCGATGGAGATGCAGGAGTTCATGCTCCATCCCGTGGGCGCCAAGAGCTTCGAGGAGGCCCTGCGGTGGATCTCCGAGGGCTACCATAGCCTGGGGAGGTACATGGTCACCAACTTCGGCCCCGCGACGCGCAACGTGGGTGACGAGGGCGGCTTCTCGGGGCCCGTGGACAAGGTGGAGGACGTGCTCAACGCACTGGTCGCCTCCATCGAGGAGTGCGGCTTCATACCGGGGGACGAGATCGGCATTGCCCTGGACCCCGCGTCCTCGGAGTTCTACGACGCTGCCACGAACCTCTACACCGTGGAGGGCAAGCCCACCACGCCGGGGGAGCTCATCGACCTCTACAAGCACCTGGCATGGAAGTATCCCATCACCTCCATAGAGGACGGGCTGATGGAGGAGGACTTCGTGGGGAACGCCGAGCTGACCAAGGTCCTGGGCGAAAAGCTCCAGATCGTGGGCGACGACCACTTCGTCACCAACACGAAGCGGCTGGAACTGGGCATCAGGGCGGGCTCGTGCAACGCCATGCTGCTCAAGGTCAACCAGATCGGCACGCTGACCGAGGCCATCGACGCCGCCCTCATGTGCTACGAGCACGACTACGGCGTCGTGGTCAGCCACAGGAGCGGCGAGACGGGCGACACCACCATCGCCGACCTGGCCGTGGGCCTCTGCTGCGGCCAGATCAAGACGGGTGCCCCCGCCCGGGGCGAGCGCACCGCCAAGTACAACCGCCTGCTCCGCATCGAGGAGGAGCTGGGTGACCGGGCCCTCTTCCACGGCAAGGAGTTCCGGAGCAGCTACAGGTACTACCTGCCCTCCAACTGGTGACGCCGGAGCTGGGCAATCTATTTATAAGGGGACGGCCCAGAGATAGGACGGGGGATTCGACCTATGCCATTGCGGAGCATCCGCCCCGCCCTGGTGCTCGCTGGGGTGGGGCTGCTACTTCTGCTAGGCGTCGCCATAGCATCGGCGGACACGGAACCTAACGATGACAGGTCCAGCGCCGAGGCCATCGTGGCAGCGACCTACGTGGGCTCGCTCAACGTGACCGACAGGACGGACATGTACAAGGTGCAGGTGGCGGGGAGCGACATCGTCGGCCTGTCCTTCAGGACCCTGACCTCCGGCACCCACTACCTGGAGGTGAGGGACTGCTGCAACAGGACATGGTCCACCCTCGAGTCCCGGGGCGGTACACGGTCGACCGTCAACGTGTACGTGGGATGCGAGGTGGACATGGAGTGGTGGTACCTGGTGGCGGACATCGGGCCCACGGGCCAGGAGACGCCAGGCGAGTACGAGTTCTCACTCTTCTACGACCAGCAGGACGACGGGGGCACGGAGTCCGACGCGCCCTGCGACTTCGAGAGCGCCCTCATGCTGGATGCGGGGGAGCACCAGGGAGAGTACGGGTTCCACGACACCAGGGACGTCTACCGCGTGGTGGTCAGGGCGGGATGGACCCTGGGCCTCTGCCTGGACTGCACCGACCAGGCGGGACCCATGAGGGTTCAGGTGTACACAGATGACGACCTGACCTCCCCGATGAAGGAGATGGAGGTGGCGGACATGCAGGCCTGCGAGTGGTTGCTGCCGGCGGGGACACCCCTGGGGACAAACTGGTACGTCGTGCTGGAGGGGGTCTCCAACGACACCTTCGGCGGCTACACGCTGCACGTGAACATGGAGGAGACGGACTCCGGCCCACCGAAGGTGACCAACGTGGCCCCCAAGAGGTTCACCCCCGGGGAGGACCTGAGGGTCAAGGTCACGATAGACGAGGACACGGAGATCGAGACGGCTACCCTGTTCTATCGGAAGGCCGGCAAGGGGGCCTTCAAGCAGTCGCCCCTGACACTGGAGGGCGACGTGTACACGGCCAGGATCAAGAAGGGCGACCTGGAGGGGGCGAAGGAGCTGGAGTACTACATCGAGGCCACCGACACCACGGGATTCCACGGGACCCTGGGCTCCGAGACCGACCTGGAGACGATGAAGTCGGCGGGGGAGAGCCCGGGATTCGGCCTGGCGATGATGACGATCGCGGTGATGTCAGCGGGTTTCGCGTTGAGGTCCAGACGGAGACCCTAGCCCTGCTGGGAGGTCCCCGACCTCACCTTGACGGCCACGCCCATCTTGAAGGACAGCATCTCCCTCCTGTTGAGCAGAGCCCGACCAACGGCCAGCAGGGCATCCCCTCCGTCCACCACCAGCACCTCGTCCCCGGGACGCAGCTCGGGGTCCGCGTCCACCACGAAGCGCGCGAAGACGGACTTGCCCTCCCTGGCGAAGGGGGCGGCGTCCTCGTCGACGATGACCCGGAGCCGTGGGCTGTCCCAGGCGGCATGGAGCCTGCGAGCCCCCGGGAGCTTGAGGGTGTACATCCCGTCCTGCGCCCTCATGGAGAGCACGTGCTCGCCATCCACCAGCACGTTCCGGAGCTTGCCCGTGCGCTTGGAGGTCACCAGCGCGACCTCGCCGTCCAGGAGCACGTCGGCGGCTCCCGTCCCGAACTGCATGTCGGCCGTGGCCCTCGCCCGCGCCACGGACACGTCGAACGCGCCCCCGCGCCCCTCCATCATGCGGAGCATGTCCAGGGTCTCGTCGCCGTCCCACATGATCGCCAGGGCGTTGCGCAGGTTGTGGGAGGCGTGCTCCATCATGTTGTTGACCCGCCTCACTGTCTCCCCGTCCCAGGGCGCCGCCTCCACCGTCTGTGCCACGGGGTAGTACTCGTCCAGCTCGATGGGCACGGGGCCCAGGACGGTCTTGACCATGAACTGGGCGTCGGCCACCTCCAGCACCCTCCGCATGGCGTCGGCGTAGTGGCGCGCGTAAGGGCGGCCCCCCTCCTCGAAGCCCACCATCACCCGCTTGTCCGGGGAGGCGTAGCGGGAGAACACCCGGCGGGCGTACCGCATGACGATGGGCCGCCGCATCGAGAGGTGGTCGGTGTAGTGGAGGGGCGAGGGCTTGGAGGTGGACTCGTACGGCTCCAGCTGGCCCGCCTGGGCGCACAGCTCCCGGTACCCCTCGAAGAGCAGCGGGTGGGCCCGGCACCGGCGGTCCACCAGGTCCCACAGCGTCCCCTCCTTGATGGCCGCCCGCACGGTGCGCAGCTCGTCCTGGCACGCCCACAGGTTGTGACTTGCCAGGACCCTCTCCCGCTCCTCGTCTGGGAGCGCCCGAAGGGAGTCCCCGTCGTGCTCCCTGCAGACGGGGCACCCGCACGGGCTCTCGCCCAGGTCGGCCAGGTGCCGGGTGCCGTCCACGTACATCAGGCGGCCGTCCACCGCGTACTTGGCGTAGGAGGAGCTGTCGAAGAGGTCGCAGCCCAGCAGCGCGCCCAGGGCGAAGACCATGGGGTGGCCCGCGCCGAACAGGTGCACCGGGCGCCCGGGGGGCAGGCCCCGCTTGGCCGCCAGCACCAGCCGCACCAGGTCTCGGAACCTGTACGATTCCAGCAGGGGCACCACGCCACCCACGGGGTGGACGTCCACGTCCATGGCCGCCAGGCGGGCGGCCATCTCCTCGCGCATGGCGGGGTACACCCCGCCCTGCACCGTGCCCGCCAACGCCATGTCGCCCTTGATGGACGCCGCCTCGCCGATCCTCCGAAGGGTCTCCTCCATGGCCTCCCTGGCCCGGTCGGGGCCGTGGGTGGGCTCGGTGAACACGTCCAGGGCGGTGCCGATGTCCACACCGATGTCCCGCTGGAAGGAGACGATGTCCTCGTTGGTCGTGCCCTCCCTCCCGTAGACGTGGGCCTGGAAGGTGCCCGAGTCCGTCATGACGGCCCCCTCGAAGCCCAGCAGGGCGTGGACCCCCTCGTCCAGGGCGCGCTGCCTGAGGAACTCGTCCTTGGAGATGATGTACGAGTTGGTGATGAGGGCGTCGAAGCCGAAGGTCCCGCGCAGCTCCTCGGGCGAGAGGGTCAGGCGGTGGGGGTTGACCACCGGCAGCAGGGCGGGCGTCCGCACCTTGCCGTGGGCGGTGTGGATGATGCCGATGCGACCTGTGCAGTCCCGGTCCACCATCTCGAACACGGGCAAGCCTCCCTTCACTGGGTGACGGCGAACTCCTCGTGGATCGGGTCGCTCTCGAACCGCTCGCGCACCGGCCTCTGGAGCTCCGCCAGGGCGTCGGCCACGGCCGCCTTCAGGTCCGCGGGGTGAAGCTGCCCCGACCCGTAGGCCTCGGCCAGCATCCCGTAGGAGGTGAAGTGCATGTCCCCGCCCCACTTCTCCGGCCGCCTTATGGTCAGCTCCCCCGCGTTGGGGAAGACGATGAGCCGGCACAGCTCGGTGACGGGGTTGTCGTCCAGCTCCCCCTGGGGGCAGTAGGCCTTCTTCAGCTTCCTATGGATGTCCTCGGGGGTGTCGTGGATGAGGAGCGCCGAGTCGGGCTTGGACTTGGACATCTTGGCGGCCACGGGGTCGTCCCTGACCGAGCCGCCGGTGAGGGCGGGCAGCAGGGCGAAGTGGAGGGCCACGGGGCTCTTGACGGCCTTGCCCACCTTGCCGGCCACGTCCCGGCACAGCATGTGGGCCTTCCGCTGGTCCATGCCGCCCAGGGCGATGTCCACGTCCAGGTAGTAGATGTCCGAGACCTGCATGGCGGGGTAGATGATCTTGGACGAGTCCAGCTCCGACTCGTCCTCCTCGCGGCCCATGATTGTCAGCGCCCGCTTGATGCGGTTGAGGGAGGATGCCTTGAGGGTGCGCACAACCAGCTCCCAGTAGCCGTCGTCCTTGGCGAAGTCCGAGGCCCACACGTAGCGGGTCCTCTCCCCGTCCACGCCCATGGCTTCGAAGGCCGCCTGGAGGTAGGCGCCGCACCGCTTGATGCGGTCCATGTCGGTGCCCAGCTTGTCGTTTATGTACGCGTGCCAGTCCGCCAGCAGCACGGTCATGTGGACGCCCGCCTCGTGGAGCAGCCTCAGGCTGCGTGCGATCTGGAAGGCCTGGGCGGTGGTGAGGAGGCCCGAGGGCTCGATGCCGATGTATCCGGTGACGTCCCCCCTCGCGAGCACCTGCTCCAGCTCGCTGGGCGTCACGACCTCCTGCATGGCCTCCATCAGTTCCTCGGCGGGTTCCCCTGTCACCGGGCTCACCGCCGTCGAAAGGGCCCAGGGTGTAAAAGAGGGTTGCGGTGGCTACTGCGTGATGGCGGTGTTGACGAGGAGCAGCTTCTCCTCCTTGGCCCGGGACACTCGCACCAGCACCAGCGCGTCGTCGTGGGAGGAGACGTACGCCATCCACTGGATGACCCGGGGGTCCCCCGGTTTTACGATGGGAAGCCCCGCCTCCTCCAGCAGCTCGTTGGCGTAGACGAGGAAGTCCAGGTCCGACATCCTGGCCGTGCGGGACTCGGAGCCGATGTTGTCCGACCACTTGGAGCCGATGAAGGTGTCGAGCTTGACCAGGAAGGGCGTCTCCTTGGGGATGAGGGAGACCTGCCTCAGGTACTCGATGTCCCACCCCTTGGGTATGCGCTTGGGGTCGGAGGAGAGGCCGTAGTAGGCCGCCGCCGCCTTCTTCGCGATGTCCGCCGGTCGCGCCATGGCCAGTGTATCGCGGGCGGGGGTAATGAGGTTTGTGAGGGCCCTGCGCAACCTTTATGACGGGCCTCACCTCTTGCGGCCCGCGGTGGTATCATGGTCATGCGGAAGGTGGCGGGCAACGCCCTGACCCACGTCCTCGGAGCCAAGCCAGGCGAGCATCTGCTCATCGTCACCGACGAGCATCGTATCGAGATCGGCAACGCCTTCTACGAGGCGGGCGAGAAGCTGGGCATGCAGGGGCGCCTCTTCGTGCTGGGGGACACCGAGCGGCCCCTGATGGACCTCCCCCACGACCTCAAGCGGGCGCTGGACGGCGCCCAGGTCATGGTCAGCGTGTTCGTGGGCTACCCCGAGGAGACTCCCTTCCGCGTGAAGCTCCTGAAGACGGCTGCCAGCTCGGGCGTCCGCACCGGCCACGGCCCTGGCATCAGCGACGACATGATGACGGAGGGGGCCATGCGGGTGGACTTCCGCGACCTGGCGGACATTGGCGACCGCCTGGTGGACGGACTCAGGGGGGCCGCGAGGGCCCACCTCACCAGCCCGGCGGGCGCGGACATCTGGTTCTCCACGACGGGCAGGTCCTTCGAGTCCGACGTGAGGATCCCCCCTGGCAAGTTCGGCAACCTGCCCAACGGCGAGGTCAGGGTCGCCCCCCTGGAGACCGAGGCGCGGGGCACGCTGGTCTGCGACTCCACCATCGGAGACCTGGGCAAGGTCACAGGCCCGGTTTCCATCGAGGTGGTGGACGGGCGCATCGCCTCCATCAGCGGCGACGACGCGGCCCTGATAACCCGCATCCAGGAGCTGACCTCCGTCGACGAGGAGGCCTCCCTCATCGGTGAGCTGGGCATCGGCATCAACCCCGCAGCCCGGGTCATCGGGAACATGCTCGAGGACGAGAAGGCGGTGGGCACCGTCCACGTGGCCTTCGGCAACAACACCGAGATGGGCGGGACCAACGGTTCCCGCACCCACCGGGACTTCCACCTGCTCCTGCCCACGCTGACCATCGAGTTCGAGGACGGCGGGACCAGGACGGTCGTGAGGGACGGCAAGCTGGTGGGCTGAGGGGACGGCTCAGTCCGTGTCCTCGATGCCCAGCCTCTCCTTGATGGTGTCCGACCTGCGCTCCAGCAGCAGGACCACCGCGAAGCCGACGGCGGCGGCGGCCACCACCAGCACCACGCCCGGCATGGAGGAGGGGTCCGTCTCGTCGAGCATTATCTCGCCAGGCAGACGCAGGGCGCCCACCATGCAACCGAAGAGGAAGGCCATGGTCTTGGCCCGGTGGTTCCTGAGCATGTAGTCCAGCAGCCTCGAGAAGGCCAGGATGCCCACGATGGCGCCCAGGCCGAACACGACCAGGTCCCTCCAGGCCAGCTTGTTGAGGGCGTCGATGAAGTGCTCGTACTGTCCCAGGATGAGCAGGACGAGGGAGCCGGATATGCCCGGGAGGATCATGGCGCACACGGCGATGATCCCGGACGCGAAGAGCACGGGGAGGGTGTGGTTGTCGGTGACCTCGTTCAGCCCGACGACGGCCACGACCAGCAGGAACCCCAGCACCCCCGACGCCACGTGCCGCCAGTTCACCTCGGTGACGTACTTGGAGACGAAGCCCGCCGAGGCGAGGATGAGGCCGAAGAAGAAGGCGTAGGTGGGTCCCGCCTGGTGGTCGAGGAGGTAGCCGAGCACCCGGGCGAAGATGGCCATGGCGGACAGGATGCCGGCGAACAGGGGGATGAGCATGGCCCAGTCGATGGACCTCCAGGCCTCCCGCGCCCCGTCGCCGTCCCCCCGGATGCGCAGGGTGATGAACCGGAAGTTGATGGAGCTGAGGGCGTGGATGAACCTCTCGTAGATTCCGGTGATGAGTGCCATGGTGCCCCCGGAGACGCCGGGCACGATGTCGGCCATGCCCATGAGGAGGCCCTTGAGGAATATTACGAGGGACTCGGGGACCCTTATGGAAGCACCTCACTTCGCCGGTCCATCCATGTGTCCGGATATATAAATTAAGGTGCCATCCTTTCCGCGGTCGGCCCTCACTCCCCGCGGCCCTTGCGCAGGTCCAGGCTCCACTCGCATCGCTCGCAGCGGACCGAGTGACCCTTGAGGAACATGATGCTGTCGCATTGGGGGCACCGGAGCCGCGCCACCAGGTCCTCCACCAGCACCTCCTTGACCTCGGGGATGTCCTCGCGGATCAGGGCGTCCAGCCTGTCCGAGTTGGCGGGCGTCCGTGCCAGGGGCCGCAGCATCTCGTAGTCCAGCCGGTCCAGTCGGCGGCCCAGCCGGGCCCCTGGTTGGGGTGCCTCCACCCCCTTGCGCGCCAGCACCCAGCCGATGGCCACCCCCACCATCACGCCGGCCAGGTGGGCGGTGTAGCCCACGTTGCCCAGGCCGTAGGGCAGCGAGGACTGGACGATGGCCATGAAGGTCTGGAACAGGATGAACACCAGGGCGCCGAAGGCCACCTGCACCCGGGGCAGGATGATGAAGATGATGACCATGGGGATGCGGTCCCGGGGGTACATCATGGCGAAGGCGCCGATGATGCCCGAGATGGCGGCGGAGGCACCGATGCCCACCACTGGGTGGGACAGGGTGACGAAGCCGTTGATGACGCCGCCGCCCAGGATGCCCGTGGACCAGTATATTATCGCCATCCACTTCCAGCCCACGCGCTGCTCGAAGGGCATGCCCATGAGGTACAGGATGAGCATGTTGAAGACCACGTGGAAGAAGTCGGCGTGGATGTACATGTGGGTGTACAGCGTGTAGAGGCCAGTGCCGGACTCCAGCGACCCGTTGTAGAACCCCAGGTTGAGGACCACGTCGTAGTAGACGTTGGCGCTCCTGGGCACCATGTAGATGATGAAGATGACCACGTTGGCGATCACGGTTGCGGCGGTGAAGGACATCTTCCGCCAGATGGCGAAGGGGTACACCCCCACCATGATGATGACTACGGTGGCGACGATGTAGGGTGACAGGTCGCTGAGGAACTCCACGCCCCCTGGAGAGCGGGGACCGTATATCAAACCCACGGCGGACAGGGGAACGTTCAATACCGCCCAAGGCCATGGCGAGAGGCGATGGGCGAGACGGGGCTGGCGGTCCTCGCCATGGTGCTGCTGGTGGGCCTGATAATGGCCTTCGCGCTGCCTTGGGTCTCGCTGCTGCTGTCCACGGGGTTCCCGCGGCGCAGGGCGGCCCGCGAGGCGGGACCACCGAGGCCGGTCCCCCGGGAGCGGGAGGTGCACGCGGGCAGGGCGGCGGCGGGCTCGGTCCTCGCCATCCTCCTCGCCACGCTCCTCCTGGCCCTCCTGGTCCCGGACCTGGCGGACCAGGTACCTCAGGTGAAGGAGCTGCCCTCCGTCGGGTTGGTCATGGCCTTCGCCGCCCTCATCGTGTCCGTGACCTATGCCCTGCCCGCTTGGCTGGGGGTGAGGCGTTGACCGGGGAGACCCCCCGGTTCGGCAGGGGACGCCGCCTGGTGGAGTGGAGCGGCGCCGCCGGCCGCCGCGCCATGAGGACCCTTCGGCTCGATACCCCCGCCGAGGCGGTGGCCAGGGGCACCCTCGCATGGTCCCAGGCCCGCTCCCTCTGGCCCGCCACCGCGGGGCTGGGCTGCTGCTCGCTCCAGAGCCTGTCCGTCAGGGGTCCCCGGTGGGACCCCGAGGGCCTGGGCTCCGTGTTCCAGGACGAGCCCGAGGGCTGCGACGTGCTCCTGGTGGACGGTCCCCTGACCAGGGCCTCCCGGATGGAGCTGCCGGGCCTGCTGGCGCGCATGGCGGAGCCCCGGTGGGTCATCGCCGTGGGCAGCTGCGCCGTGGGAGGTGGCGTGTTCAACGGGAGCCACGCCGTGGTGGGCGGCGTCGACCAGGTGGTGCCCGTGGACGTGTACGTCCCGGGATGTCCGCCCACCGCCCAGGCCTACCTGCTGGGCCTGGTCAAGCTGGCGGAGCGGATCCGGGCCGGCGGGGGCCCGTACATCAAGGTGGCGTCGGAGGAGGGGGCGATGCTGTGACCGGCGAGGCGTCCACGGATGAGGCACCCGAAAGGGCCGACGTGGAGCCCCGGGCCTTCCCCGCGGTCACCCACGCGGAGGAGCTGGTGGCAGCAGTTCGCCAGAGGTCCGTCGACCTGTTCGCGTCCGTCGAGGCGGTGGACGACCACCTGGTGAGGGCGCAGGGCATCGAGGGACTGCTGGGTGACGCGCTGGAGGTCCTCAGGGACAAGATGGGCCTGGACGAGCTGCTGGCCGTCACCGTCGTGGACCGCACCGACCTGGGTGAGGGCCTGGAGGTGGTCCACCACATGGGCCCCCAGGCCGGCGGTATCGTGCTGGAGCTGGCCACCCCATTCCCCCCGGAGGAGGGGAGCGACGGGATACAGTCAACCAGCGTGCCCTCCTCCGTATCCCACTGGAGGTCGGCCGAGTGGCTGGAGCGTGAGGCGTGGGAGATGAGCGGGGTGGCCTTCGCGGGCCATCCCGGTCTCAGGAGGCTGCTCCTGCCCCGGTGGTGGGTGGGCCATCCCATGAGACGCGACGACGCCCGCCAGAGGACGGTGGGGCTGGAGGACCCCCACGAGACCCCCGGCGACAAGGAGATGGAGGCCGAGGGGTTCGTCCCCGTCAGCCTGGCCGCCGCCCCCATGGGAGGGAGGCTCGGCCTGGCGATACGGACGAAGGACGGCCGCGTCACCGGTGCCCGCGTCTCCGCAGGCCACCTGCACAGGGGGGTCGAGGGACTGCTGGAGGACCGCACGTACGAGGCCTGCCTGCCGGTGGTGGCCCGGGCGTCGGTGCGCTCCTCTGTCCACTGGCAGGTGGCCTACGCCGAGGCGGTGGAGGCCCTGTGCCACGTGGAGGTGCCCTCCCGTGGCAGGCAGCTCCGGGTGGCGATGATGGAGCTGGAGCGCGTCGCGGACCACATGCTGGCCCACGCCGCCACCCTGGACGCGCTGGGATGCCCCGCCGCCGCCTCCCGGGTGTGGGCCGACAGGGAGCTGGTGATGGACGCGTCCCAGGCGGTGACGGGCCAGCGGTTGGTCCAGGACGCCATCGCGGTTGGCGGCGTGGCCCGGGACGCCCCGGGGGAGTGGTCAGGACGGCTGCTGGGGGTGGCCCGCGCGGTGCAGGCGATGGTGAAGCAGTACGTCCGCGAGGCGGAGGCGCTGGAGCCCATGGCCCGCCTGGAAGGCCTGGCCCGCGTCAACCTGGAGGACATGACCGGATGGGGCCTGACGGGCCCCCTGCTTCGCGCCGCCGGGGTGCCGAGGGACGCCCGCGCCGACGGCCGCTGCCGGGCGTACAGGGACCTCCAGGTCACCGTGCTGACCAGGGATGGCGGTGACGCCCTGGCCCGGTCGAAGCTGAGGCTGCTGGAGATGGCGTCCTCCGCCAGGACCCTGGCCCAGGTGGCAAGGACCCTGTCGGGCGGCAGGAGCCACGCCGCGATGCCCGAGACGGTCCCCAAGGGGGTGGGCCTGGGGGTCGTGGAGACGCCCACGGGCGAGCTGCTCTGCATGGTGGCCTCCGACGGGACCCCGCGGCCGAGACGGGTGAGGTTGCGCGGGCCGGACGCTGCCCACACGGCGGCTCTGGCTGACCTGGTACTGGGCTGCCGGGTCGAGGACGTGGGCCTGGCGGCGGTCTCTGTGGACATCAGCGTCGGGGGGTGCGACCGGTGAGCGACCTTTTCGACCTCTTCCTGGGGTTCGTTCACTGGTTCCTCGACGGCGTCCTGCGGGTCCTCGGGTGGATGGGCCTCCGGGACGGCCTTCTCGACCGCCTGGTCTCGTGGCTGATGGACGTGGCGGACGCGTACCTGGCGGCGCTGTTGGCGGCGGTGGTGCTGCTCCTGTGGACGGTGGTCACCGGCGGCGTGGCCGGCTGGATCGACCGCCGTGTCCGCGCCCGCGTCCAGGGACGGACGGGACCCCGGGCTGTGGGGACGGGGGGACTGCTGCAGGGGGCCGCGGACTGGCTCAAGCTCTTCCTCAGGAAGCGCGACGGCGTGCCCTCGGCGCTGCCCGCCGGGGTCTCGGGGGCCCTGGTCGTCGCGGCGCTGGCGATGCTCCCCCTGGACGGGTGGGCCAAGCTGGCGGACCCGGAGTGGGGCCTGGTGGCGGCATCCGCCCTACTGGCACTCTCACCGCTGCCGATGGCTGCAGCAGCACCAGCCGGCAGGAGGCATGCCGAGCTGGCCGAGGGGGTGGGGACGGGTGCCGTCATGATTCTGGCGGTGGCCTCGATGCTGTTGGTGGCCGGGACCGGGAGCACCGTCGGGATGGTTGAGCTGCAGGAGGGCTCGGGCTGGGGCCTGCTCCTCAGCCCCTTGGGGTTCCTGCTGATCATGGCGGTGATGGCCTGGGAGTCGGACCGGCTGGTGCGCGCGCGAGCCTCGGGGATCACCCGGCGTTCATGGCCCGGGCCCCACAAGGCCGTGGGGCTTTTCACGGTCGCCGCCAGGTACTACGCCCTTTCCGTACTGGCCACCCTGGTGTTCCTGGGTGGTTGGTCGGGGCCGCTGGCCGACGGGGCCTGGTGGACCCTGGTGAAGGCCTTCGTTCTCGTGGCCTTCACCTCGATGGTGGCGGGCGCCCTGCCCCTGGGACGGCCGATGGAGAGGGCCGGGGCGGTCAGGACGCGGTACCTCCCGCTGGCCACCCTCAACCTGGTGGTCATCGCCCTGCTGCTGGAGGTGGTGGCGTGAGGTCGCCCCCCGTGCTGCGCCTGCTGGCCATGTCCATGGGCAGGGTCGTGTCCACCGTCGCGTGGCCTGGTGAGCGGCTCGTTCACGAGGGCCCCGCCAGGGGCGTGCCCGCCTTCGATGCCGCCGCCTGCAACCGGTGCGGGGACTGCGTATCCGTCTGCCCCTCGGCGTCCATAGCCATGGAGGAGGACGCGGGAGCCCCCCACGTTGACGCGGGGACCTGCGTCCGTTGCGGCCTGTGCGTGGACACCTGCCGTCCGGGCGCAATAACCCTGGGGGGCCCGCGGGAGCTGGCCGCCCTGTCCCGGGACGACCTGGTGCTGGACGGTTCACCACCCGCGGAGGTCCCGGTGGGTCCCGCTCCCTCGAGCCTCTACAGGCTGTCGGTCGCGGAGAACGGTGTCCGATGGAGGTCGCCGGAGGCCCTCCTTGAGGACAGGGTCCGGGGACTGTCCCGACGCGAAGGGGATGGAAGGGGCGGGGGTTGAGCCCGAGGAGGGCGACTCACGCGTCCAGGCCGAGCCGCTCCAGGGCCGCGGAGGCCACGTCGCGGGCGGCGCCCTCGGAGGCCAGCTGGCGCAGCGCGGCCATGGCACCCTCCCGGTCCTCGGCACGGGTTGCGGCCTTGGCCAGCCTCTCCAGCGCTGCCACGGCCCGGGGTGAGCCCGTCTCGCCCAGCGCCTGCAGGACGGCGGGGCGGCCAGTGACCTCCGTCTCGAAGAGGGCCGCGGAGAGCTCCGACGCCGCCAGGTCGGCGTCCAGGAGGAGCAGCGCCTCGGCGGTGGCGGCCACCAGCGCGCCGTCCCTTGAGCGGAGGGCCTCGGCCATGGGCTCCACCAGTTCCCTCTCCAGGTCGGCACCTATCGGTGTGCGCCGTATGTATCTCAGGAGGAGGGCCCGGGTCTCCTCCGCGTCGGACCGACGCTCGCTGGCGGCGTGGGCGGCAGCGTCCACCACCGCGGCCAGGTCCGTCTCGCCCGCCTCCTCCCTGAACCAGCCCGCCAGGGTGCCGTTGCGCATGCGGTCCGCCACCTCTCCGGCGTCGGCGGAGACAAGCAGCCTCATGGCCGAGGAGAGGTCCTTGGCCGGGTGGCCGTCGGAGAACCTCAGCGGCGACCTGGGGGGCCTGCGCCTGCGCTCCTCCCCCGCCTCCTCGTTGGCGTACCGTTCCACCAGGGACCTGTCGACCCTGTTCAGGAGGGCCTCCCGGGAGGGGGTGGGAGGCATGTACCGCTGTCCCTTGGGGGGCCTGCGGAGCTTGCCGGGCACCGAGCCGCTGCGCGTCGCCGAGGCCAGCGGCAGCACCCGGGTCGCCAGGGCCTGGTGGCCCGTGGCGCACTTGGCCAGGGAGACGGGGTCACGGTGGAACATGGCCTCCACGTCCGCGTCGGGGGTCCAGCGGGCGGCGGGCTCGGGCTTCCGCCTGATGAGGCCCAGCAGGCGCGGCGGCTCCGCGTCCGACACCTGGACGATGGGGCAATCCCGCGACGCCCTGGCGAGCGTGGCCGGGTCGGCCCCGACCAGCCTGGAGGCGCGGGAGAGGATCAGCCAGCCCTTGTGGAAGGCCTTGTCCAGGGCCTTGCGGTCGGGGGCGCCCTCGGGGAGGGGCTTTCCCGCCCTCATCAGGTCCACCGCCTGGAGCAGGCCCGCCAGCTGTGCCTCGGGAGCGGGCGCCTTGGTCCGCGTCATCCCTTGCCTCCCCCCTGCTCGGGGATCACGTCCCCAGGCCTGGGCACCACCTCTATGGGTATGGTGTAGGTCGACAGCTTGACGGTGGTGGGCACGTAGACCACCAGGTGCAGGGTCTCTCGCCCCCGGGACGGGACAAGGACGGGGCCCACGGACACCAGTCCCTCGGACCCCCGGGCCTGGGGCTCCAGCACGGCCCACGCCCCCGAGGGGAGGGCCACGTTGAGCACCAGCTCCAGGTCCACGCCGGAGCGGTTGGCGAGGAGGAGGTCCAGGGTCGTGGCGTCCCCCGAGTGCCCGTCCCCCTCCTCCACCGTCACCTCCAGGTCCCGGGCGACGGCGGCCTGGGACGCCCGCTGGCGCGTGTTGGCCTCCCCCGCGCTGCGCCGTACGCGGTGGCGGGCGTCCAGCTCGACCAGGAGGGCCAGCTGGGAGGCCATGGAATGGAGGGCGGTCTTCTGCCCTGCCAGGGCCTGGTGCGGGGTGACCCACGGGTCGACAGCCTCCCGGGTGCGCTGGTGCTCCACCTCGGCCACTCCCACCGCCGCCACCAGGCCGGCCATGGCCCTGAGGTTCCTCGCGCCCAGCCTGTTCTGGCTGCGGGCCCGTTCCATCAGCTCCGCCAGCCTCTCCAGGTGGTCCGCGGCCGTCCTGGCCGCCGCCCCGGCGGCCGCCGTGGCCTCCGCCCGGTCCGTGGCGCGCTCCCCCGAGGAGGCCTGCTGCCGCAGGTCGCTGACGACGTCGCGACCCCGGGCGGGTGGCGCGGACGGGTCCGCCAGCCAGGCCGCCAGGGGTGCCAGTGGCCCGCTCCTCGGGCTCACGCCCCGGGCGCGCTTGTCGGGGTCGACCGTCCTGGCCAGCTCCCTGGTGTCCTTGACCAGCCCGGACGCGCCGGTGTCCCCCTTCCCCAGGGCGTCGGCCACCGCCCTCATGGCGATGGCCTCCGACCTGGCGGCCTTGGAGGCCGCGTCCAGGCCGTTCATCAGGTCGGTGTAGAGCCGGACCTCGGCGTCCAGGGCGTCGTCCCAGAATTCGTCGTCCATGGGCTGGTCCTCGTCGACCCCCACCACCTGGTCGCCGCGGGCGTACATGCGGCACCCGCTGGACAGCTCCATGACGGTCAGTTCGCCAGCGTCGTGGGTCTGTGCGACCCTCTCCCCCGGCAGCAGGGCGTCCCCGACCCGGGTCGGGTCGGACTGCGCCTTCACCACCCTGGGGACGATCCGGACCCGCTTGCGCACGGCTATCGCGCTGGGCACCTTGAGCAGCTCGGCGCCGTCGGTGCCCCGCACGAGGATGGAGAACCGGTGGGAGGTCTCCCCCTCGCCACCGGGCCCGGGGCCCGGGACGGTGACCGTCACCCGGGCGTCACCCACCTCCGGACCTATCCAGCCCCTCCAGTCCGTCGTGCTGGTCTCCCCTGCCTCTCCCTCGAGGGAGACCTCGATGGCTGCCTCCGAACCCGGCCTGGAACCGTCGTCCATGAGCCTGAGGGAGACGTCCACCGACTCCCCCGGCGAGGCCCATGGACGGGAGGGGACCGCCCCCACCACGTGCACCCTGTTGGGGGGCCTGACGTCCATGACGACCTGGTCCGGGTCGGCGCCCTCGGTCCTTTCGGTCCTGGCCCTCAGCCTCACCAGCCATCGTCCGTGGCGCTCGGGGGAGCTGATGCTCCACGTCACGTCGCGTGCCTCTCCCGGGAGTAGGGTCAGCGTCCGCTCCTCCAGGGGGAGCGCCGCTCCACCGACCTCGGGGACCATCTCGCCGCCCACGGTCAGCTCCAGGGGCTCCCGGCCCACGTTCTCGGTGTGGGTGGTGATGGTGACGGGGTCGCCGGGCGCCAACAGCTCGGGCTCGATGACGGGCTCACCGGCGTCGATGCCGTAGGGGGGCACAAGGAGCATGACGTCACGCGCCCGCCGGCGCGCGGTGCCCTCCTGGGAGGAGAACTCCACGTCGGCGTGGTACGCGCCGTGGAGGGCGCTCCTGGGCAGCCGGACGTGCCAGACCTGCTCCCGCTCCTCGGTCACCGAGCTGCGCTCCCTGGGCAGCTTGATGGCGTGCTCCTCCTCTCCGTCCCAGTCCTCGGGGACCAGCCGGCCCCTGACGTGGCCCCGGACCCGGGCGCCGCCCTCGAAGGCCATGGTCACCGCCACGTCCACTGGGTCACCGGGGGACACCCGGGCCGGGGTGACGACGACGGAGCCCACGCGGACCCAGTGGCGCTTGACCTCCAGCGGGGCCTCCGCCTCGAAGTGCTCGCGGGCGTCGTCGGAGTAGACCACCTGGAGGTAGTATGTGCCCAGCTCCACCTCCTCGTGGGTCTCCGCGGGGATGGTCACCGTCGCCCCGTCCTCACGGATGACGATCTCTGCCTTGCCGGTGGTGAAGTCCTCTGGGGGCGAGACCTTGACGTCGATGGACCCCGGGGGGCCCCCCTCGGGGAAGGCGAGGTCGACGACCACCTGGGTACCCTCCCCCGGGTGGACCTCCCCTGGCTCGGCCCTCACGGTGCCCTCGGCGACGTGACCCTCGGGGGCGTCCTTGGCCCTCAGCCGGACCTGGAAGAGGTTGAGCAACAACTGGACTCACCGACTGGGGGTGATTGGTGATGGGATACTAAAGGGTTCGGTCAGGGCCGCCCTACAGCTCCTCGACGGTCTCGTCCTCGCCCACGACCACCTTGCGCTCCAGGACGAAGGCGCCGATGTAGCCGCACTCCAGGCACCGGTACTTGCGGCCGGCCAGGAGGCCGAGCTCGTAATCGATCTGGGTCCCCCTGCAGTGGGGGCACACCAGGGCCGTCACCACGTCCTCAGGCTCCTTCTTCTCCACCTTCACCTTCATCCTCATTCGGTACATCTCCCACGTACACGAGTCCCCGCTTGGCCAGGATCTCCAGGAACCCCACCACCCGCTTGAGCACAGGCTCCATCGACTCCTTGAAGGCGTCGTCCACGGCGGTGCAGATGGTGGCGATGTTTGTCTCGCCGTCGCACATGAGCCAGATGAACGAGCCCGGCGCGTCCAGCGGCCTCCGCAGCTCGGGGACGGGCTTGAAGACCTTGCCCAGGGCGCGCTCCACGGAGGTGAGGTTCTTGGGGAATATGATGGTCACCAGGCCCGTCTCCTCGTCCTCCTCCCACGTCACGTTGGGGTTCCTCCGGGGCGTCATCAGGAGGAGGTGGCGCTGCTCCTCGGGCAGGTCCTGGATCCTCATGGGCGTCCTCGGGCTGGTGTCGGTCCCTCCACCGTCCCATGGCATCCGCTTGAGCATCTTGCTCACGCCATCACCCCCACCCCATCCAGTAGATGAGGCCGATCATGAACAGCAGGCTGACGACGGCGGCGAACCTGACGCGGGGGATGGACCTGGACACCTGCATCGAGTGCATGAGGAAGGTGCCCGACGCGAGCACCCCTATCAGAAGGGCCAGGCCCACCAGGTCCACCATGTGCCGGCCATGGGCGGCCTTCGGTAAAACGTTTGCGGGGAGCTCACTCCCCCTTCTCGGGTCCCGGGCCCTCGGCCTCATCCTCCTCGTGGTCCTCCTCCTCCCCGGGCCCCTCCTCGGAGGGTGCGTCGTCCGGCCCTCCCTCCCCCTCGTCCGGGCCCTCGACGGCGTCGAGCATGTCGCGGGCCATCTGGATGTGCTCCCGGGCCGCGGAGGCCGACCTGCTGGCCACGTGCTCGTCCGCCTTCTCCAGCTGGGCGGCGATGGGGGTGTGCTGCTCGTGGTCCCGGGCGATGCCGTCGAAGCGGTGCTTGAGCTCCGCCAGCTCCCGCTTGGCACGTTTGATGAGCCCGCTCTCGATCTCCTTGGCGCAGTGGGGGCAGAGGTTGTCCGCCTCCTCCACCTCGCCCCTGCAGTGGTCGCAGAAGTACCGGTCCAGGTCGAAGGGTTCCAGGGTGTCGAGCAGGAAGTCGCGGCTCCTCTCGGCGTAGTAGATGGCCTTGGGGTACTTGCCGGACTTCATGAAGGACCTGGATAGCTTGAGCAGGTTGGTGGCCTTCGACACGTCCAGGTCCCGGTCCCTGGCCTCGCCGATGAGCTCCTCGACCAACGTCAGGAGGGTCAGGCAACGCTCGTGCTCGCGGACCGCCTCGTCCAGGAGGGCCCGGGCGTTGGCCAGGGAGGACTCCACCTTCGTGAAGTTCTTCACGTGGAGCTCCGCCTTCGCCGTCTCCAGCTCCTCGTCGGCCTTGGCCAGGATGTAGCCGTCCTCCTGGAGTCCCCGGATGTGCTTCTCCACCTCGTCGATGGCCTCGTTGGAGGCGCAGAAGGCGCACGTGCCCTCCTCCACCAGGATGGTCCCGCACTCGGGGCACGGCAGACGGTCGGGGGCCGCCGCCACGGCCAGTCCCTTGTCCTTCGCCTTCTCCGGAGAGACCACGACCCGCTCGGGCCTGACCACCTTCGGTTTCTTCCTGGGGGTGGGCTCTGGCTGCCGGTCCGTCAGGCTGGCCTCGGTGACGATGGGGGCTTCCCGTGGTCCGGCCTCCTCGGGGCGCTCGGCGGCACCCTGTCTGTGGCCCCGCAGGATGCCCGCGTAGGCCAGCACGGCAATCACGAAGAAGGCCAGCACCACGCCGATTATGACGTAGAGGTCGTCCATGTCCCGCTGCGTCTCCACGTGCTCGCGGACGTCGATGAAGATGGTCTCGTGGGTGGACTCGCCCTCGTCGTCGGTCACCCACAAGGTCACGTTGTACTTGCCCAGCTCGTCGAAGGTGTGCTTGAAGGACTTGTCGGTGGAGACCAACGCCCCCTCGATGCTCCACTCGTACTCCAGGAGCCCCCCGTCGGGATCGTAGAAATCCGACTCGAACCGGTACGGCTCCTCGACCTGGGCGCTGCTGGTCGACCTGATATGGCCCACGGGCTGGCCGCTGATGATCCTCACCCTGGTGGTATCGGTGTCGACCAGCAGGCGCTGGTCTGAGGAGTTGAACTGGGTCACCCGCAGGGTGGCGTTGAAGTCCCCCTTCTCCCAGTACTTGTGGGTGCACATGCCCGTGTGGGTGGAGTTCCAGTCGTAGACCCCGTCCCCGTCGAAGTCCCACTCGTACAGGATGATCCTCTGGGTCGCGTCGGGGGTGCCGAAGCCCTCGAAGACGACGGGACGACCGGTGTGGTCCTGGATGTCGGGACCGGCCTCGGCGATGGGCTCCGCGGCGACCCCCATGGGCGCCAGGAGCGAGAGGGCCAGGGCTGAAAGGACCAGCACGTGGACCAACGACCGGTCGGCTTCACGCCTCCCGCTGCGCATCCCATCCCGGGGCCCGGGCCTTCCACCAGCAGGCTCCACGTTCCCTTGCGTAGGCCATATGTACACAAAAATGTTTGTATCCGAGCTCCAGGCCCCAGAGCCCTGGCTCCACGAGCAGGGTGCGGAGGCAGCGGGAGGCACGATGAGGTGGGGGGGGAGGCGGTTAGGATGTTAGGGAGTCAAAACAATTCACTAACATACTGTGCCTGGCCCGCTGCTTCCTACGTATTTATTCTTGTCTCTACACGTATTTATTTTTTGCCGAACAACATTGAAGAATTACAAATCGTAAGAGTTCTACCTGATTTGCCATCAATCAGGGCGATATCCGCTCATTTCATTATGTATTCACAATTCCAAGAACCGATTCTTGGATATTCGCATTATTTCGATAACGAGATTATCAGCGTACACTGGCCCTTCCTGGGCAGCGCTGGGAAACTTAATGTATGTCCGGGTCAATACATGCACTGGTGGGTATGACGGAGACAAAGGAGCTTATCAAGAAGATTTGTTTGCTGGGGGATGCGGCCGTCGGTAAGACGTCCCTCATCAGGCGGTACGTCTACAGCAGCTTCGACGACAAGTACATCACTACCATCGGGACCAAGGTGACCAAGAAGTCCCTGGTGTTCAAGCATCCGTCGCAGGACATGAAGGTCCGCATCTCCCTCCTGATCTGGGACATCCTCGGTCAGAAGGAGTACTCCAGGCTGCACCCCGTGTACTACCAGGGTGCCGAGGGTGGCCTGGTGGTCTCCGACGCCACCCGGCCGGCGACCATCAAGTCCCTGGAGGAGTGGGCCGTGGGCTTCCAGAAGACTGTGGGGAGCGTCCCCCTGGTCTTCCTCATCAACAAGGTGGACCTGGTGGACCGGGACGCCTTCGACCTGTCGGAGGCCCAGGCCATCGCGGACAAGTACAACGCCCGCCTCTACTTCACCTCCGCGAAGACCGGAGAGAACGTGGAGAGGTCCTTCCTCGAGCTGGGCAACACACTCACGTACACCTTCTTCAAGAAGATCAACGCGATATAGGGGGTAATGGGATGGACCAGGATCTGGTCGTGGTGGAAGAGGACACTGGCGAGGACCCGCTCCAGATGGCGTTCTTCATAATGCCGGGTCACGCCCTGAAGAGCCTTCGGGACGAGATCGAGATCCAGGGCGGTGAGAACCTGGCCAACGACATGCTCTACCGCTACGGCATCCGATGCGGGGAGGGCATGGTCACCCGGATGGGCATGAAGTGCGACGACCTGGAGGAGATCGCCAACACCATCCCCGCCCTGTGGGCGGGCGTGGGCCTCGGGAGGATCACCGTCGAGGAGGTCTCCGACGAGCACATCAAGGTCAGGTTCCACGAGTCGGTGGAGAGCCTGGCGATGGGCAAGCCCCAGGCGCCGAAGTGCCACTTCACCCGGGGTTACCTGGCCGGGATGGCGGTGGGCCTGTCGGGGATGGAGTTCAACGTGGACGAGCTCCAGTGCTCCGACGACTGGTCGGAGACGTGCTTCCTCATCACCCTGGGCACCGAGTACTTCAAGCCCGTCCAGGAGGAGCTGGCCCGGGCGGAGGCGGCGTCCGCGGTGGAATCCTCCACGGGGACCCGCCTGGAACGGGGCCTGGCCTACCTGGTCGAGGCGGAGGAGCCCGACGCGGCCTACAAGCTCTTCGTCGACTCCCTGGCCAAGGGCGACCAGGGCCTGTGCATCACCAGGGACTTCCCCAACAAGGTCCGGAGGTCGTACAACCTGACCACAACCCCCGTCCTCTGGCTGTCCAACGCCGAGCAGGAGTTCGCCGTGGAGCCGGTCCAGCTGGGCAAGCTCTACCACAAGATAGAGGACTTCCTCAAGAAGGCGGAGCGGGCAACGGTCATGATAACCGGCCTGGAGTACCTCATCGTCCAGAACAACTACCACAGCGCGCTCAAGTTCCTCCAGCTCGTGAGGGACCAGATCGCCATCTACGATTCCATACTCATCGCCACGATCAGCCCGTCGACCCTGAGCGAGCAGGACCTCAAGCTGATAGAGCGGGAGATGGAACCGTTGAACCTGGAAGGGGGCTGAGCGATGGGCGTGGGTGCCGAAGCGGACGATGCCAGCATCCAGGCTGCCTTCTTCATCATGCCCACCCAGATCCTGAAGAGCCTACACGACGAGTTCGTGGAGCTGGCGGGACGCGACGCCGCCGGCGCGATCCTCTTCCGCATCGGTTACTCCAGTGGCGAGGCGGTCACCAGGAAGATAAACATCGAGGTGGACGGGGACCTCACCCTCCCCGAGACGTTGACCTCGCTGTGGATCGAGATGGGCCTTGGCAGGATTATCGTGACCGAGGAGCCCGGTGGGAGGCTCCACGTGGAGTGCGACGGGTCCACGGAGGCCCTGGCCATGGGACAGACCGGCGAGCCCTCCTGCGATCTGACGAGGGGGTACCTGGCAGGCACCACATCGGCGCTCACGGGCAGGCGCTACCGCTGCACCGAGGAGCGCTGCATCAGCGCTGGCGACGGCATCTGCGAGTTCATGCTGGTCCCGAGGGAAGATTGAAGGTCTTCCAGGGGTGGGGGAGATGGTCGCGGCGGGGGATGACGTCATCCACGGGATACTGAGGGAGCTCAGGGAGACCAATGGCGTCGTCGCCTCCACCGTGATAAGCCGGGACGGGGTGCCCCTGGCCTCCGACCTGCCGGCCAGGGTAGACCTGGACGTGCTGGCCCTGCGGACGGCCTTCATGCAGGGTATCGGGGAGCTGGTCATGGAGTCCGTGGAGAACGAGGAGGCCCGGACCGTCATCATCGTGGCCGACCAGCACTACATCATGACCACGGCCATCGACGACCACTCCATCCTGGTGGTGGTCATGGCCAGGACGGTCGAGGTCGGTGGGATGATACCCGACGTGCTGGCCACGGCGGCCCACCTCCGCAACGCCATGGAATGAGACCGTCACGGCGCGGGATGACCGATGCCCAGGTAGGTAACGCCCCCCCGCCGCATCTTCTCGGGGTCCAGAGCCCTCCGCCCGTCGACCACCAGGGGTCGCGCCATCAGCGACACGAACCGGTCGGGTCCCAGCTCCCTGTACTCCCGCCATTCCGTCTGGATTATCGCCGCCTCCGCTCCCTCTAGGGCGGAGCTGACGTCCGGGGCGATCTCGGGCCGGGGGAGGCCCTCCTGGACCGCCAGTCGCTCGAAGGCGGGTCCCGCCCGGGGATCGTGGCACACCACGTTGGCCCCCCACCCCACCAGCAGGCTGTAGATGGGGAGCGCCCTGGTCTCGCGCACGTCGTCGGTGTCGGCCTTGAACGCCAGGCCGAGGAGGGCGACCCTCCGCCCCTCCACATCCCCGTCGAGGGCCGTCCTCACCATGGCCGCCACGACGCCTGGTTGGACCTGGTTCTGCTCCAGGGCGGCCCTCGGCATGAGGGCGGGCAGGTCGATGGAGTCCGCGAAGGCCGCCAGGGCCTGCAGGTCCTTGGGGAAGCAGCTCCCGCCGAAACCCGCGCCCGCGCGGAGGAAGTGGGGTCCCAGCCGATGGTCCATGCCCACCCCTTCCAGGACCTGGTAGCCGTCGGCGCCCACGGCGGCGGCGACGTTGGCCACCTCGTTGGCGAAGGCCACCTTGATGGCCAGTAGCGAGTTCGATGCCAGCTTCACCAGCTCGGCGCCCTCCAGCGAGGTGACCAGCACGGGCCTGTCGAAGGGTCCGTAGATCTCCCTGAGGAGCGTCTCCGCCCCGTCGTCGCCCTTCATGAGACCGAGGACGATGCGGTCCGGCTCCAGTGCGTCCTTCAGGGCGGAGCCCTCCCTGAGGAACTCGGGATTGGATACCAGCGAGAAACCTCCCGGCGCCCGCTTCCCCGACGTGGCCTCCAGCTCGGGCAGGACCGTCTGCCGGTTCACCGTGGGGGTCACCGTGCTCTTCGTCACCACCACGTGGTGGCGCTCGAGGTCGGCCAGGGCGGAGCCCACGTCACGGGCGGCCGCCCGCAACTGGGAGAGGTCGTACGAGCCGTCCTCGGCCGAGGGCGTGCCCACGCACAGGAAGGTCGCGTCGGAGGCCTCCACGGCACTGGTCGTGTCCGTCGTGGCCGCCACCCTGCCCTCGGACACGTGCCTCGCCAACGCCTCCGCCACGCCCGGCTCGTAGAAGGGAGCCCTGCCTTTGGAGATGGCCTCGACCCGTTCCGGTATCACGTCCACGCACCTGACGTGGTTGCCGTGCTCGGCGAACGCGAGGGCTGTGACGAGACCCACGTAGCCCGTGCCCACGACGGCAAGGCGCCTCGGGGTAGATCTGGTCGCCGGACCACCGGTGGCGGACTGGAGGGGCATCCTCAGGCCCCCTTGCTCACTCCTCTTCCGACTCCTCTTCGGAATCGAAGCCGCTGATGCGCTTGGGCTGCTCGGTGGTCATGTATACGGGGCCCTGGCTCTCGACGATCTCCGGGGCGGCGAAATCCTTCCCCACGTCCGGCGCATCGACGACGGGAGGGGCCGGGGCCTCGATGACCTCCGGGGCCTCTGGCTCCTCCTGTGCCGGTTCCTCGGCGGGTGCCTCCTCGGTCTCGGCGGCAGGTGCCTCCTCGGGGGCGGGTCCCGGGGGCGGTCCCCTCTGCGGCGGCCCTCCTGGCGGACCCCGCTGGGGTGGTCCTCCCGGCGGTCCCCTCTGGGGTGGCCCTCCCGGTGGACCCCTCTGGGGTGGTCCTCCAGGAGGTCCCATCGGCCGTCCTCCCGGGGGAGGCCCTCCGGGTCCTCCCCGTGCGGCGGCGGGGAAGGCCCCCGGCGGGGGCGGTCGCGCCTGGTACTTGGCACGTTCGGATTCCTGTACCGTGACGGCCTCCGGGTTATCAAGGAACGAGCGGAGCGAACTGACCGCCACGTCCTTCTGGACCTTGGTGTGCTGGAGGGCGGCCACGCGCTGCTGGCGCTCCGCCTGCATCTCCATGACCCTCATGAACAGGAATATGCCGAAGACGACCACGACGGCGGCGATGATGACGTAGATGACGAAGGGAGGGATGTCCACGTACCACTTCCCGTAGTCCACGTCCTTGATGTCCACGTCGACGGTGGCCATGCCACCGAGGCTGCCGAAGCCGCCCACCTGGTACCCGTTGTCGACGACGACGTACATGTCCGTGTCCTCGTCCGACTTGAAGGATATCTTATGCTCGTAGTCCAGGGACTCCCTGGACAGGTCTCCGTTCCAAGTGCCTCCCACGCCGACCTCGTAGTCCAGGAACGCGTCCTCGTTGTCGAAGACCAGGACGGCCACGGGGGGCGAGGTGTCGCCCACGTCCACCTTGATCTCCACGTCGTGCCTGGCACGGATGGGGAGCTTGTAGACGATGTAGCCGTCCTCCCGTATCTGCTTGCCCTTCTGGGATATCTTGCCGCCGTTGACCTGGTAGAGGGTGGCCATCTCTCCGGGCTTCTCCACCACGTTCACCAGTATGGTCTCCTCGGCCATGGCGTTCTCGGGGTCGGTCACCCTGACCTTGACCTCGTAGACCCGGGCGGCCAGGAAGGTGTGGGCCACAGGCGGTGGGTCGTCGGCCGTGACACCGTCGCCGAACTCCCAGTGCCATCGGAGCAGGTGTGGCTGGGCGTTGTCGTCCACGGCGTCGGCGTAGAAGATGTGCTCCACCTCCTTGTAGACCTGCTCCGTCTCGTTGACGAATATCTCGGGGGGTGTGTTCTCCCGGATGTTGACGGTCAGGGTGGACGTGGCCTTGTTGAAACCGTCCGTGACCGTGAGCGTCACAAGGAACTTGCCCGGCTTCGTGTAGGTCCACGTGGTGAACTGCTCGTAGCTCTGGGCGTCGTTGGTCTTGTCACCGTCCAGGTTGGAATCCGTGGCACCGTCGAAGTCCCAAGAGAAGGTGTAGGTCCTCTCGGGGTCCAGGGGATTGGGCTTGGTTATCCTGGCATCGGCGAAGTCCACCGCGACGTTGACCCTACCGTTCTTGTCCTGGCCAGCGAATATCTCCAGCTCGTCCGCGGCCGCGACCTCGGCGGCCACGATTATCGCGAGACCGATGACCAGGATGAGTAGGCAGATTAGGTGCCGCTTGCGCATCATTCAGTATCCCCCGAATCCATGGATTACTGGCTCTGGGCCGGGACTTTTGAACCACATCCTTCGATTTAAACCTTCCGGATTGGTTGAAAGTGCCACCCCAAAGGTTTTGAGCTATCCGGCCCCTTGATGGCCAGAGGAGGTTGGGACCGTCCGGCGAGGCACGTTCCAGGAGCAGAGGAGGGACCTGCTGAATCACCTGGAGCGGTCGGGCTACGTGAAGACCGAGGCCGTGGGCCGGGCGATGCTCGCCGTTGAGCGGGAGCGCTTCGTGCCAGAGTCGATGCGTCATGCGGCCTACGCGGACCATCCCCTGGACATCGGGCTCGGGCAGACCATTTCCGCCCCGCACATGGTGGCCATCATGGTGGAGGCCATGCGGGCGAAGGAGGGCCAGCGGGTGCTGGAGGTGGGCGGGGGCTCTGGTTACCACGCGGCGGTGATGGCACAAGTGGTGGGCCCCACCGGGCACGTCTACTCCGTGGAGAGGCTCGAACCGTTGGCGGAGCGGGCACGGGCGAGCCTTGAGGCCTCGGGCCTATCGGACCGCGTCACCGTGCTGGTGGGGGACGGGTCCTGCGGATGGCACGAGCACGCCCCCTACGACCGCATCTCCGTGGCCTGCGGCGCACCCGAGGTGCCCGAGCCCATGCTGGAGGACCTGGCGGAGGGCGGGATGCTGCTCATCCCGGTGGGGGGAGGCTACGTGCAGGAGCTGGTCCGCATCACCCGCGATGGTGACAGGTTCAGGAGGGAGGGCCTGGGAGGATGCGTCTTCGTTCCCCTGGTGGGCAGGTGCGGCCACCGGTGACAGGGCTCAAGCTGGGCGCTGCTGGATGAAGAAAAAGGGAGAAGGGGGGAGGGGGGTCGGCCCCCCCGTCCCGCCTAGTAGTCCATGTCGTCGCCCATGCCGCCGGGCATGCCACCGCCGGGTCCGCCACCGCCCGCCTTGGCGGCGATGACGTCGTCGATGCGCAGGATCATCACGGCGGCCTCGGTGGCCGACTGGATGGCCTGGTTGCCCACGCGGAGCGGCTCGATGACCTCGGCCTCCACCATGTTGACGACCTTCCCGTTGTACACGTTCAGGCCCGCGTACTTCTGGCCCTTCTTGTGGGCCTGGCGCAGGTCCAGGATGGCGTTGATGGGGTCAAGGCCCGCGTTCTCGGCCAGCGTCTTGGGGACGATCTCCACCGCATCGGCGAAGGCGTCGATGGCCATCTGTTCGCGTCCACCCACGGTGGCGGCGTAATCACGCAGCTTTAGGGCGATCTCGATGGCGGAGGCGCCCCCGCCGGCGGAGATGCGTCCGTCCTCGATGGCCACGGCCACGACCGAGAGGGCGTCGTGCAGCGAGCGCTCCATCTCGTCGACGATGTGCTCGGTGCCGCCCCTCAGCAGGATGGAGACCGCGGTGGCCTTCTTGCAGCCGGACACGAAGGTCATCTCGTCGCCGGCGATGGAACGGAGCTCCACCTTGCCAGCGGTGCCGAGGACGCTCTTGGTCAGGTCGTCCAGGTCGGTGACGATCTTGCCGCCGGTTGCCTTGGCCAGCTTCTCCATGTCCGACTTCTTGACGCGGCGGACGGCGTAGATGCCCGCCTTGGCCATGTAGTGCTGGGCCAGGTCGTCGATGCCCTTCTGGCAGAACACCACGTTGGCGCCGACCTTCACGACGGCGTCCACCATGCCCTTCAGCGTGGCCTCCTCCTGGTCCAGGAACGCCTGGAGCTGGGTGGGGTCACGGATCTGGATCTTGGCGTCGACCTCGGTCTTCTTGATCTCCAGCGAGGAGTCGAGCAGGGCTATCCTGGGGTCCTCGACCGTGTGGGGCATGGCGGAGTGCACCGGCTCCTTGTCGAGGATGACGCCCTCGATGAGCTCGGTGTCGTTGATGGAACCGCCCTGCTTCTTGACCACCTGGATGTTGTCCACGTCGACCACGTAGCGGCTGCCGCGGCGCTCGGCGACGGCCTTGACGGCCTGTACCGAGATGTCCGAGAGCATCTCGCCCGCCTGGTCGGCTATCTTGGAGCGCAGTGCCGTGGAGGCGATCCGCTTCAGCTTCTTGGTGTCCTTGACGGATATCTTGAGAGAGTTCTTCTCCAGGATGTCCAGGGACCTCTCGGCTGCCATGCGGTAGCCCGAGGCGATCACCGTGGGATGCACGTTGGCCTCCAGGAGCTCCTCGGCCTTCTTCAGCAGCTCGCCCGCCAGCACGACGGAGGTGGTGGTCCCGTCGCCGCACTCGGCGTCCTGGGTCTTGGCCACCTCCACCAGCATCTTGGCGGCGGGGTGTTCCACGTCGATCTCCTTGAGGATGGTGACGCCGTCGTTGGTGATGACGACGTCCCCCATGGAGTCGACGAGCATCTTGTCCATGCCGCGGGGGCCCAGGGTGCTGCGGATGGCGTCGGCGATGGCCTTGGCCGCCGCGATGTTGTTCTGGTGGGCACCGCGACCCTTCTCGCGGCTCGTACCCTCCTTGAGGATGAGTATCGGGGTCTGTCCTCCCATCATCTTTCATTCCTCCTTGTTCTCCTTCCTTGTCTCCTAAGGTCACATCATCCCGGGCATGCCGCCCATGCCACCGCCCATGCCACCGCCCTGTGCGGCGGCCGCGGCCGCGGCCATCTCCGCCTGGGAGACGCCCTTGGATGCGATCACGTCGTCGATGCGCAGTATCATGATGGCAACGTCGGTGGCCGAGTCGATGGCCTGGGTCCCCACCCTGAGGGGCTCGATGACGTTGATCTTGATCATGTCGTCCACCTTGCCGGTCCTCAGGTTGATGCCCGCCGTCCTCTTCTTCTTCGAGTGGGCGGAGCGCAGGTCGATCAGGGTGTTGATCGGGTCGTACCCGGCGTTCTCCGCCAGGGACTTGGGGACGATCTCGATGGCGTCGGCGTAGGCGTCGATGGCCATCTGCTCCCTTCCTCCCACGGAGGATGCGTAGGACTTGAGGTGCTGGACGATCTCCATCGCGGAGGCCCCGCCCCCGGCGATGTACTTGCCGTCCACCACCACGTCGGCCACCACGCTCAGCGCGTCGTGGAGGGCCCTGTCCGCCTCGGCCACGACGTGCTCGGTGCCGCCCCTGATGAGGATGGAGACGGCCCGGGGGTTCTTGCAGCCGGTGACGAAGGTCAGGGAGTCCTTGCCGAACTTCCGCTCCTCCACCGCGCCGGCGGAGCCCAGGTCGCCCTTGGTCATCTCCTTGAGGCTGGTGGCTATCTTGCCGCCCGTGGACTTGGCCAACTTCTCCAGGTCAGATTTCTTGACCCGGGCGATGGCGAACATGCCGTTCTTGGCCAGGTAGTGCTGGGCCAGGTCGTCGATGCCCTTCTGGCAGAAGACGACGGTGGCGCCGACCCTCTTCAGGTCGTCCACCATGCCCTTCAGGGTGGCCTCCTCCTGGTCCAGGAAGGACCTGAGGGAGAGGGGGTCGTCGATCTCGATCTTGGCGTCCACCTCGGTCTTCTTGATCTCCAGGGCCTGGTTGACCAGCGCGATCTTGGGGTCCTCCAGGTACTTCGGCATCCCCGCGTGGGCCGCCTCCTTGTCCACGATGATGCCCTTGATGAGCTCGGTGTCGCGGATGGCGCCGCCCTGCTTCTTCACGATCTGGATGTTGTCGATGTCGGCCTCGGTGCGGCCGCCCACCTCATCCGTGATGGACAGCACCGCGTCGACGGCGATGTCGGCGATGAAGTCCATGCCGCCGATGGTCTTGGAGGCCATCGAGGTCAGGGCGATCTTCTTCAGGAGCTTGCGGTCCTTGACGTTCTTGAGCGAGATGGCGTTCTTGTTGAGGACGTTCTTGGCCTCGACGGCGGCCATGCGATAGCCGTTGGCTATCACCGTGGGGTGCACGTTCGATTCCAGCAGGTCCTCGGCCTTCTTCAACAGCTCTCCTGCAAGGACCACCGCGGTGGTGGTCCCGTCTCCACACTCGTTGTCCTGGGTCTTGGCGACCTCCACGATCATCTTGGCGGCGGGGTGTTCCACGTCGACCTCCTTGAGGATGGTCACGCCGTCGTTCGTGATGGTCACGTCGCCCATGGAGTCCACGAGCATCTTGTCCATTCCCTTGGGGCCCAGGGTGGAGCGAACCGCGTCGGATATGGCGAGGGCTGCCTGTATGTTGTTGTACTGGGCGCCCTTGCCCCTCTCGCGCTTCGTGCCCTCCTTGAGCACCAGGATCGGGGTCTGTCCTCCCATCATGTGTCGAACCTCCTAGCTATAGGTATTGAAGGTTGTACGCCGGGTATGCTTGTCCTTCTATAAGAATGTTGCCGTTCCGGCGGGAGGGTCTGGCTACCGTCCCGTTCCCCGATCAAGGCGCGTTGAGAAGGAGGGACCGATCGTCGAAGAGGAGCCTGTTGCGCAGCAGCTGGAAGAAGATCTCCTCCACGGTCTTCTCCCGCATGTTGAAGTGCTCGGAGATGACGGACACGGACATGGTGCCCTGGTCGGTGATGTAGTAAAGCACCCTGCGCTCGTTGTAGTCGGACGACAGCTTCGCGATGAGGTCGTTCGCCTCCCCCAGCAACCTCTCCTTGGCCACCAGCATGGCCCCCCTGCGCTTCTCCAGGTCGGCCAGCTCCCTGTTGATCTCCTTGAGGATAGACGCGAGCCCCTTGAGCCGGTCGGATCCCTGCTCCACGTCCTTCAGGGCCTGGTAGCTGTCGTTGATGTAAGCGTAGTCCGCCAGGACGTCCGTCGTCTCGTCTGGATCGTACGTGCGCATCTTGGCGTTGAAGAGGTTGGGACCGATGTCGATGCGGATGGACAGCTGGGTGGTGGCAGTGTAGGCCTTCCTCGGGGGGCCACCCGCGTCGGAGGCCTGGTCGCTGCTCTCCACCATTCCGTGCCTCTCCAGCACCGAGAGGTGCTTCATGATGGCCTGCTGCGACGTGTTGAGCTCCTTGGCCAATTGCAGGGGGTAGTGGGTCTCCATCACAAGCCTGGATAGGATATCCCGGCGCATCGGGTTCGAGAGGACGGAAAGGGCCGTGTCCAGGTCCAGCTCCACCATTGTCATCGCCTCGAAGGATTGCTTCAATCCTATTTGTTAACTAGAGGTTGATATGACGTGCCAGATATATAACACTTGCCGCTGAAGCCTCGGAGGAGGGCCTCACGGGAAGGTCTCGCCAGCCACCTGGTCCGTCAGGGTGTCGGCCACCTCGACGAGGTTGACCACGTCCGCCTCGTTGTACCTGAGAAGCAGGTCCAGTGCCTTGGCGTTGCCCCTACGGTCCCACAGGTGCCACAGGTGGACGGCGTCCTCCCCCGTCATCATGGCGAACTCCCTGTCGCGGACCAGCCCCAGCTGTCGCTCGACGCGTTTCAGGCCCCCTACGTGGCCGGCCCGTCGGGCCAGGTAGCGGAGGTCCAGGTGGGGAAGCCCCAGCGCTGGCACGTTGTAATGGTACCTGAGCATGGGGAGGTCGAAGGACGCGCCGTTGTAGGTGACGATCATCCTGGCCCCCTCGAGGGCCTTGGCCAGCTCGCTGCGGGTGAGGTCGCGTCCCCTCACGAGGGCCCTGAACCCGTCGACCCTGGCGATGCCCACCACGGTCACAGCGCTGTGCCGGGACAGTCCCGTCGTCTCGATGTCCAGGAAGACGGCCTCGTCCCGGAACGAGGGATAGACCCTCCAAACCTCCCTGTTTGGAAGCCTGGTGGCGAAGAAGTCCGCGGCCCTCCGCTGGACGGCCGCCTTCGCCTCCTCCAGCGTCCGGTCGGCCCTCTCCTTCCGGGCCCTGGAGAAGGGGGATACGATGTCGCGTCCCAGGAAGTCGTCCCAGGTGTCGACGCCCTGGTCCCATATGCGGCGCTCGGTGCGCTCGCCGACACCGTCCAGTAGAACGAAGCTCCTGTCCAGGACCAACCTCGGTCGACCTCCGTCGAACTGGTCATGCGGGGTTGGATAGATATAGCTTGCCCGGGGATGGGCGTAGGTGCCCGTATCAGTGGGCGGTGTACCATCCGCACTTGGGACAGGTGTTGATGCCGGAGAGCATGACCTGGCCGCAGTGCTTGCAGGTGTTCAGCTCGGTCACGATCTTGGGCTTCGTCTTCACGCCGTAGAGGCGGCTGTTCTGGCTGAAGGCGGTGGGCGCCGCGTAGCCGACGGTGTGGACGCTGGTCATCTGGGTGACCGGAGTCTTGCTGGCCACGGTGGCGGTGGACATCAGGGCGAAGCCGAAGGCGGCCAGGAACACCACCCCGGACAGGAGAAGATTCTCCAGGGCTGAGAATCCGAGGTACGAGAGAAGGAGGAAGCTAACGACGACGGTGACCACGAAGACTGAGGCGAAGACCTGCTTCCCTATCGTCTTGCGTTTTTGGTATACGGTTTGTATCGCCATCCTTGCTCACCTCCACCAATATGAGGTCTGATTCACCTCATCCTCGGTCGGTTCTGCACTAGGGACGTACAGTCCCTATTAAAAGCAATTCCCCGATATTTTCATGGCTAATTCTCACATGGGGGAATCGAGGTTGTAGGATCGTTCGGACGTCTCCCTAGATGGCCAGTAACCCTGGGAAGGGCGATTCGGAGGGCATGGCGACAGCCTTCGCGATATGGGTGGTTTTATGGGTGTCGCCGTGGACGCCCTTACCGCCGGTCCCTCCGTCACCGCCGCGAGCGGGTCGCGGTGAGGGCGATCAAGGCGGCCCCGAGGAGGGCGAGCATGGTCGCGGCGGGGCCGAAGCCCGGCGTCTGCTCCTGCTCCTCGATGTACACGTTGATGCGCGCCGTGGACTCCTCGTAGCCGTCCGACACCGTCAGCGTGACGGTGTAGAGGCCCGACTTGTCGTACTCGTGGTTGGGCAGCAGCTCCGTCGACGTGGTGCCGTCACCGAAGTCCCAGTGGTACTCCAGCGGGTCGCCGTCCCGGTCCTCCGAGGCGTCGGCGCTGAACTGCACCGAATCGCCCACCTTGGCGATCTGGGCAGGGCCGCCGTTGGCCACGGGCGGGTTGTTGATGACGATGAAGTGGCTCTC
>SMYP01000042.1 GCA_007050895.1 Candidatus Bathyarchaeota archaeon | reverse complement strand
ATGGTGATGCGGGATAATGCGGGTGTTTATGTGAAGTCTCATCCGAAAGGCAGGGAAAGTAGACCGCATATTGAGGTTCACTTATCTGTCACGGCGGACGATGATACAGTTGTTGAGAGAAAACTGCGGAGGGCGGTAGCGCAGCTTTCCATTTTGGTGAGGGAAGCTGGGAGGCTTGTTGGTTTTCGGTTGATTATGGTTAAATATTCTCTGTAGTAATCGGGTAAGCATAACACCTAATAAAGTGTCGCAAGTATTAATATTCGATATAATATGAGATTTAGGTTGAGAACAACAGCAACACTACTCATCACAACACTAATTCTATTCTCCACAATCACACTCGGCAAAGCACAAGACCAAACACTTATCTATCAACTCCTCAACAATCCAGAAGGCAACATAGCCTACCAGCTCAACGTAGTAATTCCCCAAAACCTTCACGAATATTACGAAGAAAAAACCCATAGGATAACCGCAACAAGCCAATTTTCAAGTTTTGTAACCCCATACGCCTTGCAACCAATAGCTGATAGACTCTGGGAAATCTACGACAAACAAGAAGACTTCACCAACGGAGCCCTCATGATCGCCCACCAAATAACCTACGAAGAAACTACACCTGCAAAATACCCTGTTGAAACTATGGCAGACAGACAAGGCGACTGTGACCTTTTCGCTTTCATCACTGCCTCAATAATAAGCGCTGGAGGCTTGGACGTGATCCTTCTGTACTACGAAGATCAAAGCCACATGAACTTAGGAGTGCACCTGTCCACCGCCCCAGAAAACTGCAGAGACAGCGCATATTACGTTGCAAATGACGGCACACGATACTATGTCGCAGAGTGCACAGGCGGAAACTGGAGAGATGGCTGGAGAGTCGGCGAGTGTCCACCAGACTTGAAAGAAGTATCAGCTGAGATAATAACCCTGGAAAACGCAGAACAAATGGCACCTGGGCAGGTCTCAGCAAGCTTCTCATCAATGGAATCAAGCGCCCTATTGCTGGAAGTTTCACCAATAATCTCGATCCAAAACGCGCCAATAATACTCGCGGGTCAACTTGCTCCTGAAATGCCTAACGAAAACATAACACTCTACGCAAAACTCAACAGCGCAGAATGGACAGTAATAGGTGCAGTCACAACAAAACAAGATGGATCCTATGAATATGTCTGGACTGCTGACGTTTCAGGCTCACACGCCATCCGCGCAGGCTGGTCCGGCAACGAACTGTATACAGGCGCAATGAGCACGGCCAAGAACGCTATAGTGCTACCCCTATTACTAATAACACTAATAGGCGTAGCTGTCATAGCAGCTGCCATAGGCGTCGTCGCTATGCTCGTCGCAAAACATGGTCAACGACAATACCTAGAACCAACCGAATCTCAACCTTGGTAAAGCGGTTCCCCCCATAAATTTTCAAACGCTTTGAGGATTCATAGTTGTAATGGTTACTTGCTGAAACTGACTTCTCTTCTGAACCAAATGAGCCCAGCGAAGACGACAATTATGGCCACTAAGACAGCTGCTGGATTGATCTCTACAAAAAATACCGTGACTAACGCATAAAGCATTAATATCACTACCAAAGCTACACAAATATTTACTAACGCGTTGGCAAGTTCTCCTCCGCTCAAATCCGTCAAGCCTTAAATATTTTTTCCTGCACTTCACGTTTAGAATCGATTGGCTGTGAAATAATTCCAAGAGTTAGAACAAACTGTCCAGAGAATAGAACGACCGCTCATCCTTTCAAAGCATTACTGGGAACAGAAAAGTTATTACATCCAAACCAATACAAACCGCACGTAAGGGAGAAACAAAAATGCCTCTCGCGTTTATAATTGGAACAGCAGGCTCAGGTAAGTCCCTGTTTACAGCAGCCTTAAGCGAATGGTTAAAAATGTCAAAACAAGACGTAGCCGTCGTTAACCTGGACCCCGGAGTATTAAAGTTGCCTTATTCGCCTGACGTTGATGTGCGAAACTACGTAGACGTAGGCAATTTAATGGAAAAGTACAGTTTGGGACCAAATGGAGCCCTAATCTTGGCTGCTGATCTCATAGCAGACGAGATAGATAACCTAACTGAAGATGTTGAAGCCGCAAATGCAGATGTCGTTTTGGTGGATACCCCTGGACAAATGGAGCTGTTCGCTTTCAGAGCCAGCGGACCTTACATAGTGAACGAGCTCACAAAAGAACCAAAAGCCATAGTCTACATGTTTGACGCAGTTTTTTCCATCAACCCGCTTAACTACGTTTCCAACATGTTTCTCTCAGCAGCCGTCTACAATCGGTTCTTCCAACCGCAAATTCACCTGCTTTCAAAATGTGATTTGCTTCCAGAAAGCCAAGTTAAAACAATCACAGACTGGGCAGCTAGCCCGAGAGCTCTGGAAGACTCAATCGAGGAGAAACTGCAAGGCACAAAACGCCTTTTCAGCCGGAACATGATGCGCGCAATCAATGAGCTCGGAATAAGATCCCTGTTGATCCCAGTTTCAGCTAAAACAAACCTGGGACTAACAAACTTTAACACAACTTTGGAGCGACTTCTAACCGGAGGAAATAAATACACATACTAAACGCATACTTACGTAAAACATGCTAAGGTTTGTCGTCATTGCTGACAAGAACCCAGCTTGCAGCGAAAGCGCCACGCTTAGCTTTCAGGGGTTTGTCTGCGCCTGCGATTATGATTACATCGTTATCTTCAGGCTCTAGGTCTTTAAGAATTACATTTGCAGCTCCTGGGAAATCTTTCTCTAGACTATTACTTATCGACTCTATCATAAGACAGCCATTCTTGAAAACTATAACAACAGCACGCCTCGCTCCACCCATTATTGCAGCGTCGCGCTGGTCTATGCCAGATTTAACCTTATCCCCCTTATTCTTAACTAGAAAGGCATAACTATAATCCGAAGTTGTCAAAGCCGTTTTCCCAATTTCAACTCGTTTTGGGAAAAAAGACTCAAAGGTTTTCCAGACTTTCGCGCCCTTGTCTGTGAGAATACAACCACCCTTTGAGGTTACTATTAAACCAGAATCCTTTAGATGGTTAATTATCGTGCGAATGGCGCCTTCTCCAACGTCCAGTTTTTCAGCCAATTTATTACGTCCGATTGGCTTCTTTGCCATAAGCTCCAAAGCACAAAATATATGAAACATCGAAAACGTTGTGGATGGTCCCGGACCCTTTGAACTCGCGAGGCTTTCAATTAGACTTTTAAAGGAAGAAGTCATAACAAGCGCCACACACTCTATTTAAAATGGCTAATTATTATAATTTATTACTTAGAAAAAGGCTGAAACCGAAGCTAGGCTCGTTGCCGTTTGTTGTCACTCTTTGTAGGCAACAACAGAGATTTCTACGAGTGCTCCAGCCATCAGTTCTATTCCAACTGTGGCACGGGCAGGAAAAACCTTGTCAAAGTATTTCCCGTATTCGTCATTGAACTCACTGAACAGGTTCATTGACGACAGGTACACGTTGGATTGAGCCACATCGGCTAAACTGTAACCTGCAGCATGCAGTATCTCCTTGATGTTCTTCATGACCCTGTTGGTTTGTTCTCTGATGCCACTTGCAACAATTCTGCCTTCTTTTGGGTCTATTGCTACTTGACCTGAAACAAACAGAAACTTACCCACTTGCAGGGCTTGGCTGTACGGACCTACAGGTTCAGGCGCAGCTTCAGTGTGTATAACCTTTTTCATTGATTATCCTCTGGAGCTTCTTCAGTGCTTAGCATTAAAATGGGTTTTGCAAAAACAAATAGCTACCGGATAGCTTGTACATTTCGGATTAGTGTTTTAGAAAGCCTTTTAAGAAAAGTGAATTTATTAAACCTTCATTGTAATTTCAATTGGCGGTTCCTATGAGAAAAACTGGAAAATACTTGTTCACTTCAGAATCTGTGGGTGAGGGGCATCCAGACAAAGTTGCAGACCAAGTGTCAGACAGCGTTGTAGACGCTATCTTAGCTAAAGATCCTAAGGCGAGAGTCGACTGTGAAACGTTAGTTATGCAGGGAAACATTGTGGTCACTGGGCAAATCACCACCTCTTGCTACGTTGCAATACCTAAAATTGTTCGGAAAACACTAAAGGAAATCGGGTTTGACAACGCAAAAGATGGTTTAGATTGGGAAACTTGTGGCATTCTAGTCTCCATTGAGGAGCAGTCACCGGACATCGCGATGGGTGTAAACGAAACGGATGACCATGAACAGGGTGCTGGAGACCAGGGAATGATGTTTGGCTACGCTACAAATGAAACTGAGGAGCTTATGCCTCTGCCGATAATGCTTTCGCATAAGCTTGTTAAAAGACTGGCTGACTGCAGGAAACAGGGAATCTTGCCGTATTTGAGACCAGACTGCAAATCTCAAGTAACAGTGGAGTACTGCGATGGAAAACCAGCAAGAGTAACCACCGTCGTAATCGCTGCTCAACACACTGAAGAAGTGGACAACAACAAACTACGAGAAGACATAATCAACCAAGTAATCAAGAACGTCATCCCCGCTGACAAACTAGATGCAGAAACAAAATACATCATTAATGGAACGGGAAGGTTTGTGATTGGAGGAACCTTAGCAGACTCAGGATTAACAGGACGAAAAATCATAGTTGACACCTACGGAGGCTTTGGAAGCCACGGCGGCGGATGCTTCAGTGGAAAAGATCCCTCAAAAGTTGACAGGTCAGCCAATTACATGGCAAGATACATCGCCAAAAACATTGTCGCCGCAGGATTAGCGGAGCAATGCGAAGTGCAATTATCATACGCCATCGGCGTAGCACAACCCGTTTCCGTGTTTGTAAATACGTTTGGCACGGGAAAAATATCCGACGAAGAAATTTTGGCATTAGTACATAAACATTTTGACATGAGACCTAAAGCAATCATAGAGAAACTTCGCCTGCTTAGGCCAATATACAGAAAATCAGCCGTGTTTGGGCATTTCGGAAGAGAAGACCCAGACTTCATGTGGGAAAACACTGACAA
>SMYP01000119.1 GCA_007050895.1 Candidatus Bathyarchaeota archaeon | reverse complement strand
GATTTCTATTTTAAATTGGGGTTAAAAACTGAGCCGATAATAGATGACACCACGCTTCGAGATGGAATTCAAATGCCGGGTTTAGCTGTTAGACCTGTAGACGCCGCGAAAATGGTCCAGCTTCTAAGTGAGATAGGCGTGGAAAGAATTGAAGTGTTCCATTATCAAGAGCCTGACAAGAAAGCTGCGAAGCTTATTCAAGACTTAAACTTGGACATGAGAGTAGCGGGGTGGTGCCGCGCAGTTAAAGAAGACATTGACAGCGCTCTGCAATGTGGTTTCAACGAAGTAGGCATCTCTCATCCAGTTTCAAATATTCATTTTAGCGCCAAGTGGCCTGAGAGAACCAGCAATGTGATTCTCTCTAATCTGGTTGAAGTAGTTGAGTATGCAGCTAAGACGCATGGATTAAGAGTGTTCGTTCACGGTGAGGACAGCACCCGTGCAGATTGGCACTTTGAGAAGAAACTCATCAATGCTGTTGCACAGGCTGGTGCCAAGTGCTACCGAGTTTGCGACACCGTTGGAATTGGACTTTCAGATGCAAATGCGCCCTTGCCCAGTGGTATTCCCGCTAAGGTTTGTGCAATCAAGAAAGAGACTAATATTGAGGCTATTGAGATTCACGCTCATGACGATTTTGGGAACGCGGTTGAAAACACTATGGCTGCTATTCGTGCAGCGTCTGGCGTGTGGGATAAGATTTATGCAAGCACCACATTTCTTGGAATAGGTGAAAGAGCGGGGAACGCTGAGACTGAGAAGGTTCTTTTGAACTTGTACCTGCACTACGGGGCTAAAAAGTTCGAGGGTAAAACCGCAAAACTCAAAGAGACAGCAGATTTTATAGGCAAAGCTACAGGCTACGTGGTTCCGCCCAATAAAGCGATAGTTGGTGATTATGGCTTTGCGCACGAATCGGGAATCCATACGCACGGCGTGTTGAATGACCCATGGACTTATGAGCCTTATCCGCCTGAGCTTGTGGGCAACGCACGGCGGTTGACAATAGGAAAGCAGTCAGGGAAAGGCTTAATCAAGCATAAAATAAGAGAGATCACAGGAAAAGACCCAACCGAACAAAGCCTCAGAATAGTTGTGGAAAAAGTGAAGGAAATTTACGGGAACGGAAGAAGAGCCTCATTAAAAGAGGAAGAATTCAAAAATATACTGCGAACACTTGAACTGCTTAGAGAATAGCACCCCTCACTTAAGCTGGAACACTGCGTATATACAGCCTGAGGGCCGATACCCATTTTCACTTTAGCGGCACTGTATTTTTAAACAAGATACTCGCCAGCTGTAAAGCAAAAATAACCTACTTCGCAGTTGGCGCCTCAGTCACCCAAATCATTGACAGCTTAAGAGCAGCCGTCATATTCACGATCGGAATTGATGGCAGAGACACTATGCTCTTCCATTCTTACTATGGCTAATTGTCATCTATCGCGTGAATTGCATAATATCGATCGACAATTCGTGGAAGCTGCAACCTCTAGCATAAAATCTCTGATAAAAAAGGCGGTAAAAAACCTCAAGAATCTACGAAAGCGCGACCTTTTTAGCTAAGCCCTGCCTAACCAAGATATCAGCGTTTTCCACAGGCACAGACGCTACATCTTCAACCATGAAAGGCCCATAAGTTTTCATGTCAACACCAATTACTGCGGGAACAGCCTTAATGAACCGCAAGACAACTCTTTTGCGGACTTTCCCTTTTGTGTGCGCTTTTGATACCTGACTGGAACCCTGACCCCGCAGTAGCTTGTCCGCAAATTTTTGATATGATTCTGCAAAAGAAACGAAACTTTCGCACAACGATTCTTCTTCGTCCGCTAACAAACCCGAAGGAAGTTTTTGGTTCTCATCAATCAACAAGACTATTTTTTTGTAACGCGTCCAAATTAACTCTTTAAGCATGCACTTGACGCGCTCCAACTCACGCTCCAGAAGTGTTGTCTTCACGGTTTTCGTATCAATCATTCTAATTTCTTCAATGATACTTATCAGGTAATTTGCAGCGCGAGAGTAAAAGTCAGAAGATAATCCACCCAGTGCGTTGTTTTCAAGTTCAAACCGCCATGCAGCATAAAGCTCATCGTACATGCCTAATTCGCCACCTCTGCTCTGCCCTTGCAAATAAGCAAAACGGCCGCTGCTGTTGGAAGCTCAATCTTTTTACTCTTATAAGGACCATACACGTTGCCGCCCAACCTGAATTCAGGTGCGTCAGAGACAAATACTTTCACAGCACCCTCTTTAAAAGCTACTGCCTCCATAAATGGGTCAAAATCTTTGAGCCTTCCAAGCGGAAACTCGATTTTCTTCAAGCCTGTTTTACCATGCAAAGTCCCATTCATCCTGATCAAACGATGCGTATCTGTAGTGACAACTGTATCAATCTTTGAAGACTCAATGTCTTTAACATATTCAGCCAGTTTTTTCCACGTTCTAACTCCGACGCCTTTAACGCTATCCCATCGGCCGTCTTCCACACAGCGTTTCAGAATCAACTCTTTGTTTTCCAATATTTCGTTGACGGCTTTCCCTCTAATTCCAACGGTCTTCAAATCTTCTTTTGTTGCATCAAGAATGAAATTTTGAAGCCCCATTCTTAGGTGCTTACTCCAACCGAAATTATGCAAACTGAAATCGCTAGATACTAGCCTCCGCCTATACCTGCCTCTTGTTTTGTCATCAGATATTGTTAAACCCAAGCCTAAAACGTAGTCAACAATTTCTTTGCGAGCCATAGTATCCAACGTTTTAATCGCTTCGCTTTCAACGTGAACGTGATAACCTCGATGACCAGAAAAAAAGACGTGCATCTCTTTACTGGAAAAACCAAAATCCTGCTCCAACATGTCGAGTAGCTTAGCGGTTTCGTTTTTGGCGGATCCTAAGCACAGGTCGCAAGGCCAAGTCTTCGTGTCGAATTTTTTGCCTCCACAGATCGGACAAGTCTCAGGAGTAAGGCCTCTCCCACTGAAACTGCACTCGCTATTTCCGCAGATCCATTCGTCATGTATTTTGCTGCATGATGTGGGAATGTGGTCAGCGTCTATGTCAAAAACAAGATCAGCTCCAAGCCAACCCTTCTTATCCATCTCAGCGGCGGGATTTTCGTAGTAGGCACATGAACGGTAAACATCCGATGGAACAGTTTCGCTGAGAAACAGTTTGAGATCGCTGATGCGAGCAAATACCTTATGACGCAACATTATTCGTTCCTTTAAGAGGAGAAAACCAAGTTCCCTTTGACCTAGCGAAACTGGAGAAGGGATAACCGTGGAGGGGGAACTGTAAAAATCAGAAAAAGCTTCATAAACGAAATCTCGTGAAGACATAGTCAACCCTCACTGCTACCCCCTGCTCTACCGATTAGATGATGTCACGTTCCCAAATTTAACCATTAACTGCCTGATGGCCGAGGTTACTAAAAGGGGCAGAGTCCAAAACTCGGGCTCAGCCACTCAGAAGTTATAAGGATACATTGAAATTCCGCGGAAACCAAGCATAGCCATAATGAAGGGTAACCAGATCATGGTGACTTCCATGTCTCTCTTTTCCTACCACCTGCTCAATTTGACGCCGTGTAACTTTGCGTTGTGATCTGAAGTCTTGAATAGAGCGAGCAAGATACAGTTCATTAGCGCACGATTAGAAAGAGGTGCTTTAATATTGATTACGGTTTTTTTGCTTTTTGACTAACGGCAAACCTCGTTTTCTAAGATGATATGATAGCGGATTTCGTATAGTTTGGCATATTGGGTTGGTTGCACCTGAGCATACGTTATGGGTTTGGAGTGAAGAACAATTATAGGTCATGTATGGTTCAGTTCCCAATCTTTTACCGGATAGATTTTCAACCTGATACCGCGTCTTGTCTTCCTTGAAATCAGGAACGTTTGAAAACATTTTGACAATTGTATCCACGCTTATTCCTTGACGTAATAGATAAGTTACTAGAGTGAATCTTTCAACATGGGACAAATGTTGCCCTTCGGAAGTTCTTTTCATTAGAGCCATTATGCAAGGCGGGTAATCAGACTCTTGGGCTTTAATTACTTGGATGACTTCCTCAAACTGCGGTTTCCTTTTCAAGAAATCTGCTTTTAATTCATCAATATCATGTTGAATTTGCTCTGGAATTGTTCCAAGTTCTTGCTTAGCACTTTTCTCTATTTGATTCTTAACGTCCTCTTGAAGGAGTCGTGCTAACTCACGAGGTGAGACTTGCACCAATCCTTTTTTCATTATCCTGTTAATTAACTTCCATTTGGAATCGTGATGTAATCGTCCTCTAGTTGAAGTTTCAAGAAATTTTGCAAAGTGAACCGAGAAGGAACCATATTCGTTCTTTTTGACATCCCAATGAAATGCTTTGGCAATTTCAAGTATGGTGTCACTATTCTTTTCCAATCTTAGGTATCTGTTAACTTTTTGTGCTTCAAACAAGGCGAATTTTTCAGTTAAAATAGGTTCTGCTATTCCCGTCAAGTAGAGAATGGCTAAAGCATATGAAGCAATCTCAATTTGATAAAACTTCCCGGTTTTCTTAGAGAAATCGTCTTCAGGTAAGAAGGTTGAAGATACTCTATGTTTTGCGTGAGCTCTAATTTCCTCCAAGCTCGTAATTGTATTAAAATCTAATCCTAAATTGGCAATAAATTGTCTAGCCATTGGTAAGAAAGGATATTTCAGAGAGTCGGATATTGTCAATTTAGAAAATTCTACTCTTATAGTATCACCATCAATTACTTCATACTTCTTTTCAAGAAATATAAAGTCTGTCCAAACACTAAGAGTGTAGGTTCTTATGGTGTATTAGCAGAAAAGGAGCCTTTTTTCGTTTTCTTATTAGTTTTGGTCCGCCTATTGCTATAACCTGCTCGGAGCGTTTTCGACTATTTTAAGAGCTGCGTCTGATGTTGTTGCTGTGTTACATTCTCATTTATTCGGTTTCAATTCTAGGCGCGAGGAAGAAAGTCAGTTTTCCAGCGGTTGTTTGTTGGAAGTCTATTTTCACTGGCATATCAGTTGAAAATTC
>SMYP01000046.1 GCA_007050895.1 Candidatus Bathyarchaeota archaeon | reverse complement strand
AGAGTACCCGTGGTTATGGCGGTTGCCAATCGCGCTTTATCGGCTCCACTTAACATACACGGCGACCACTCAGATAGTATGGCACAAAGAGACAGTGGTTGGATTCAGCTGTACGCTGAAAACGCTCAAGAAGCCTATGATTCGATAATTCAAGCTTTTCGTATAGCAGAAAATCTAGATGTGCTTTTGCCGGTTATGGTGGGTTTAGATGGTTTCACGCTTAGTCACACGCTTGAAAACGTGGAAACTCTCCCAGATGCAGTCGTAAAAGACTTTGTTGGAGTTCGCAAGTACGCCAACGTGCTTACTCATAACGGCAAAACCGCACCTTTCAAACTTGACCCCGCATATCCAATGACTATGGGACCGATTGCGCTGCAGAACTATTATTTTGAGTTTAAACGACAACAGGAAGAAGCCATGAAAAACGCGCTTGGCGTTATAGAGCAAGTGAATAACGAGTATGCAACTGTAAGTGGTAGAAGCTACGGCAACGGCTTGATCGAGTCGTATCGTCTTGAAGATGCTGAAGTAGCAGCAGTATGTTTAGGATCAACAGCAGGTACAATGAAGACAGTCGTGGACAACCTGAGAAAGGATGGCGTTAAAGCTGGGTTGCTTCGGCTTCGCACATTCCGCCCTCTACCTGTCGAAGCGATTCGAAGTGCTCTTTCGAACGTGAAAGCTGTCGCTGTCATGGATAAGTCGATGAGTTTTGGCGGAAACGGCGGTCCAGTTTTCCATGAAATTAGGCATTTGCTCTACGAGGCAACTAACCACCCCTATGTCGTGAACTACATCTATGGTTTGGGTGGGAGAGATACAAGTCCACGCGAGCTGCGAAGTATCTACGAAACACTGCAGGGCATATTAAAAGGTGGGCGTATTGATGCGCCAATACAATACTTAGGATTGAGAGGTTAAAGGAGGAAAAAAAATGACTACTCAAGAATGGAAATTTACAGCAAAAGACATCGCTGAGAAACCAGACCTGTTCTTGTCTGGGCACAGAGCATGCGCAGGCTGCGGACCAGCGACCGTTTTCCGAATGATAATGAAATCTACACGCGGGCCCACAATTGTGACGGAAGCCACAGGCTGCATGGAAGTGGTCTCGTCAATCTACCCTTACTCGTCTTGGGCCGTTCCTTGGTTGCACACCGCTTTCGAAACTTCCGCCGCCAATGCTTCAGGTATAGAAGCAGCATTGAAAATAATGAAGAAGAAATGCAGATTGGAACATGAGCACGTGGACGTAATTGCATTTGCAGGTGACGGCGGAACCTACGACATTGGCATTCAAGCGCTTTCAGGTGCGGTAGAGAGAGGACACGATTTCTTGTTTGTGCTTTACGACAACGAAGCATATATGAACACAGGTATTCAAAGAAGCGGAGGAACTCCACATGGCGCGGCAACAACTACATCGCCAGCAGGCACAGTGATACCTGGAAAACTGGAGTATAAGAAACCTATTGCAGATATTATGGTAGCACATGGCATGCCTTATGTAGCTACTGCTACGCCTTACTATTGGAAGGACCTAATGACAAAAGTTCGTAAAGGCTTGGAAGTTGAAGGACCAGCGTTCCTGCACGTATTCGCGCCATGTCCACGAGGCTGGAGAAGCGACCCCGCAAAGTCCATTGAATATGCCAAGCTTGCTGTAGAGACATGTGTGTTCCCTGTTTGGGAATCAGTGAATGGCCACTGTCAATTGTCTACGCCGAGCAAGCTTATCGCACTCGCACCGCAGAAGAAGAAACCAGTAGCGGACTACTTGCAGGGGCAAGGGCGTTTTAGACACATATTTAAATCGCAGAACAAGGAGTTGCTGGTCGATATTCAACGTATCACTGACTCGCGGTGGGAATCCCTGCTCAGGAAATGCGGTGAGACACCAAGAACGGCTTAAATACCGTAACCTTTCATCTTTTTTTACTGTAAATCTTTTCAGAGCCTCCGTTGGCGCCTTTTACATAAATTTTTAACAACAGTAAAAAATGTAATTCGCGTGTCTTCGGATGGGTTGGTCTTAAACTATACAACTCGTATTCTCACGTGAAGACCTGAATGTGGCGGGTTTACTTTTTAATGCGTGATTTCCTGTCCAAATGCCCCTTATATATAGCTTAAACTTATGGTAGAATTGGCACTGAAGTTGCCATGGTGTATTGACCTGACCAGCAAACAGAAGGGTACATTATTCGCGATTTCGGCGAGTTTGATGTTTGGATTAAGCCCTGTCTTTATACGGTTAACACTTGATGGCGTTAATGTTGAGACTATGAATGTTTTGTTCACATCCTTTGCGAGCTTATGTTTTTTCGCTTTTTTTGCGGTATTTAAGAAAGTAGCATATGTTAGGAGCATACGTGAGAATTGGCTGAAGATAGCCTTGATGAGTTTGTTTTCTGCTGTGGGTTCCTTACTTTATACGTATGGTATTTCCGTGTATGGTCCTATAACTGCGACGTTCCTTGTTCAATTTACTGCGGTTTTCACTATCCTTTTCGGAGTGAAATTCTTCAAAGAACAATTTACGCAGCTGGAGGCTGTTGGGGTTGTTATGGCTGTAGTTGGAGTGTTTGTTTTAGCTTATGGAGACTTGTCTTTGGAAACGGTGGGTATAACGGTTTTATTGGGTGCAGCATTTCTATTCGCACTAACAAATTTGCTTTCGAAAATGTACGTTAAAAAATTAAATCCCATGGCATTGGCAGGTGGGAACTCAATATTCGTATTTCTGTTCATCTTTGCCTATACGGTTTTGGCAGGCAGATTGGAGACAGCCTTTCCTCCAGAAACGCTTGTCTACGCCACTTTAGGTGCTGTTACGGGTGTCATTGTAAGTTTTATATTGTTCTATAAGGCGCTACAGGTGTTTGAAGTATCCAAAGCCGCAACGATACGTACCATGGAACCGTTCTTAACTGCCATCTTTTCTTTTGTCATCCTAGCCTTAACGCCTACAACCAACCAGCTTCTCGGAGGTGCACTAATAGTTATCGGCGTCGTCACCCTAAGCTTGACCAAAGGAAAACAAACGTCAAACTCTCATTTAACTTCAACGTAAAAAGCATAGGAGTCAGAAAACAAACATGAAGAGCGACCTAGAACTGCAACAATCTAGTTTTAATTTTAGCTACGAAAAATCATCACTTAACGGTCAATCTTTTTCAGGATTTTCGAGCCAAATATTTTTCGATTTCCTTTTCTGCGTTGTCCGCTTTGATGAATATGGGTACGTTCTCTATCCCTGTAGCTATATAGCTGCTTAGAAGCCATTCGCCGGGTGCAAACTCCAATGTTTTTTCGAGTATGCCTTTGTCGATCATAAAAGTATCACTTATCAGCAGACGGTCATATGGTCGTGGCAACGTGCCTACAAAGTAAGTATGTAGCTGTTGCAAAGCATTGGTATTCAAGTAAGCAATGCGTTGTGTTGCTATACAGACACCTAAACCATATTTTCGTCCTTGTCGGAGCAGAGTTTCTACTTGTGAAGAGCATTTACCCTCGATGCCGCCCTCTTTGCTGCTTATAAACTCTTGTGCCTCATCGAAGACCATTAGAATGTAGGGTTTGACGGTAAACCGGCGTTTTCTGCGAACAAGCAAGTCTTGCGTTAATGCAATAGCTAATTCTTTAATGGTGTAGGGATCGCTGATCGAGATTACTACTAGGCTGGTTTCGTCGTCTTCCAAAAGCTCTCGTATACCCTCAGCTGTTAACCCTGCTTTGGCTTTGTCAGTATCCTGCTGTCTTCGCTTGAACAGGTCTATTATGGTGTTTCTAGTCGTAGCCCAAGCGTATAATCCTGCTTTTTCGTTGACCCTGAAGGTCTCCATTGCATTTCTTGCTACCTCATCGATATGTTTGACAAAATCTTCAGTAACTTCTTGGTTCTCGCTTAACCCTTGATTTTCCACCCACATTCTGATCTCATCATAAATCGCGTCAATAGCGTTAACGTAGTGAGGTCTGCCACTCGACTCTTTTCGTTGGTCGCCAAGTTCCGTCATAAACTGAGCGTACGTGGGGATTAGCTGTTTTGGCTTGGTGTAATATGACAGCTTATCTTGATTAACAATTGCTTGTAAACCCTGCTTTGTGCGAAAGTCACTTTCATATTCCCTCGGCTTTACAACTGAATTATAGAACTGATCTATTGAGTTGATTCTGTGTTCAAGAATTAATTTGGCTTTTATAGCAGGGTCAGCCAGCACATCCAGCAATAGAAATGCGTATTCGCAGCTAATGTCAAAAATCACAATCTTATTCTCGTTCATGTGTAGATTTATGCGTCGTAGCATGTTAGACATTAAATTACTTTTTCCCCCGCCAGTAAAAGCGAAAATGCCAAAGTGATATCTAATAAGCTTTTCGAAGTCGACGTATATGGGAATTTTGGTGTCGCTGGCTTCAAACATCTTGATTAAACCCAATCGGGGGTCAAGGCGTGCGTCCTCAAGGGTGTTTTGTGGGTCGACACCCATTTTTGTGGCGATTTTTTGATTATACATACGGTTAATCATGCCACTATTTAGAATGTATATCGGACTGCCTACAACTGGATACGAGAACCCTTTGGCGAACTCGAACTTACAGTCAGCGTGGATGATTAAATCGTAGTTTATTGGGATAGCATCTATTTGAATCATCATAGTAGACTTATCATCTGTTTGCCAGTCTTCTTCGCTTTGTTCAATTATTTCAAACTGCATCGGATAATATCCATGATCACTTAATCCTTTCAAGCCGAAGTGTTCAGGCCAGACACGACTAATTTCCATAAGAGTATAACGTTCTGAAGCTGTGTCGGTATGCTTGAAATTCCTCGCTGCTAACAACATGCCTTCTTCAAGCAATCCCATCAGATCCTTCTGATATTCTATTTTCACTCGACAATGGTATCGTGCACTAGTTCCTGTTATTTTAGAATCGCCACCGTCGGCTCCAGCGTACCGTGGCATAACCGCTGATAACCTTGCGCGGAATTTACCATAAAAATCGGTGAAGCATTCTTTGTTAACGGTTTTCTCTTCTTGCCTGTTCAATACTTGCTCGTCTCTCCCTGAAAGTGCTCATATAAAATA
>SMYP01000026.1 GCA_007050895.1 Candidatus Bathyarchaeota archaeon | reverse complement strand
CGAGCGTTTTCAGAAAACTCTGGTCTCAACAAAGCTAGACCAACCGCTAAAACCACATTAGCAGCAATTAGCTGCGCCATAAGTCCCGTGTATCCTGTTAAAGTGAGAAAATCAATCTGGGGCACCTGAAGTAACGAAATTACTGTAACCACTATGCCAATTGGCACTGCAACCAGCCAACTTTGTATTAGCCGAGCTTTGACAAGCCTGCTAATTCCCGATGGAGCTTTCTTATGGATAAATACACTTTCTTTGCCACCTAATGAAACTTGACCAACAATTAGAACCGCAAGAAAAGCAAATAGAAATACGCCCATAATGAGCGCATCTCCTGGATCACCGCTGCCCTCTATAAGAAAAATGTTAACTAGAGCAAGCAAGCCTAAAATGTAAACAAGCCTCGACAAATTCTCAAGTCTTCGAGTATAATCCTTAAAAACAGACACCAAGAGATTGCTAAAAGAGCCATGCCCACCTATCGTTCTTATTGTTTTGAAGAAGAACCCGTCTGGCTTAACAATTGAGGCATTAAAACTTGTAGGCTCAATGCTGTAAATTCTACTAGCCAATTTTGCACCTAGCCACAAAGCCAAAACAAAGAAAATTACAAGACCCAATAATCTCATCATTGTTTCAAAAGCAAAAAACCCGAAATTTCCTGGATTAGCTGCAAAATCAAGAATAATATCAGCACCCCAAGAACTTGGCAGAAAACCAAGAAGAAATCTCGTGAGTTGATTTGTGCCTGGATCTATAAGCGCTTCTGTAAAACCTCCTCCTATTATCGCGTACATTGTAGCCACTATAGGTAATGCAACGACAAGAGAGAGGGCTCTTCCAATATCTTTACCGCGAGCAGATTTAGCAAATCTGGTTCGCACAGCAGCAGCAATAACTGTGCCTATCCATAAAGCGGAAAGAAAAACAACACAAAAAATTATTACAATGATAAAAATTTGTAGTAAACTCAATCCTAAAGGACTTAAGGCAGCTGTGAAAAATCCGGCAATAATTGCCATGAATATTGCATAAAACGGCATTACACCAAGAAATTCTCCTAATAGGATATCACTTGGTTTTATGGGAGCTGCTAAGAAAATTTCTACTTGGTGTGCTTGCATTCCTTGAAGAGTATAAGTGACTGGAAGTATTAGTAGATAGAAAAAAATTATGAAGAAAATAACGGGCACCATTGCCAATGCGATTTGGGACAGAAAGAACGCTAAAAGATCATCAATGAATAAATTCGCGATATATGGCGCAATATAAGCAACGTATACTGCTAAGAGCCCGATAGCTAGAACTGGAAAAAAAGCTCTTATCGATCTTATCCTGTTTAATCGCAACCGATACTCGTTTTTGGCAATCAGTAACCACTTAGGAAGTGGCATTTTTTTGGTTCCTCCACGATAGAAGTTCTTTTTCTTCAACTCCGCCTGTTAAAGCGATGAATGCGTCTTCCAGAGTCTTAGCGCTTGTTTTTGCTATAATTTCATCTATTGTCCCTACAGCAACAAGTTTGCCTTCGTTGATGATACCGACACGATCACATAATTCTTCCACTATGGGAAGAATATGACTGCAAATGAAGATAGTTTTATTCGCGTTTTCAGCCAACGTTTTGATTAAATCTTTAACCATAAGAGCTGCACGCGGATCAAGAGTAGACGTAGGTTCATCCAGAAAGAGAATAGGCGGATCATGAATAATGGCTGCCGCAATCAGGATTTTCTGTTTCATGCCACGACTAAAACCTTCGAGTAGATAGTCGCGTTTATCATAGAGATTGAATAATTTAAGTAAATCTTCAATTCTTTTCGGCAGTATGTCCTCTGAAACATCATAAAGAGACCCTATGAATTCTAGGAACTCGTATGCGCTTAGTTTCTCATATAGTCCGGGTGATTCGGCGAGTAACCCAGTAACTCGTTTTACTTTTATTTCATCCTTAAGAATATCAAATCCGTGTACGTTTGCTGTTCCACCGGTAGGCTTGATAATGCAATTTAGCATCCTAACGGTCGTGGTTTTGCCCGCTCCATTGGGCCCAAGCAAGCCAAAAGTCTCGCCTTCGTACACGTCCAAGGAAATCTCATCTACCGCTTTTATCATGTTCCCTTTTCCATAATGCTTTGACAATTTATTTGTTCTAATGATAGCTTTCATGATTAATTACACCTATAATTTTGTGGCAAAGTGTTTTTCATTTATTTTCTCCGCTTATGTTCTTTTGAAAAGCGGTCTTCTCTTTTGGGAGATCGTTAAATACTTGTTTCATTTTTTTTCTGTACTCTTTAAAAGCGGCGCGTCCTTTTTTTGTTAAAGCAAGTGCTGTATGGGGTTTTTTTTCGATGAAGTCTTTAGTTACCTCAACGTAACCTGCGTCTTCCAATTTGCTCAGGTGAGCTGAAAGATTGCCTGGAGTCATGCCTGTTTGGTTTTGAAGAAATAGGAAGTCTGCGCTTTGAACAACGTAGAGCTGAGCCATTATCATTAGCCTACTTGGTTCATGTATTAATCTGTCTATGTCTTGGATGCTAGCGCCGCTATTCGGCAATTGCCTTGTCACCTTTCACAGGATATTTCTTTACGAAACTGATCAGCAGAGCAAAACCCACTGCCATTACCGTGGTTCCCAATGCCATCAGTATGTATGCAAAGAAGATACCCATGAAATGTCCAAGCGCAAGAACAATAAATGACAGCAAGCCATATGCGTAGAGTCGCTTTAATCCCATCGTATATCCGAAGAGGGTGCAAACAACCAAAGTTCCGAAGCCCACGATGAGCATTCCATTTTGAACGATTAGGTCCAGCCACTGGCGTGATTCGCCTTGAAAGGTAGCAAGAGTGAAAGCAAAGAAAGCTCCTAAGCCAGCAACTATCGTTCCTATGAAAACTGCGGAAAGTTTGTTCGCGCCGCGGGTTCCGAAGTTTACATAGCCTATGCGGGGCATTGTAATTTTTCTTTTTACTGCAATCCATATTGGCAATGCCGTTGCTATGAGAATGGCGGGCATTATTATTCCAAAGCCGAATTCCCAGAGTACGTCCATTATTATTCCAAAGCCGAATCCTAGAATATATAGACCAGCAAATACGTCTAGCAAGCCGTCTTGATGATAAGACATGTATGCTTTTCTTTCGATTTCTTTTAGGTTTGGTTCCTCTGTCATTTTCTTCGCCACAACTATGTAAATTAGTTTGCAACTTATAAAGCTTTGCATTGCAAAGTACTTTACAATTCATTATTATTCAATAATTATAAAAACTCGCCAAAACGTTACTGACAAGTAAAGATGAACTTCTTCTGCTTGAGGGTCAATGACTGAGAAAGATAAGGAGAAAAGCTGATGCAATACACTGTCCTTCTCTCTTCCAAATCAGGGAATTTTCCGTGAAAGCAGCGCCTCTAGTTTTTACATACAAGTTTTCAACTGGGATTGTACACATTTTCGCAAACTACATAGTTTAGGATCAGCAGTCCGATACATTTGACATTATAATATTGGTCGATGCACTTTCTTTCCTCAAAACCAAAATAATATTGCTTTTTTTGTGATAATTCTGTCGATTTGTTCTAGTTATTTAAGACTAGTACCATTCCGAAAGAAACTGCTTTATCATAAATAAACAAATATATGAAAATTGTTCATTGAGTAATCATAAGGAGAGAAGATTATTGCCTTACATAAAAGTGAAGAATAGAATAAAATACGAAAAGGTTTTGGAGGAACTAGTAAAGATACTTAAAGTATTGCCGCCAGAGGAAATTGACGGCGAATTCAACTATGTTGTTACAAAAATGCTGAAAGAGATCTATCCTCTTCGATACTTTCATATTAACAAGGCTATCGGGGTCTTGGAATGTATCAAACTTGAATACTACAGAAGAATCGCAGCTCCTTACGAAGATTCAAAAATTAAAGAATCCGGAGATGTGTAATCTCAATTATGCCTGTCTGTTATCTCTTTTTTCACATTTTGAGAATACTTGAAAAGCCTTAAAAGCAAAACATACAATATGAGGCTTGAGGGGGTTTCAATGAACAAGCTTTATGCAGGTGTGCTTGCGGTGATACTGATAGTCGTAATTGTTGGAGCGGCGTGGTTCGCATTTTTCTACACGCCCGCGGCTCCTGCCTCCAACAAAATAGGCCTAATCTTGGGAACCGGCGGTCTAGGAGACAAATCCTTCAATGACATCGCCTATGCAGGTGCATTACGCGCGAAGGACGAACTCGGCATAGAATTCTCTATTGCAGAACCGAAGGCTATATCAGAATATGAAGGCTTCCAAACCAACTTTGCTAAAACTGGAGAATACGCACTAGTCATTTGTATTGGCTTCGATCAAGTAGACGCGCTTAACAAGACAGCCCAAGCCTATCCAAACCAAAACTTCGCCCTCGTTGACATGGTGCTCGACATGCCAAACGTTGCATCCTTAACTTTCAGAGCAAACGAAGGTTCCTTTCTCACTGGGGTGATTGCTGGAATGTTCACTGGGATTACGGAGAACAACAAAGTTGGCTTCGTCGGAGGACAGGACATAGATTTAATTAGGGACTTCTACGTAGGCTACAAGGCAGGCGTTGAATGGGCTAATCCATCTGCCACTGTCCTCGATCCAGTGTTCGTAGGGGGTTGGGGCGACCCAACAAAAGGCAAAGAACTTGCAGAATCTCTAATAGAATTGGGAGCTGATGGAATATTTGCAGCTGCAGGAAAAAGCGGCCTCGGAACACTTGAAGCAGTTCACGAGAACGGAATAATGGGCTTCGGCGTTGACTCTTGCCAAGATTACCTATACCCAGAAATCGTAGCCAGTGCAACCAAGAGAGTCGACGTGGCAGTCTACAAAATGATAGAGGACGCAATAAACGGCGAGTTCGAGGGAGGATTCTATTCCGGAGGATTAGCGGAGAAATGGACTGGATGCAGTAGACTTCCAGACGAAGAGAGCTTTTGGGAAGACACTTTCGATTTCACCGAAGGCGATTTGCCAGAAGATGTAGTGACAAAACTTACTGAGGCCAATGCTGGAATCATAGCAGGAACAATCACCGTGCCATCAGGATACACATAGGAAAGATTTAACTTGAGTTCCTCTCCTCTTTTTTTCTATGGGCACCGCCTTCAAAATGGTTAATATTACCAAGGCTTTCCCTGGCACACTGGCAAATGATGGAATAAATTTCGATGTTAAAGAAGGCGAGGTTCACAGTCTACTCGGAGAGAATGGAGCCGGCAAGACCGTTCTGATGAGCATTCTTTACGGCCTTTACAAACCAGATGCAGGACAGATCTTCGTCAAAGGAAAAGAAGTCAAAATCGATAATCCTGCTAAAGCCATAAACCTTGGCATAGGAATGGTACATCAACATTTCATGCTCGTTCCGTCGTTGACGGTTGCCGAGAACATAGTATTGGGTAGTGAACCCAAAAAATATATGTTCGTGTTCAACTCAACAAAGGCCAACAAAAACATAAACAAGCTTTCCAATAAATATGGTTTAGAAGTTGACCCTGAAGCTAATGTCAACACTCTCCCAGTCGGAGTGCAGCAAAGGGTGGAAATTCTAAAGGCACTTTTTAGAGGAGCTGAAATACTAATTCTCGACGAACCCACATCGGTCCTGACTCCTCAAGAAGTCGACGGTCTCTTTAAGGCAATAATGGCACTCAAACAACAAGGAAAATCTGTCGTATTCATTTCTCATAAACTTAAGGAAGTCTGCACGATAAGCGACAGGATCACCGTGTTGAAAAGAGGTAGGCTTGTTGGAACAGTAGATAAAAATAGCACGGACATGGAAGAACTGACAAAGATGATGGTAGGACGAGAAATTCCCAGAATCTTCAGTGAAAACCGCCTCCGCACCGAAAAAGTAGTTTTGCAAGCTAAAGGACTGAAGGCCTTCGACAAGCGCAAAATGATGGGATTGAGATCGGTTACATTTGAGATTCATGAATCCGAAATCCTTGGAATTGCAGGCATAGAAGGAAACGGACAGTCGGAGCTAATCGAAGTCCTAATGGGCCTGAGAAAACTCGATGAAGGCAGAATACTCCTAAATGGAGTGCCAATAGAAGGGGCCTCTGTCCATGAGAGAATAGAGAAAGGACTTTCCATAATACCCGAAGACAGACAAAAAACAGGTCTTGTCTTGGACTTCTCCGTCTCAGAAAACCTCATATTAGGAAGACAAGACAAGCCTCCATTCGCGGAAAAATGGTACACATTAAACCTTGAGAAAGAAGTCGAACTCGCAGACGAACTAATCAAAGAGTATTCAATTCAAACTCCAAACAAAGAAACCTTAGTAAGATTCCTATCAGGAGGAACTCAGCAAAAAGTAGTAGTAGCAAGAGAATTCAGCAGAAACCCAAAATTCATAATTGCTTCACAACCAACAAGAGGATTAGACATCGGTGCAACAGAATACGTACGCAGGAAACTCATAGAAATGAGAGACAAAGGCTGCGCCATCCTGTTGATATCTGCAGACCTCGACGAAGTCCTATCTCTGAGCGACAGAATAGCGGTAATATACGAAGGAAAAATAGTTGCCATTAAAGAACGCGATAAGACAAGTGAACTGGAAATAGGTCTTCTAATGACAGGTGCAACAAATGATTAAGGCAAAGACTTTTACCCAAAAGGTCAAAATGTTCGTTGAAAAAGCATGGCTCGCACTTGTAACTTCGCTTAAAAACTCGATTCCACAGATTCTTGCTGTTGCAGCAGCTTTCCTAATTGGCGCAATAGTCCTAGCGGCAACGGGTCATGGACCTCTTGAAGCTTACGGCACAATGCTCGTTGGAGCTTTCGGTGACATTTATGGAATCGGGCAAACTCTAACACAGGCAACACCTATACTGTTCACTGCTTTGGCATTTCTCCTATCCTTCAAATGCGGGCTTTTCAACCTCGGGGCTGAAGGTCAATTTTTGATTGGAGGATTCTTTGCTGCAGTTGTCGGCGTTTCATTTAATGGACTGCCAGTTTTTATCCACCTGCCGTTAGCACTGTTTGCGGGAATCATCGGAGGAGCGTTATGGGCATTGATTCCAGCTGTGTTGAAGGCGAAACTCGGAGCTCACGAAGTAATAACAACTATGATGTCAAGCTATGTCGCTTTGTACGTTACCAGTTACTTTGTGAACTACCCTCTTAAAGCGCCTGGATGGGTTTCCCAAACCGTCCCCGTTGCAGCTTCGGCAGAACTACCTCGACTTCTTCCCGTAACGCAGCTCTCCGCAGCCTTCCTTCTATCGATTGCGATAGCAGTGGCAACAGTCTACCTGCTTGAAAGAACAACTATAGGCTACGAAATCAGAGCAATTGGCCTAAACCCAGCAGCTTCTGAAAATGCTGGAATAAGTACTATGAAGGGTATGATCTTCGCTCTCGTAATTAGTGGTGCAATAGCTGGCATTGGAGGGGCAGGGGAAGTGCTAGGTGTCCATCGAAGATTCATTGATGGTTTCTCCCCAGGTTACGGATGGGACGGACTGGCCGTTGCACTTATTGGAGGACTGAACCCTATAGGTTCCATAGCAGCAGCGATTCTTTTCGGAGCCATAAGAAGTGGCGGCATTAATATGAATGTATCCACGGGGGTACCGCTAGATATCATAAACATGCTACAAGCACTAGTCGTTCTATTTGTTGCAGCACCTAAAATCTTCGAATACATCAAAAAGAAAGGAGGCTTAAAATGGTTGAAATTACCGACATAATCAATGCTGGTCTCTTCGCTGCCGCGCTTAGAATGGCAACACCCCTAGTTTTCACATCAATCGGAGGATTATTCTCAGAAAGAGCAGGAATAGTCAACATAGCTCTGGAAGGAATGATGTTAACAGGTGCTTTCTCCGGTGTCCTCGCAACTTTTGCCACTGGAAACCCATGGCTCGGCGTCTTGGCAAGCGTTCTCGCCGGTGGGCTCTTGGGATATCTGCATGGAATTCTTACGGTGAAATTCGCTGGAAACCAGATCATAAGTGGAACAGGAATAAATTTACTTGCTCTAGGGGGCACCGGATACTTGTGTCAGGTAATCTGGGGATCAAGAGGCGCATCCGATAGCGTGCAAGGCATAGAAGCAATTTCTATCCCCTTAGTGAAAGACATTCCTTTTGTGGGCGAAATCCTCGGAAATCAATCTCCTTTGGTTTACATATCAATTCTAATAGTCATACTTTCATACATTCTATTGTTTAAGACCCCTCTGGGATTGAGAATCCGAGCTGTTGGTGAGCACCCAGCAGCGGCAGACACAACTGGCGTAGATGTCTATAGAATAAAGTATCTCTGCGTTGTGCTGAGCGGCATGCTCGCGGGACTTGGAGGAGCGTTTCTTTCACTAGGTCATCTCAGCCTCTTCGTTTACGGAATGACTGGGGGGCGAGGGTTCATCGCACTTGCAGCAATGATCCTAGGTGGATGGACACCGGTTGGGGCATTGGGAGCCAGTTTTCTCTTTGGTTTTGCAGACGCATTGCAGATACGACTTCAATCAATAGGAGCGCTTCCGTCTCAGATAATTTTAACTCTTCCTTACATTCTTACAATAATTGTCTTAGCAGTTTTCGCCAGAAAACGCTACGCGCCAAGCGACTATAAACCGTATGAAAAGGAATGAATTATCGTCGAAGAATAGCTACCTTTCAATGTTTTAAAACAATTTTCAATTTAGCTAATATTCTTTAAAAATTAAGAACTATTCTCCATATTGATTATTGCATCAATCGCGACCTTTGCCTCTTCTTCTATGGCCTTCTTAACTCGATCATCCTGTTCACCAGTCTTCTCGCCTGGTTCAAATTCACCTTTTCCTACTCCCAATAAGGGGTTACCATCTACAGCAAGGATTGCCCCAGCTTTTAGTTTCTTCAATGCAGAAATGGCATAAATTACAGAAGTTTCCATCTCAACCGATAAAACACCGAATTTACTCCAGAGTTTGAGATTTTCAAGATTTCCATAAAAAGCATCTGTACTCAAAACAGATCCAAAATGGGCTTTTCGATTAATTTTTTTGGCTGCTTCCAATAGTGATGAGGTCACCGAGTGGTCGGCAACAGCAGGGAATTCAACTGGCACGTAGCTTTTTGATGTTCCATCTGCTCTCACAGCAGCAATAGGAATGACTAAATCACCCATTTCTAAATATTCTTGAAGTGCTCCAGTTGTGCCAACACGAATTAGCACCTTGGCTCCGATTTGCGCCAGCTCTTCAACTGCTATGGCGGCTGATGGACATCCTATGCCACTTGAGCTGATTGAGATATCAACGCCATCTTTGTGACCTGTGTATGTAACGAATCCTCGATAATCAGCAATTTTCTGGCTTTCATCAAGAAAGGCTGCTATGATCTCGACTCTTCCTGGATCACCTGGAATCAAAACATATTTTGCCACATCGCCAATACCGCACATTATATGAGGTTGAATCCGTTTTCTCATAAGAATCTCAGTCTGTTATACTTAGAACTTCGAATTAAAGATTCCCGCCAGAGCTCATTCAAAATTAATTTATTATGAAATCCTATTTTTCAAGAAATTTCTTTCAATAGCCGTTCGATTAGCTCTTTGCTAACACCAGATTTCACAAGTCTCGAAGTTGCCTCCATAAAAAGCTCTGTTTTTCCTTTCCATTTTTCTTTAAGCTTTCTAAGAGTCTCTTTAATTTCCCAAGGAAAAACTATCCAATCACTTGTCTCCTTACTGTAAAAATCAGGTCTAACGATGCTCCACGGCTTGTAGTAAATAGTGAGAAGCTTAATTTCTTTAGCTCCTTCTCTATCAATAAGAGATCTTATTAACATTGCACTCTTGCCTGTATCCACAACGTCATCTACCAACAAAATTTTCTTATCAAACGCGCTTATTGAAAGTGGTTGAGTCAACACTGGTTCATTTTCTGTTTCATATATGCCAACATAAAACGCGGCTCCGACACTTGTAATAGAAGGATTTTCGAGCAAATCAGATAATACCCTAGTAGGTAGCCAACCTCCACGAGAAATGCCTACCAGAATATCTGGTTTAAAGTTTTTCACGCGAACTTTATCAGCCAAATCAATTAGCATATTGTAAATATCGTTCCAAGTTGGCACTTCAAATCCAAGCTCTGAGACCATCTATGGTTCCTCTATTATCTGGGTGTGTTCACTATTTAACTCAAAAGCACTTTAGTTCTTTACGACCAGAACATTACAGTGTGCATTGGTGACAATTTGTTTTGAAACGCTCCCCAATAGTATTGACAGGGTGTTTCCTAAGCCTCTGCTTCCTACAGCAATGAGTGCAAAGTTTTCTTGTTCGGCAATAGTGAGAAGAACTTTAGCTGGATTGGAACCAACTACCACTGATACATCATATTCAACGTCAGCTGCGTTTAGTTTTTCTTTTACCTCAATGACTCCTGTTTCAGCTTTTCCTTCCATACCCTTACTACAGACATATACTACTTTTATGAATCCGGAAAAACACTTAGCAATGGTTATTGCTTCCTCGACCGCCTTTTTTGACTCTGTTGATTCGTCAAAACCAACTAATATTCTAATCTTGTCATACATCCTTTTCAAGTCCATGTTGATATACCCGCAAGAAGATAATACACTTTCGATTAGGTCTTTCGAGTTCTGAAACCAGTTTTTTAACTATGATAAGCACAGACATCAATCTGATGAAGTTTACCCTAACGAAGTTTATACTTTTAGCTTTATTTCTTGGCATCCCCATTTTCAGGTCAACTTTTCAAAAGCAATTCTATTTCTTTCAACGTTCAAGCGTTCCATTCAAACTAAAAGAGTTAATAAACTCTTCCACCGTAGAATTTGCATCCGATTTCAAAAGAAAAATAGCGCTTGAGGAACTTGAGGAGTAGTTAAGAGTGTTCTTGGTATGGATTGCATTAGCTACAGGATCTTTGGCAATGTTGTTCGTAGCGTACTTAACTCTCTCAATCTACCGCGAAGACCCTGGAACTCCTGAAATGCGTGAGGTAGCTAGGCACATCAGGAACGGCGCCAAGACTTTCCTTAAGAGACAATATAAAACCATTCTATTTCTTGTGCTCCTATTGTCAATCCCAATTGTGATTATCTTCCGTTCAGGAGAGGTACTCATCTCATTTTATACAGGGGCGCTGCTTTCCCTCGTTGCCGCATACATCGGAATGAATGTTGCTGTTAGAGCAAACGTACGAACTGCAAGAGCTGCTTTTGCCACTCCAGCAAGGGCATTCAACATTGCTTTCAGAGGAGGATCAGTTATGGGCTTATCTGTTGTCGGGTTAAGTTTGGTAGGAATAAGCGTTTTATATCTTCTCTATGGACACAGAGATCCCAATCTAGTAATTGGATATGGCTTCGGAGCGAGTCTTGCTGCTTTGTTCGCTCAGTTAGGCGGAGGAATTTTTACAAAGGCTGCGGACATAGGCGCTGACTTGGTTGGCAAGATTGAGCAAAATATACCTGAAGATGACATCAGAAACCCCGCTGTTATCGCGGATCAAGTGGGTGATAACGTAGGGGACTGTGCGGGGAGAGGCTCAGACTTGTTTGAGTCAATAAGCGATGATTATGTGACCGCGATGATTGTTGGCTGGAGCCTCTTTTTTGGAGCAGCCACAGCTAACGCAGTAATGTTTCCGTTTGCGTTGGGAATTGTGGGAGTTTTGGCAACTATGGTAGGAGTTTTTGTGGTTAGAGGTTGGAAATATCTCAAACCGATCACGTCTTTTAATATCGGGCTATTCACTGCTGCAGCAATCGCCGTTGGAGGCGCATATGTTGCATCCATTTGGCTTCTAAATGACATCCGAATCTTCTACTGCGCATTGAGTGGCATAGTGGCTAGCACCGCCGTCGGACTTATTGTGCAATACTATATTGGACCTTCTGGAAAACCAGTCAGAGAAATGGGCGAAGCGTCAAAGCGAGGAGCTGCAATGAATATAATCACAGGTATTTCTTATGGGCTCCAGAGTCCTTTTTTAGCTTTCGTTTCCATGATCATCGCAGTCCTTTTTTCATATGTGATAACAAACGGGTCCATTTTTGGTGTTGTCGCTGCAAACTTGGGAACAGATCTGGCTATCGGAATAATCATGGCAGGTGATGCTTTTGGACCTATCAGCGACAACGCTCAAGGGATAGAACAGATGACCGGTGTGTCAGCAACGGCTGATGAAACATTGGAAAAACTTGATTCAACAGGGAATACTACGAAGGCTTATGCAAAAGCTTTCGCCACAGCATCTGGCACTGTTTCAACGGTTGTATTGTTTGCCACATATAGTCAAGTGGTAGGACTCTGGTCAATGCTGTTGAGTCAAGCCTTTGTAATCGGAATTTTGATCGGTGCAGCGGTTCCATTTCTTTTCGCATCTTTCACGATTAGAGCAACTGCGAAGGGAGCTTTTGAAATGGTCAACGAAGTTAGAAGACAGTTTAAGGCAAACCCGGAGATCTTGGAAGGCAAGGCAAAACCGGATTACGATACGTGTATTGACATTAGCACAAAGAATGCATTGAAGAAAATGGTTTTGCCAACTTTAGTAACTCTATTATCTCCTATTCTAATTGGTTTGCTGCTGGGACCGGCTGCGTTGGGCGGTCTGCTACTTGGTGGAACCTGTACAGCATCGCTTTTAGCGTCTTTTTTCACCTTCGGGGGAGCGCTATGGGATAATGCAAAAAAGAGCATAGAGGCTTCGGGCTTCTGGATAAAAGGAACTCAGACCCACACTGCCGCGGTAGTTGGAGACACTGTAGGCGATCCTTTGAAAGATGTGGCAGGACCCTCTCTAAACATTTTCATGAAGTTAACTAATATGACGGCATTATTTATTGCTCCATTGCTGCTCTCCATAACTCCGTTGATAACGTTGACTTAACAATTAGGCTACGTTTGCCGTCTGGATAATAGATAAAGATTGGATGACAAGCTTCCGAAAAATGGTGAAAAAACAGAAATGCCGTCCATAAGCAAAGGTAAGACTGGACTCGCCGTTTTCGTTACGCTGTCCGTTCTTTACTTTTTTTCCATTTTTCATAGAGTTGGAACTGCATCTATCGCTACGAATTTAGTAACTGATTTTAGCACAGATAACTCTGTCCTCGGATTAATGTCTGGAATGTATTTCTATTCCTACGCTGCAGCACAAATACCTGTAGGAATCATGCTCGACAAAATAGGCACACGTAAAACCTTAACAATACTGGGCTTATTAGCATCCTGTGGCAACCTAATATTCTCTTTAAGCCCAACAATTCCTGTTCTAGCGTTAGGTCGAGGACTTATTGGTTTTGGGGTAGGAGGTTTCTACGTTTCCGCGCTCAAGGCTCTGGCTGTGGGTTACAACCCTAAGAGATATGCAACTCTGACAGGCGTGCTGACATCTATCGGGCACCTCGGTGGCGTAGCTGCGTCATCTCCATTGGCGCTTCTCACTTTATTTCTAAATTGGAGAGAAGCATTTCTGATAATTTTCCTATTAATGTTCTTCTTTGTCGTAGTTGCTTGGTTTGTCACTAAAAACAGCGATGATAATCTGATCAAAGGAAATATCCGCATTAGAGAGGATTTTCGAAAAATATTTTCGAACAGCCAGCTTCTAAAAATTGCGTCTGTCCCATTTTTTGTATATGGAGCTTTTGTAAGCTTTCAAGGACTCTGGGCTGGTCCTTTTCTTATGACTGTTTATGAAATGAGTAAGGCCAATGCAAGTCTCTTCTTCATGTTCATCAGTATAGGCTTTATGGTAGCATTTCCGCTGGCCGGAATAATTTCAGACAAGATGAATAGAAAGAAACCGGTTCTTTTGACAGGTATCATCCTCAGCTTGATTTTTTGGCTGGTGATGTCAATATTTGGAGGAGCGCTTGAAAGTTATCAACTCCTCGCACTACTAGCCTTTTTAGGTATTTCTTATGGTATTACATGTATTTTTCTAACGATTCCAGCAACTCTATTTCCTCTGGAAATCTCTGGTTCAGCGATAGCAAGCCTTAACATCTTCAACTTTATTGGTGGGGGATTCTTTCAGTATCTTATGGGTTTCATAATTGACTCAACACACCAAACAGGAAACGAATTCTTCTCTTACCAGATCATTTTTGCGATCTGCACTTTAGGAATAGTATTTTCGTTGGTGACCTCTTTGTTGTTTAAAGAAAATTCAAGGACTGAGAAAGAAACTGCTGACAATGAAACTGCTACTTGACTTTAGATTCTCTTTTGGATAACGCAATGCAGTCAATTTTTCTAAGTGCATTAAGGAATTGCAGAAATTCGCAAAAATTATTGGAAAATAAGGAGAAAATCAAGAAGCTAATTTCACGCATCTATCTGAAAGAAGAAACTGAAACATAAACGCTAACCATTTTTAGGAGATATGACAACTCTAATATTAAAACTGGATCTAATGTTGTTTGCGAGTTTAAGGCGATGGACAGTTGAAGATTTTGAATAAAACAAAGATTGTCTGCACAATTGGTCCTTCTTGTCTCTCACGGGACATCATGAAGAAGATGCAATATGCTGGAATGAGCGGGGTGAGAATAAACACAGCCTACGGAAATTCTAGTCAATATAGACGGATAGTTGAAAGCGTGAGAGAACTTGGGGAAATACCAATAATTATTGATATTAAGGGACCTGAAATTAGAATAAGCGCTAAGAATAAAATGGTTCGTGAAGGCGAAATCTTTGAGGCGGGTTTTAACGGTCAGGGAATCAGTTTCAACTGGAATTTCTACGAAAAAATAGCAAAAGGCGATTTTTTAGTCATTGATAACGGTAAGATTAGAACTACGGTTGTTGAAAAAACCAATAACAAACTGCGCCTTAAGGTTATCTCTGGCGGCGAAATAGCAGATGGAAAAGGAGTTAATATTCCCAACAGGCAACTTTCAGTGCCAACACTTTCAACTAAAGATAAAGAAGCAATTCAATTTGCAAAGAAATATGATATCGAATACATAGCGCTATCTTTCACTAGAAATGCAAAGGATATTATCAATGTAAAATCTGAAGCAGAAGGTTATGAGGGCGCCATAATTGCGAAAATTGAAAACTCTGAAGGAATTAACAACTTTAAGAAAATTCTCGAGTCCTCCGATGGCATAATGGTGGCTCGAGGCGACATGGGTGTAGAGATAGAACCCGAAAAAGTTCCACTAGTTCAGAAATCGATTATAAAATCCTGCAATCAAAGGGGCAAACCGGTAATAACAGCAACGGAAATGCTTGAGTCAATGATGCAGCAACCAATACCAACGAGGGCGGAAGTCAGCGACGTGGCCAATGCAATATTGGATGGGACAGATGCAACTATGCTTTCCGGAGAAACAGCAGTTGGAAAATACCCTGTAGAATCTGTTAAAATCATGTCGCGCATAGCAGCGGAAGCTGAAAAGGCTACTCAGAGTCATATTGAAGAGGAAGGTTTCATTGACATATCCGATGCCACGAGTAAAGCGGTTCAGAGAATTTGCCGAAGTATGCCCGTAGATAAGGTGGTCACCCTGACAAGGTCAGGCTACACTGCAAGGATGATTGCCAGATTTAAAATCCCGCAACCCATAATAGCTGTCACTCCAGACAGAAGAGTCAAGAAGCAACTTGAGCTTGTGTTCGGTGTTTACCCTGTTGCCATAAATTATCAAGAAAAAAAGGATCACATCTTGTATGTTGTTAATAATCTGTATTCTATGAATCTAATCAGAGACGAAGATACTGTGCTATTTACGGCTGCTTTTCGAACCCTCAAAAAACATGCTAGCAATCTAATCGAGATACATAATGTTAGGGAACTACGAAACTACACTAGCAATCACAAGCAATAACTAAAGAAATTTAAAGATTAGCACTGAAGAAATGATCAACGATAAATTCTAAATATGAATGTGTCTCAGATGGTGAGGCAATTCCAGTTTTAGGGCAGCTATCCTAGTCTGCACAATTGCGAGAAGCTCTCTTCGCATATCTTCCATCAGACGCGTTGGCTCTATAAGTCCTATTCTTTTTGCCAATTCTTCATCGCTGAGCGTATCTTCTATCCATTTTTGGAAGTCGCCTCGCTCAAGATGAAAGCTAATTGAAACCGCTGGTACGACCTGAATTTTCTTTTCAAAAGCATCTAGGCTAGTTGCTGTTTCGCCTGTATAGTTTCCGTGAGCAGTGTAGAAGTGGAACCCTTTCTCGTAAGGCACTGTTCTCAAGATTTTACCTATTTTCTTTTTAAGTTGAAGCCGTTCTCTTTCTGGCATTCGATGAACATGAGTTGTCATATCAAATCCAAACAAATAATATTTGTTAAACTTGGAGATAAAGACTTGCTATAATTTGTCATTAAACTTTTTCCTTTTTTGTGAAATGTTATTTTCAGAAGTTGCTACTCAGACAACATGATACCATTATCAGGTGTAAATGATTCTCCAGAGCAGCTCATGCTATCAGCAGTGATGTTTCCTTCGAAGAAATAATCTTGCCAATAACGTTATTTCTATGTGTTGCATATTTGTGGCAAAGGATTAATTGGAAATGGTTGAGGTTAATATGATTAAAAGTGGAGATGACTATGCCCCTGCGTAGAGATATTAGAAAGATTATGATTATTGGTTCTGGACCAATTGTTATTGGGCAAGCTTGTGAGTTCGATTATTCTGGTACCCAAGCATGTAAAGCCTTGAAATCGTTAGGTTATCAAATTGTTTTGGTTAACTCAAATCCGGCGACAATTATGACTGACCCTGGTATGGCGGATGTCACTTACATTGAACCTCTCAATCTTGAGACGATGATTAAAATCATCGAGAAAGAACGTCCAGACGCTATATTGCCTAATTTGGGTGGGCAGACCGGACTTAACCTCAGCTCGAGTTTGTCAAGTTGTGGTGCTCTAGAAAAATATAATGTAAAGGTAATCGGTGTAGAATTGGAGGCTATCCGTCGCGGCGAAGATCGTTTAGCTTTCAAAGAAACGATGATGGAGCTTGGTATAGCTGTTCCCAAGAGCAAAGTAGCTTATAGTGTTGAGAATGCTGAGTTAATTGCTGCCGAGCTTGGCTATCCAGTCGTTGTCCGACCCGCCTTTACACTGGGCGGTACTGGTGGGGGTCTCGCTTATAATGTCGAGGAGTTACGCGTAATTGCCGGTCGCGGTATTGCTGCCAGCATGGTTGGTCAAGTTTTAATTGAAGAATCGGTGGAAGGTTGGGAAGAACTGGAACTCGAAATCATCAGAGATGCCAAAAACCAGATTATTACCGTTTGTTTCATTGAAAATGTTGATGCCATGGGAGTGCACACTGGCGATTCCTACTGTACTGCACCCATGCTTACGATTAGCGAATCGTTGCAAAAACGCCTTCAGAAGTACGCCTACAAGGTAGTAGAAAAAATCGGAGTAATCGGCGGCACCAACATACAATTTGCACACGATCCTAAAACGGGAAGAGTAGTGATAATTGAGATTAACCCACGCACTTCACGTTCTTCTGCGCTAGCTTCAAAAGCTACAGGCTTTCCTATTGCCCTAATTTCTGCCAAGCTAGCTGTTGGCATGACTCTGGATGAGTTACCATATTGGCGAGAGGGTACCTTGGAGAAATATACTCCTTCCGGTGATTATGTAGTCGTCAAGTTTGCCCGTTGGGCTTTTGAGAAATTTCGAGATGCAGAGGACCGACTTGGTACCCAAATGCGCGCTGTTGGCGAGGTTATGAGTCTTGGTAAGAATTACAAAGAGGCTTTCCAAAAGGCCATCCGATCTCTGGAGATAGGGCGCTTTGGACTAGGATTTGCCAAAGACTTCCATGAAAAACCACTTGAAGAATTAATGAAACTGCTCAACTACGCTAGTAGTGAACGTCAATTCATTATGTATGAAGCCCTTCGCAAAGGAGCTGACATCCAGGAGCTTTATCGAAAAACTTCTATCAAGCCTTGGTTCATTCAGCAAATGAAAGAACTGGTGGAAGAAGAAGAGAAAATCACAAGTTATAAAGGTGGAAAACTGCCACGTGATTTGCTTATTCAGGCTAAGAAAGATGGCTTTGCTGATAAGTATATAGCGAAACTGCTCGAGGTAGATGAAGAGGATATACGCAAACAACGTATCGAGTTGGGATTATTGGAATCATGGGATTCTGTTCCAGTTAGCGGGACGGAAAATGCCAGGTATTATTACTCTACGTACAATGCAGCAGACAAGACCTTGGTTAGCAATCGCCCGAAGGTGATGGTTTTAGGCGGCGGACCTAATCGTATTGGCCAGGGTATCGAATTTGATTACTGTTGCGTCCATGCCGCCTTTGCTCTGCGTGACATGGGTTACGAGACAATTATGGTGAACTGTAATCCTGAGACAGTTTCTACGGATTACGATACTTCCGATAAATTGTATTTCGAACCTCTGACTGTCGAGGATGTCTTGAGTATTTACCAAAAGGAAAAACCTATTGGCGTAATTGTCCAATTTGGCGGTCAAACACCGCTCAACATTGCCGCTGAGCTGGAGAAATTTGGTGTGAAGATTCTAGGCACGTCTGTTAACTCGATTGACATCGCATCTGATCGTGGGCGTTTCAGTAAAATGATGCTGAAATACGGCATTCCAATGCCAGAGTCAGGTACAGCCAAGAATCTTGAGGAAGCGATGAATGTGGCGAAACGTATCGGCTACCCGCTCATAGTGCGTCCTTCCTACGTGCTCGGTGGACGCGGTATGGAAATAGTCCACGATGAAGATGAGTTAAAATTGTATGTCTCAGCAGCTGTGGGGATCACGCCAAATCGTCAAATCCTCATTGATCGCTACCTAGAGAACGCTATCGAGGCTGAAGCCGACGCCCTAGCTGATGGGAATGAAGTTTTTATTCCAGCAGTCATGGAACATATAGAATATGCTGGTGTTCATTCCGGAGATGCTGCTTGCGCAATTCCGCCAGTTAGCATAAAAAAGAAACATGTTGATACAATTGAAGAATATACACGGCGTATCGCTAGCGAGCTTGAAGTAACAGGTGTAATGAATATCCAATATGCCATTTGCAATGACGTAGTCTATGTTCTTGAGGCAAATCCGCGTGCCTCTCGAACGGTCCCACTCGTATCTAAAGTATGCAATATACCCATGGCACATTCAGCCACACGATTGATGATGGGAAAGAAAATAAAGGATTTAAATCTGCAAAAACGCTCAATTCCGCATATTGGAGTTAAAGAAGCGGTTTTTCCTTTCAATATGTTTCCAGAAGTCGACCCTGTACTTGGACCAGAAATGAAATCGACCGGTGAAGTTCTCGGCATCGCTGAATCGTTCGGTCTAGCTTATTGGAAAGCTCAAGAAGCAATAAACTCGTTGCCAACAAAGGGAACTGTCCTGATAACTATTGCTGAGCGTGATCGTTCCTCATTGGCAGAAATAGCTAAACAATTCATTAAACTGGGCTTCAAGATAAAGGCTACTGTTGGTACACAAGCTTTTCTAGCTAAGCATGGTGTCGTTTCTGAACTCATTCTCAAGGAACATGAAGGACGGCCCAATATCACTGACGCCATTAAGAATAAAGAGATTCAACTGGTGATAAATACTCCTTCTGGCAAATTAAGCAAGTATGACGACTCTTACATACGCAAAGCAGCTATCAAATATAAAGTGCCATATATAACATCTCTAACAGCTGCTATGGCTGCAGTCAAGGGCATTTCCGCGTATTGTACGGGAAAATCAGCTGTAAAATCCATTCAGCAATACCATGCAGCGCTCACATCAGCATGATTCAAAAGATCTTCTTGCCAGTTTTCTTTGAAAATTATTTTACGTTCTTGAAAATTTCAAAAATCGAGAGTCCCAACAGAAGGAAGATCCAAGATAGCTTGAATCTGATGAATAGAAACTTCGCTCAAGGAGAGAAAAAAGGGAATAAAAAAGGGAGGGTGGCTATTTGATGCCCCATTTTTTCGTGACTTTCACTATTATGAATATCACAAAAGCAACGATTACGAAGGTTATTAGAGCCACTAAAAAGGGACCTACGCCAAAGATCTGCCCAGTATAATCTGCAGGAGGGTTCCCCATCGAATCCAAAGTCGTTTCTGGAACAGGAATCTTCCATGTTGCCAAGTTGCCAAGCCCGGGAATTGCTAGACCAATTACTGGAAGCAAAAGTTCTGACACCAATGATTGCACTAGTCCACCTAGGTAGACGCCCATTATGAAAGCGACTGCAAGCCCCAGAACCTTATAGCTCTCAAGAAAAGCTTTGAATTCAGCCCATAAACCCTTTGGAGGTGGTGTTGGCGGAGCGGGTTTAGGTTCAAGCGCTTCCCTGATCTTCTTAAGTTCTTCAAGCATTTCTTTTTCATTAGCCATTACGAACCACAAGAGGTAGTTTAATTTGCTTTGAATTTAAGGTTTAGTATTGAGGCGAAAATAGAACAAAATTATAAAAGTTCTATAGAGAACTAGTTAAAATTGATCTTCAAATCGACTCAAGATTCTTACTTTCTGCGGCTGAGGTTGTGCACTATTTCTAGATTTCGTTAGATGTCTTCTCTGAATTGCTGAGTTTGATTTTTACTAAAAAATATTGACTACCATTTATTGCTCATTTAGTCGTTTCAAAAAATAGAGCGAAATTGAATTGTACATGCCAAGTGATTACTTCCTGACATTCAACTTGCACTTTTTTGTAGATTGGAGAAAAAAGGAAAAGTCGATACGCGGAGTAATAAAATGGCTGCTCTTAGTCAAATAACATACGCCAAAAATGAACAATACTCTGTCAGTTCAAACAAGAAAAAGGAAAATTGTACAAGTGATCTGTCGCTATTGAGAAATCTGAATGCTAACCCTCCCTTGTCGTGAACAATCACTTCCACTAATTATTTGCTTGAAAGTAATCTGCGTTTAGAGCTTACATCTATCTTTCAAGTACGCTGCTTGCAACCCGAACTAACGCATTAGCACATAGTCTCGTAAAATCGTAAAGGTCGTCGATTGGAATTTCGATACTATCTATTACTTTGTCATAGAATGTTAAAACTTCGTCTTCAAATTCTGGGCTATTACGTTGAAGTATGTAATAGATTTTCAAGTTTCTAATTGGCTCCATCATTATTGCCCATTCACTCGCTTCGTTGATGCTGAGATTAACAAGTTTTCCTCCAACGACCTTGGAAACCAATCGCGCAGTGTTTTTGTCAATCAACTTCAAATCTTTTGTGCGTATCGCCATTTCCCTCTTATGCATGCTGTCTATAGCGTAGCAACTCTGACCATATCCCAACTCTTTTAAAGCCAAAATCTGTGAGCTATCAATTTTCTCCATAACTTTCACTCTATAAACTTTTCTCATTGACACTTTTATACGTTAATTGAGAGAACGCAATTATTGGTTAATCTGAACATATTAAGAAAATATTTAGGCGTGTGACATTTGTTGCTGCTTATTATTTGGAAACGTATTCAGATGAATTTCTTCCAGTTGGAATCACTCACTGTTTCAACGAGAAAATGATTCAATCCAATTGGATTTCGGCTAAAAAAGCGATATTCTGAATGCTCATCATTTAAATGCACTACACTTTCTTTGCTCCTGCACAAATAGGCAACAGTTATATCATGGCGTTCTGGAAAAACCCGTGAATATACTCCAACAAATTTTGCTGAAATTATTTCCAAACCAGTTTCCTCTTTGATCTCCCGATATAACGCCTCTTCAAGGGATTCGGTCTTTCTAATTCTCCCTCCAGGAAACCACCACTGTCCCTTTGCGGGTTTATTGTTTCTTTTTAAAAACAGCAATTTACCTCCTGAAACTATTAAAGCTTCAATTGAAACAATTGGCATATACTTCACCATTTGTTCATAAATTCTTTGAGGAATAAATCCACATTCTTTGCTCGGACTTTTTTGCTTCATGTTAAAACCCCCAACGTCTATTACAGCTGGGTTGATGCTCAAAGTCAATATTAGACCACTTTGAATTAATCTCTTTTTGGCATTTACATGAAATTACTTGAAACCTATCAGACAAAAGTTGCATTGGCGTTAGAGGTTAAAAAGAATTATTTTAAAATCCATGGTTGCTTAGTGTTACCAAATGCTGCGACTAAAAGCTACCTTATAAAGGAAAAGAGTCGATGGGCTCATGGAATCCTTTTTATAGTATACTTGCTTTTAGTTGGCGATATGAATCTGGTATTTGATTTCAACTCAAGTTGGTATCTTCTGTTTTCCGCCTTTTTCACGGCGTGGATTATACTAATGGTGACGCGACGAAAACGCCCCATAATCAAAGAAGCCAAAGAACAAGTGTTCTTGGCCTTTAGCGGCATGTTTGCGTTGATCTTGATGGAGTTTTTCGCTGTGTCTTCAAATCTGTGGCAATACACACCAGGAAATTGGCCCGTGATTCTTTGGCCTACTTATTTTGCGGCAATACTATTTGGATATCAACTCCTGAGATCCATAGAGGGTTTTCTTCACAAACCTGCACTTCTCCCTGAAGCCTATAAAAAGAGCAATTGAGAGAACTGCCTGCCAATTTTGCTTACCCAAATCTTCAATTGTATTCAAAGAAATGAAGATTTTTGCTCGAGTTAGATTATACTAATATCCGATAATGACTTTTTTCTGCGTTTGTGTTGTTTCTTGTGTTTGTGGAGAGAGGGTGTTGGG
>SMYP01000137.1:2604-5221 GCA_007050895.1 Candidatus Bathyarchaeota archaeon | reverse complement strand
TATTGTTCTAAATGGCAAATGCTTACGAGTTATGGTCAATATGCCCCTTTTTGAATAGATCTCTGGCATTGTTTCTCCAGTTTCTGCTTTAACGGAGTATTCTATGCTCCTGAAATATGGGGGTATGGCAATCAGAGCGGGAACAAGCCATATCAAGTTGATTACTGCTGTCCAGAGGGATACTGGAATAAAATAGGTGTCAATTAGTTGAAACGCGCTTGGGTATCTAATTGGATCATCTGCAGCAAATATCAAGCAAAAACCAATAAAACAGAAAATGGACAGTAGCCAGATCAATACAAATACGAATGCGCTTTTAAACAACATTTTTTTTAGAAAAGCTTGGGAAGGTTTGAATATTTTTCCGCTGGTAATTTGTTTAACTGGGGGTTTGATGACTTTTTCTTCCACTCTCTTTCCCAAAATCAATCACCTCCCTTTCTCCTATATCGAGGCGTTTCCTTTGCTGCAAGTTTGTTGAAAATGACTATCGCCTTTTTTGTCATGTACTGATTTTCCTCGTCATCTCTCAAACGGATATCATGTTCGCGGATTATTGCGTCTAACGTTTCTTTGCAATCGGTTTCTTTTGGGCAGTCTGGGCAGAGTTTTCCAGCATAGGAGTCGTGTTTGTACCAGACAACCGTGCCAAGTTTTTCTGTGAAGATTATGTATACTTGGGTGCTTGTCTGGTAGTCGAAGCCAATCAAGAGACCTTTGTAGTCGAGTAGAGTTTCAACGTCGAGGCGGTGACTGTTGGCGTGTTCTTTGAGGGTCTTTTCGATTTTCTTTCGGGCTCTGTTGAGGACTCTGGAGACGTATGCTGGGGACCATGATTCTGACCTGTGTTCTTCAGCAATTGAGCTTGTGTTTTTTCCCAATTGAAAATTTTTCCAAACAATTGATTCATGATCGGAGAGCAGCCCCACCGCCGTTCACACCCACTAATATTTACCAAAATATAGTAAAGATTTACTTAAAAATATTGCGGTTGCGTGTTTAAGAATACAATCGAAAACACCCAAACCAAAAGTGCCTATTCTTACATCTTGAAGGTTTGGAATCCTTGTTACTTGCAAAGAAGCTGCTAATATTAGTAAAGCGGAGACACGATTGCCGTGGTCGTATCGTCTATATATGGAACCTCTTTTTGTATTCTAGCAATGACTTTTTGAAGCTCAATTTTGCTTCCCACTCTCACTGCGGCTATCACGTCATATGGCCCAAACACCGTGTCTGCCGATAATACTTCGGGTATTTTCTGGAGCTCTTTCTGTACTTTCTCAAGGTTTCGAGGCTGAACATCAATAAATAGAAATGCATATGGCTCTTCTTCAAATGCTTCACCCTCAGAAATAACGATAAAAGTCTGAGTCTTGTCAATCATCGGCTCTTCAGGAGTTAACATTCTGATAGGATTGAACCATTTATTGACGAAATCAGGAAGATCCTTTAATTCTCGAAATTGGATGAGAATATCAATTGGGCCAAAAAGAAGGAAGACGTCCTTCTTGGAAAGATCCATCTTAATCAGCTCGTCCAAGACACTGTTATACGCGCCCGCCTTACACGATAGAGCCATATACGCCTTCATTTCAGATCAAATAGAAATGCACTCCTCGGCTCATAAGCTTAGCGGAACATGACCATAAAAACGGGAACATCCACAATAGACCAACCCTCGCAAGAGAGCCACCTCCCTCTGATCAATCTGCTCTTCAAATCTGGTTGCGGCTTGAGTATGAAAAATTTCATTTGTCAACAAAAATGTAAAGAGATACGAACGTGCATTTTTCTTATGAAGGCGTAAAAATGTCCACGATTTATTTTTCACGAACTGGCAATAGGAAAGAATTTACCACGAAAACACTGCAAATCTTTAGTGAACATTTCCAAAAAGCCAAAAAAATCTTTCTGAAGCCAAACATCGTTTCATACGAGCCTTACCCCACAACAACACATCCCGAAATCCTTGAAACCATTTTAAAACAGCTCTCAAACCATGAAATCACCGCAGGCGATGCACCAGCAATCGACGCAGGAAAGTCAAACAAAATCATCGCCAAATCAGCGTTAAAGCAAGTCTGCGATAACCACAGCGTCAAATTGGTCAATCTTTACTCTGAAAAAATGCAGAAAGTGAAAAGTCCAAGAGGATACAAAATTACAATATCAACCCTGCCCTTAACATCCGACTTCACCATATCTCTGCCAGTGCTGAAAACTCACTTCCTGGTCGGCTTAAGCGGCGCTTTGAAAAACCAATTCGGTTACCTGAGCAAAAAAGACAGGCTATTAATGCACGCCAAAATCAAAAACCTAAACAAAGGAATCGCAGAAGTAAACGCTGCAGCCCCCGCAAACCTATTCATAATAGACGGAGTCGAAACTATGATTAAAGCTCAAGAATGCAGACACGGAGGATGCACTACGAAACTAGGCTACATGCTAGCCGGAACCGACCCCGTGGCACTAGACCATTTCGGTCTCCAATTACTCCAAGAAGTAGAGCCTCGAATCGAAGAGAACAAACAAAAAGCCATCAGATACATTGAATATGCAGAAAAGATTGGTGTTGGCTTAAAAAACCATATTTCAACGGAAATCTAGCACTTCG
>SMYP01000137.1:0-2504 GCA_007050895.1 Candidatus Bathyarchaeota archaeon | reverse complement strand
CGCAACGTTTAAAAGCCAACTGGGCGAGAGATAGGGGCTAACAACTTAAAGGAGAAAAGAAGGATGAATAAGAACAAAACTGCTACAGCAGCCGCTATAGCTCTTATCTTTGCCATACTTGCTTCTTTCGCTGCCATCCCAATTAGCACAGCTCAACCCGACCTAACGAAACGAACCTATGCTTATGTTGGTGCCACACCAAACCCTGTCGGCGTGGGAGAACAAACACTAATCCATGTAGGAATCACTGACAACCTAGAGATCGTCTATGATGGTTGGGAAGGATTAACTGTCACGGTAACGAAGCCTGATGGTTCAACCGAAACACTCGGGCCTTTTAGAACTGACTCAACAGGAGGCACTGGAACCGCTTACACACCACAAATGGAGGGAACATACAAGATTCAATCACACTTTCCAGCACAGGAGTATACATGGACATCTTCAATTTTTGATCCAGCCCTAGTTGGAAAGACAATATTATATCAAGCCAGCGACAGTGAAGTATTGGAAATCGTCGTAACTAATGAACCCCAACAATTTTGGCCGGTGACGCCGCTTCCAACTGAATACTGGTCACGCCCGATAAACGCGATGCTTAGAGAGTGGCAGGTGGTTTCAGCAAACTGGGTCGCGACTCCAACGAACTTTATCGCTCCATATAATGACGATGCGCCTGAAACGGCGCACGTACTATGGGCAAAACCGTTGGAAACCGGAGGATTAGTCGGAGGCACCAGCGGTGATAATTCTTTCGAAATGGGCGATGCATACGAGGGAAAATTCCAAAACTCAATAATCATAAATGGCATACTTTACTACAATAGGTACGCTGCAGGCTTCGCTGGGAACATACAGCAACAGCAGGGAATCGTTGCAGTAGATCTGCGAACCGGAGAAGAGCTTTGGTTCAGAAATAACTCGAGGGTTTCGTTCGGTCAGACATTCTACTGGGATTCGTACAACTATCATGGCGTATTCGAATACGTGTGGGAAGTGAAATCAGTTTTCGACTTTCAGACTTTTACGTCTGTCGAGTCCTGGAATGCTTATGACGCATACACTGGAGAATGGATGTACAGCATGTCAAACGTACCATCCGGTACGAACTTATACGGTCCAAAAGGTGAAATCTACAGATACACTATTGATCGAACTAATGGCTGGATGTCACTGTGGAACTCAAGCAGAGTCATCTCTGTTCATGGCAGTTGGGGGTCTTCAGCTAATACACAACGGACTTTTAGCGCAGCAAATGGCATTGAATGGAACGTGACTATCCCGACAGGTTTGCCCGGAAGTGTCAACGCGATTTTTCTACATGATACAGTACTTGGTTCGACTGGTGGTGGCTACGAATCCATAGGAAATGACCCTCTTGTCATTTGGGCTTTGAGCTTAAAGCCAGGATCAGAAGGACATCTGCTTTACAATAAAACTTGGGCACGACCACATGCTGATCTAACATTGACCGTTATGGCCGCGAGTGCGGAAGATCGCGTCTTCACAATATGGGCAAAAGAAGACAGAGCAAACTACGGCTTTAACTTGGATACAGGCAACAAAATCTGGGGTCCAACAGAGCAACAAGCTTATCTTGACATCTTTGGCATGCGCCCTGCTATCGCATACGGCAAGTTCTTCTCAGTGGGAATGAGCGGAATAGTCTACGCATATGATGCAAAGACAGGAGATTACCTGTGGAAATACAGCTATCGAGATCCACTGAACGAGGTTTTATGGGCTAACGATTGGTCCATTCGACCTTTGTTCTTTGCCAACGGAAAACTGTATTTGGGTCAGAGTGAACATTCGCCTGTTAACCCATTGCCACGCGGAGGTCCATTTGTCTGCATTGACGTTGAAACTGGAGAAGAAGTCTGGTCAATAGAAGGATTCCGCCAAAATGACTGGGGAGGGCGTGCAATCATCGCAGACAGCATAATAGCAACAATGGATTCATATGACAATCGCATCTACTCTATCGGTAAAGGTCCAAGCGCCACAACAGTTTCAGCTCCAGAAACTGCTCAGCCTTTCGGAACACCAGTTCTAGTGAAAGGTATGGTAACTGATGTTTCTGCAGGTACTGAGGATTATGCTCTGAGGGCTCGCTTCCCAAACGGTGTTGCCGCCATCTCTGACGAGAATATGAGTGCATGGATGCAATACGTGTACATGCAATTCCCGCGTCCAGAAGACATTGTCGGTGTTGAAGTTGTTGTTGAAGTGCTTGATCCGAACGGAAACTACTATGAAGTTGGCAGAGAAACAAGCGACGCAACTGGCCTTTTCAGCGCCTCATTTACTCCGCCAGTTCCTGGCAAATACACAATCATAGCTTCATTCCAAGGTTCCAAAGCTTACTGGCCTTCTTATGCGGAAACTGTTCTACTTGTTGAAGAAGAACCTACGGCGACTGCTCCACCTCCAGCGACACCCGCGCCTATGACCGACATGTACGTGTTAGGTTTAGGTGCTGGCTCAATAGTGGCGATCGTAGC
>SMYP01000183.1 GCA_007050895.1 Candidatus Bathyarchaeota archaeon | reverse complement strand
AATTGTTCAGCCTGGAGATTTTTTAGATATTGGTTTTAATCAAGAAACAATTAGTTTTAACCACAATTTTTTTGATCAAATTGAAATTAATGATTTGATACTAATAGATAACGGCAGAATTCGTTCCTCAGTTAGTAAAAAACTAGATAAAACTATTACAATAAAGATAGAACAGGGTGGAATATTATCTGACGGAAAGGGTGTTAATATTCCCAATAGAAGGCTTTCTGTTCCTACTCTTTCATTACGTGATCTAAAAATTATAAAATTAATCAAAAAATACGAAATTGAATTTTTGGCTTTATCATTTACACGAAATATGGAAGATATAAAAAATCTTAGATCTGCAGTAGGAGAATTTAAGGGTGCAGTAATAGCTAAGATCGAAAATTTGGAAGGTATCAAAAATTTCGATAAAATTTTGGCAGCCTCAGAAGGAATTATGATTGCCCGTGGTGATTTAGGAGTTGAAATAGAACCAGAAAAAGTTCCTCTGGTTCAGAAGTCACTAATTCGAAGTTGCAATCAAACAGGAAAAATCGTTGTTACTGCAACTGAAATGCTAGAGTCTATGATGTATCAACCATTTCCAACAAGAGCAGAGGTCAGCGATGTTGCAAACGCTATACTTGATGGAACTGATGCTACAATGCTTTCAGGAGAAACAGCCGTTGGAAAATATCCTATAGAAGCAGTTAATATGATGTCACGTGTAGCTGTAGAAACGGAAAAGGGAGTAATTAGTAGCGTATTGGAAAACGGCTTTGTAAATATTTCCGATACTGTAAGCAGGTCAATCCAACGCATATGCCAAAATATGCCATTAAATAAGATAGTGACTTTGACTCGTTCAGGTTATACTGCCCGAATGATAGCTCGTTTTAGAATTCCGCAACCAATTATTGCAGTTACATCAAACCCGATCACAAAAAGACAATTAGAAATAGTTTATGGTGTAATTCCAGTATACATTGATTATCAACAGGAAACTGATCGAATAATGAGTGTAGCAAATAGACTTTGTACTATGAAGATGCTGGAAATGGAAGATACAGTTTTGTTTACAGCAGCTTTTAGGACAAAAAAGAAACATGCAAGCAATTTGATTGAAATTCATAATATCAAAGAACTTCTAAAACAGAATCAATAATATTTTGTAAAAATAATCCAAAATGGAAGTAATTAATAAAAAAAAATAAAACAAGGGTCAGCTGAGGCTTGCAATCAGATTGGAAGGAATGAACATATTGTTAACTCAATAAATTTGTCTTGGATTAATTTTTTTATTAACAAGCCTTTTCAGCCCCTTGTATCTAAAGATTCCCCATCATTTACATGGATGGATTATCCAACCGTGTATATAAATGCTACTTATCATGAAAAAAGAGGTTTCAAAAAATAAATGAAACTCAGTAAACCTAAAAGCTAAATTAGATCCCTGTTAATTTTACGATAAATCAGATGTTGTAGAGGTTGACTGATGAGGTCTTTCCCCAAAAAATTTAATCTATTATTAATCGAAGAGAAATGGCAACATAAATGGGAAGAAATGGGTATCTATCGATTTAACAGAGAAGATGAATGTCCATCTTTTGTTATTGATACACCTCCTCCATACCCATCAGGCAACTTCCACATGGGAAATGTGCTAAATTGGACATACATAGATTCCTTAGCTCGCTTCAAACGGATGCAAGGCTATAATGTTCTGTTTCCTCAAGGGTGGGACTGTCATGGACTTCCAACAGAAGTTAAAACCGAAGAAATTCATAAAATTAAAAAAACAGATGTTCCTCCACAGGAATTTGTTAAACTTTGCAAAGAAGTCATAAACAAATATATTACCATAATGAAAAAAGCAATCATTAGATTAGGTTGTTCGGTGGATTGGACAACAGAATATAAAACAATGGATCCATCCTATTGGAAAAATACTCAACTCAGCTTTATTCAGTTATATAAAAAAGGTTTGATTTACAGAGGAACTCATCCTATAAGCTGGTGTACAAGTTGCGAAACAGCGATCGCTGATGCAGAAGTAGAACATGAACAAAAACAAGGTCTACTGCACTATATTAAATTCAAACTAGAAAACGATCATTATTTAACTATAGCAACAACACGACCTGAATTAATTCCAGCTTGCGTATCAGTCGCAGTTCATCCTCAGGACGATCGCTTTAAAGCGTACATAGGAAAAAAGATTCAAGTCCCATTAACAAATCGGTATGTTAAAATTATTTCAGAAAAAAGTGTAGACCCCAAATTTGGAACAGGAGTTCTAATGATCTGCACTTATGGAGATAAAGCGGATGTAAAAACTGTCTCCACATTAAAACTTCCGGCAATTATTCTAATTGATGAAAAAGGAAAAATGAATAAAAAAGCAGGGAAATACTCTGGATTAACAACAAAACAGGCTAGAAAAGCGATAATTGCAGACCTTCAAGAAACAGGTCTTCTAGAAAAGATTGAGAATTTAAACCAAGAAGTTGGAACTTGTTGGAGATGTAAAACGCCCATAGAAATACTTGAACATGAACAATGGTTCATGAAAACTCGCGTCTATACGAAGGAAATCATAAAAAACACATTGGAAGTAAAATGGTATCCAGACTATATGAAAAAACGTTTGATAGATTGGACAAATAGTTTAGATTGGGATTGGGTAATTTCTAGACAGAGAATATTCGCAACCCCAATACCTGTTTGGTATTGTAAACAATGTAATGAAATAATCATATCAGATAATGAATGGGTACCAGTAGATCCAAGAAGTGAATCACCAAAAATAAGTGAATGCCCCAAATGTAGCTCGAAAGAATTTATACCCGAAACAAATGTTCTTGATACATGGTTTGACTCGTCTATAACTTGCGCTGTTCACGCAGGTTGGCCTGATATAGCGAACTGGAATGAGCTTTACCCTGCTGACGTTCATCCATCTGGGTATGATATTATAAGGACTTGGGCTTATTACCTAATGGTCCGTGGACTTGCCCTTTTCGAAGAAAAACCATACAAAAGTGTACTAATTAATGGAATGGTTCTTGGCACTGATGGAAGAAAAATGAGTAAATCACTCGGAAATTTTGTTTCCACCCCAGAAGTTTTTAACAAATATGGTGCAGACGCTCCTAGACAATGGGCAACTTCTGGAGGAGCTACAGGATCAGATATACCGTTTAGATGGGAAGATGTAGAATATGCGTGGAGATTCCTCAGAAAATTGTGGAATGCCTCCAAATTTGCTTCAATTCATCTTAAGGATTACGAACCAAATAAAGAATTTCCAAAACTTGAACTCCTAGATCTTTGGCTCCTTAGTAAGATGGAAAAAATTACAAAAGAAATTACTGAGGCAATGGAAAATTGCGAATTTAATGTGGCAACTGATAAAATTCGGCAATTCACTTGGCATAGCTTTTGCGATAATTATCTTGAAGCGGTAAAACATAGATTATATCAACCTGAAACTTTTGGAATAGAGAAACGAAAAGCCGCTCAATATACTCTGTATACAACAATCTTCAGGATAATACAGCTTCTTGCACCAATATGTCCACATATAACTGAAGAACTTTACCAAATAATGTATTCAGAAGATAAACAAAAATCTAGTTTGCATATCTCCAAATGGCCTAATGTCGACGAGAAAATGATGAATAAAGAAATCGAAGGAAATGGAGATATGATTGTTACAGTTATGGGAGAAATTCGCAGGGATAAAGCCGAAAACCAGAAACCACTAAATGTGGCAATCAAAAAATTGACATTCTACTTAGAGACTAAAAATGAGGTCGACATTTTGAATAAAGCAAAAGAAGATATCGCTGGAACATGCAAAATTGATAAAATTGAATTCTTATCAACCAGGGGAAAAGGTCGAGAAGTTCAAGGATACCCAAATATTCGTTTTATTGTCGAATATTAAACTGCGGCTTTATAACGAAGAATCGCTGCTACTCCACCGAAAGATTTTTTCAACATTTGCCCTTCTTCTGTTTCACCAGACAAAACTTCAACCTCAGTTCCAGCCATTTCTGCCATCTCAGCCAATTCGTCGATTAATTCCTTGGTTTCTGTGACAGCTAATGAAGGGACACTGCATTTTGAGCAACCTTCAGAACTAATTCTCTGTTCAAATTCGGCTACCTCATGCATTTTCATCGTTTCCTCCTTAACATAATCACAAGAACTACATTTTACGGTAACCCTGACAGACTCAAGGTCCTCTGAAAGCAAAAGAATTTCTACGATTCCATTATTAAGGAATTTTCGCACTTCATCTTCCCCATAGGTAGCTAAGCCAGTGTCCTGACCAATTTCTCGAAGGAATTTTTGCATAATCTTCTTTTCTTCAACATAACGTATTCTTCGTAAAATATCTTGAGATTTTTCAACAACTTCAGATACTCCTTGCTCGTCAGTGTATGACGTATCAATAGTAGCAATAATTTTCTCTTTAAGTGTATAGTGAAGATAATTTCCTTTCTCAAATTCTTCTTTTGTCGGTCCAGGGCCGCCTAAAAGTAAATTTTTCAAATTTTCAATCGGTAAAAAGATTTCATTTGCATGCTCACCTACACGGTTGAAGTACTCCTGCATTTTTGCTTCTCTTTGACGATCAAATCTTCGAGCAGATTGTCCACCTGCTCTAAATTTTCCAGGAATTCCGGAGGTTATCTGCTTTATCACATCAAGTCTTTTTCCTCTAACAGTGGCAAAAGTGGCGTCCGAGGCATCTAAAACAATAATTCCGAATGTTTCTTTTTCTTTCAAAAATTCTTGTAAATGTTCAGTATGGAATCTAGCATCACAACGATAAAGATAGATTTGAATTGGTTCTGGAGGAGATATTATATATAATTCAATTTTTTCACTTCCGGGACCATTTTGGGGAATAGCTCCGCAAAATAAAACTAATCCATTTTCTGGAACTTTCTTGAACATTTTCATTCGTTGAGTGACTCTAGTTATTGCATCTTGTACATTTTTTCTAGTTGTATTAGATTTAATATTTGATGCTGTTCCATATTCATTATTGAGCATTGCCACAACTTCACTGATTTGGCGTCCATGTGGAACATATAATGATACAAGTTCAGTTCCTCTACCTTCTCTAGAAGCTAGCCGTTGCAGATTTCTTTTTAAACGAAACCGAATCAGAGAATCTTGTTTAGTGCTCAATGTTCACTACGCCTTTTTGATTTAAATTATCCAAGGTGACATAGCTGATAAAAGTTATCTTTTAAGATTTCATTCTTTTTGGAATTTTGTTAATTCTTAATTTAATTTCTTTTTTATGAAAAATAAAAGCAAAAACTATTCAAATTGTACTTATATTTTGTGTAATACAATTTATCGTTGACTGGGTGTGAAAGAGCTGTTGGCAAATAGTTTGGTATTTGTAGGGCATATTTCTGTTGATAAAATTGAAAATGTTAACGGTGTTCGTGTGCAACCTGGTGGGGCAGCTCTATATGCAACGATGGCTGCACGAACATTATTTCCAAACACCATCTTGATTTCAGCTACTGGAAAAGATAACCAATTTCTTAATGTTTTGGGGCTACTACCATTCAAAGATGTTAAAATCTATGACTCTCCGTCCACAAAGTTTCATATAAAATATGACAAGCGTTGGGAAGCACATTATATAAAAGCTGAGCACGGAGCTGGATCAAGAATTACATCTAGGCGAATTTCGGATAAATGGCTTGGAAAGGAGAGCATGTTCCATATTTCGCCTATGAGTCCTTCAAAGGTTGCAAAAATATTAAAAAAAATAAATGATAAAACACCAAATAGCAAGGTTTCTGTAAATACATGGATAGAATATATTAGACAAGGGCAAAAAAACAGAAGAATTCTTAAGGAAATTGCATTAAAAGCTGACTTTTTTATTTTGAGTGATACTGAAGCTAAGGCATTAGCACAAACTGACTCGATCTCCTCAGCTGTTAGACTTTTAAAAGCTAAACTTTTGATAGTTACATTAGGTCATTTAGGGGCAATAATAAGCGGAGATGATATTGAATTACAGATGATTCCTGCCCTTAACCTTTCTCCAGATAAGGTCATTGACACTACAGGAGCTGGAGACGTATGGTGTGGAGCTTTTCTTGCAACATATAATCTCACGAATGATTTCGGAAAGGCAGTCAGTGCTGCATCAACTATTTCTCGTATTAAATGTTCAGATTGGGGGTTCCAGAGTCTTATTAAATTGAAATTCAATGAGCCCAAGGACGTTATTGAGTTTGTCATGGGATTAAAGGACGGGGGAATCCAAAAACGAATAATGGATTATATGAAATTTTGAAAATATATTTCAATTTTTTATTTAAAATAAAAATTCTAGATACTTTATATTTTTTAATCCCAAAAAGATTATTTAGGATCCTTAATTGCATAAAGGGGTGGAAGATGAAAATATGCCAATGGCTTATGTGTTAATCAATACTGAACCCAAAAACATGGAAAGCGTTGTATCCACTTTGGAAAAAAACGATTCTATAATAGAAATTTTTCCTGTTTACGGAGTTTACGATATAGTGGCTAAGATTCAAGCCGATACGATGGAAAAACTTAAGGATATTGTTACCTGGAAAGTGCGAAGTCTAGAGGATGTCAGGTCAACAATAACTATGCTAATTCTTGAAGAAAAGAAGTAAAGACATTTGATTATTTTTCACTACAATTCTATCAAATTCAAATTTGAACTGAAAATGAAAAATGCAATATTGTTTATTGGTAAAATACCAGAAATACTGAAAAAGTTGCATTAACGATAAAGCAAAGGCATGAGTATTTGTACTAAAAATCAACGAAACAAATGATGTAGATTATTTTGATTTTGACCTATTCAATTTGTTTATTTTTTTCAATTTCTAAAAATGTTATTTTATTTAATACTAAAAATTAAGAATGGTTCAAATTATTCTAAATTCTTTTCGATTCCTACTTTTGGTCTATATACTTTGCCTTTAGAGTTTTTGAACATCCCTGCCTTCTCGGTATGAATAGGAACTAGTAATTTAGGTTTGATTTTGTCTATCATTTCTTGTATTTCTGGACCCGAAGCATGACCACTAGCATGAATTTGGTAAGGATTAAAGTCATTCTTTGCATTAATTTTAAAATGTTTTAGCCATCGCATCATTCGATCTTGAGATAGCTCCATCTTGGAATTAAATGGCTCACATTGTGCTCTAACAAAAATTGAATCTTCTGGCAATTCAAAATCTAAAATATTTTTGAATCTAAAGTAGTCTAAATGTAAGACAAAATTGGAAGGATTTTCATTAAGTTCAAGTGCAGAAATTCCTTTATTCAAATGTTTAGTATCAGTTTTTAAATTATCAGATTTGTTTTTCCAATCCGAAAGTGGCATATCTCCGACTTTATGTTTTGAATTACTATAATCACCAGCTGAATAAAGCATACATCCACTTCTTTCAAGAAAAACTGTTGCACCTTCATCGTAAACACTTCGCCCAAGCCTAGCCAATAAATAAGCTAAACGCGGATCAAAAACAGGTATTCTGCCACTCTTTAGAGCTGCATCACGCACCGTTTCATATCTATCTATATCTTTCCAAGTAAAACCCACCATAGCCAATCCGTTACATTCTGAAAAAATGTTAGTTAATTCTAATTCAACCTTTTTTTCATCATCTGGATCTTCTTGATCAATACGCGTTCCTTCACAAAACATAACATCAGGCGAAAGACCACTCAAATTATCTCCTAGATTGTAACCTGAACGACCATGAAACCTGATATCTCCGGTATATAAAACCTTAAAATCTTTTGTTTCAACAAGACAAGCCATAGAACCAGGTATCGAATGATCAACATTAAATCCTGTAATATTCAATCCTTCAATAATTATTTCGGATTTACCATTTTCTAAAGTATGAAATTCTCTACTTTTTTGAATCTTCGAATAATCAACTTTTGGTTCACCAGGAAAAAATCCTGTTTTGAGTTTCCCCATTTCGCGGGCTTTCCTGACCGTTAATTGTTTATCGATACCCTGCAAATTTCCAATTTCAGCCACCGCATCCATCAACTTCAATGTAATTTCAGAACAAAAGAATGGAATATCCCCGAGATAAGGAGCATATCCACAATGATCCAGATGAGCATGAGAAATAAAAAGTGCATCAGGACACCAAGCACCAGAATTCTTTGCCTCCTCAAAACTCTGTACCTGTGTTTTCCAAAGATTTTTTGCTTTTATCGAATAATTTTCAAAATCTATTGGACAAAGAGCATCTTGCCGGTATACTCCATTTAAATTTGGTAAAAGACCTAATTTCAACAAATCATGAATTTTACACCCTGAACGAGGTTGTAAAAATTCTTCAAAAAACAAACTTTCTTGACTATATGAAAGACCAAAATCAAGAAAAAGTGATCCTTCATCAAATTTGACAAGGATTTTGTTTCCTCCGATGTCATCAACCCCACCATAACAGGTGAATTTTATCATAAATCATTCACACAATAAATTTCTCTAATCTAAATATAAAACATATTAAAACTTTAAAAAATTAGATAGATTCAAGAAGTCGATAGATTTTGGAATCATAACGAGCCGTTACTTTGAAAGCCTCTATGGCTAATTTCTTTTTTGTTTTAAGACTCAATTCACCATTCTTTTTATATTCTCTGACAACTTGAGTATACCGATTGGAATTAACAATTATTGCTATACTCCCAAAATTCTTTGCTGCAGCTCGAATCATATTGGGTCCACCTATGTCAATTTGTTCAAGGAAATTATTCACATCAGTAGAATTAATTCCTGTTTGATATAATGGATAAAGATTGCAGACCACTAAATCAATGGGTCTTATTCCTAACCGCTCTAATTCTTTCATATGTTCTTGATTTTTTCTCAAAGCCAGTAGAGCACCAATTAATTTAGGATGCTCAGTTTTAATTCTACCACCCAACATTTCAGGAAACTCGGTGATATCAGAAACATGTATAATCCTATGAATCCCTGCTTCTGTTAAAGTTTTAAAAGTACCTTCAGTGGCTATTATTTCAAATCCAAGTTTTACGAGTTCACGGGCAAAATCAACTATACCAGTTTTATCATAAACTGAAATTAATGCATATTTCATACTTATCAAACCACTTCATATTATTCGATAATTTATCAATTAAGATACTAACAGTTCCTAATTCCATTTTATCGAAATAATAAAAAAACCAAAATTTCAAAGTTCGTAAAAAATATTCAGATTTTCTAAAATCCATCTTGTTTTAGATAATATCCATCCTCTTTTTTTGCACCAAAACTTCTAATTCCTTTAGTTTTCAGTTGTTTTCTAATTTTTTTGGCTTGCATGGAGCTTATTTCATTTCTTTTTTCTAAATAACAAATTATATCTTCTGCTTGTTCTGTTTCATCACATCTGCGTAGGAAATCAATAACATCAGGTGAATAACCACTAAATCGCTTTGGAACTGTATTTTCAGCAGTATTAGGATCAGAATGTACCGAATCAATTTTTGTTACACAAGTTTTACTATCCATCTCTTCTGCTAACTTTGGAAACATTTTCCTAAATTTTTCCTTTTCCAAGTCCATCTTTAGATTCTTCTCCACCAACTTCAATATACTAACCGATAATTCATTTAATTTTAATTAAAAAAGTACTTAGAAGATGGAACTATTTATTTCTAACAATTTTTAGTGTGGTAAAAACTTTTGAAGCGGATTTTCATTTAGAACTCCTTTAAGTTGTTTAAGATTTAAACCTGTTTTTTTATCTCCGTAAATTTCACATTTTTCTAATATTCCTAAGCTATCTAAACTTCGAACTGAAATTTCTATAATATCGTTACTTGAAAGAATGATATTTATATGAAATGACGATTCCTTTTTACCATCTTTAGTTATTGATCGCCATCCTGAATTGTTTATCTTATATTTTTGTTTCTGAAGTTTTTCAAAAATCTCCTTATTATCCTGAGAAAAGGCATGAATATCAATATCGCTGTTTTGATGAACTGTTCCTCTCCAAACACTACCTACCAGGCGAGGATTAAACTCCTTGAGGATCTCCATTATCTCTTTTGCTTCAGTTCGCATTCTTAGTAGCAATTCTTTTCTTTTGAGACCCTCTCTTTGTTCAGATATTTTGTCAAGTTCTTCTGCAACCTCAAAGTTACTGGGAAAAATTCTAGTGCCCAAATTGATTGCAGCTCTTTTTTTGGCTTGTTTGTATTCTTGCTCTTGGTTAGTATAGAGCAACAATGCCGCTTCTTGGGCAACTCTGTTTCTTAAAATTTTTATGCGGCTGCCCTTCAAAGTGATCCCTCAATAGTGTTAGTTTTTAAATATAAAAAGTGGATATTATTCTGCTATTGTTTAGTAATAATTTTATTCTTAGGTAAACTAGTGATAATTCATCTAATTTTTTGTGAAGAAAAGTCTTGTCTGTCCCATAGTTTTGATATTTAAAGGTCTAACTTTCACCATAACGGGAAGATCATTTACTGCCTTTCCAATTAAAAGGCAATAATGGGGAGGAAGATCTTGGGCAATAGACTTTACTGTTTCAGAATCTACTCTAGCAGCTTTTGAAACAGTTTCTAAATCACGTTCATTTGAGAAGTTAAAAACAAAAATACTATCAGCCTGTCTATAGATATTTTCTTTTATTGTGTCAGGTTGATTTGTCACAAAATTAGCAAACAAACCAAAATGTCTCATACGTGTTACAATATCTTCCCAATATGTTTCTCTAAGGTAAAGATGAGCCTCTTCTGCAAACAAAAAAATTGATCTGATCTTCCATTGACTCAAAATATTAACAAGAGAGCCGAGAGTATATTCCAAAACTATCTGACGATCAACTGCCGAAATATCTTTTAGATTAATAACGAAGACGCCTCCATTTTGTTTGTTTTTTTCCAAAAGTTTCTCAAAACTTGTTGCCAATTCTTCATTATCTGTGAAAAATCCTGAGTTTAAAAGACTGTAGTAACGGGAAAAAAGAGCATCACGAACATGCATATTACAATTACAATGTTTGATTGCTTCACCAAGTGATTCTAGAGAGATTTTTCTTTGTTGACATAAGTTTTTCCATAAATTCTTAAATGTTCTTGTGGAGGTCCCAGGAAGACCGAGGGCATGAATCATAATCTTCAAAATAACACCTAAACCCATAGATGATAAAGAAACTTTAAAATCAGTTCCTGGGGAAAGTACATGCACTCTATTACTGTAATTGTTACATCCTCCCTGAACTGAAGTTCCTAAACCAGTGTATTCACCATTAAGATCAAGAACCACCACAGTGGCATTGTAATCAACAAGACCCAAAATGAGCAATTTCGAAAGATGAGATTTACCAGTTCCTTTTTTTCCAGTTATTATATTCAATCTTCCATCAAGGTCATGGGCTGTTATTTCTAAAGATGCCCCATCTTTAGTTTCACCAATGTTGATCGGAAGGCTTTTTTTGCCTCTGCAACTATCCAATAATGAATTTATTGGAATTTTTGTTATTCCAGATTTGGAGCGACATGGAAGCCAAGAAGAATTTGCGTGTAATACATCTTCAAACAATGATCCTCTTATTTTACAGATTAGAATTCGAGCATCTTGAATATGATTAATATGAGATAATACATTTAATGGATCAAAATTTTCACCAGAAATTTGCTCTTCAACTGTAGTATCACGTAGGAGTTCTTCAAGAAGACCTGGAATGCTTGCAAACTGAACATCAATAACCTGTGTAATTAATTTTTTATTAACCATTAAATCTTCAATTAGAAGATAATCACCCTTCTCTACATCATCTTTTGGTGAACTAAGGATCTGAACACTATTTCCCTCTTTTTTATACAAACGCAACTTTATTCCTCAGCTCCCTTTCCAAATGAACCAAACAATATTTTTCGTATATTTGGTCTACGAATAATCTTGAGCTTATATCGTTGAGAAATAAAACGTTGAATTCCAATAACTTCAGTTGCAGTAAATGTAGAGTATATATGTGCCAACCGTAAAGTTTCTGGATAACTTTGAATGAGAAGATCATTTCCTAAAAGTTTCTGAACAGCAATTATGCCTTGTTCTTGTGGAATCTTTTTGTCTATATCCAATCTAAATGAGCATATTCCAGGAGTTAATTTTGCGATATAAATATCTCCTAAAAAGAGAACTTGTCCAAAAGAAGAATCTAGTTCATCTATTCTAAGAAGACATGGGGGTATTGCCTTTTTCGAATAATCAGTGAGTTTGTGACTAAAAATTCTTAAGTTTGTATTCTTAGAAAATGCAAGAATTGTATTTAGACGGTTTCTTGCAACATTTAAAAGACGATCCATATCGTCTATTGGACTATCAATCATTCCCGCTGTCATTGATCCATCCCAGAGGATGATTGTCCCATATGTTGAACTAGATAGACCAAGTTGGAGCCATCGTTCGAGAAGATTACCCATTTTAGTTTGCATATTAAATAAGTTTGAGTTGGATAATTCGAAGTAATTATTTCTAAAAAGTTTGAGAATTTCCTTTTTATTATGCTCTGTTATATGAAAGGGGTAAGGCCCTATTCTTTGATATTTGTACCTTTTTTTTACTTTCCACACTACAGCTCCACGTATGGCACAAAGATTACCGGTATCTGTTTCTCCAATATGTATGCTGGAAACATCAATACCAACTATGGGTATTTCTTCTCTGCTTCTGACCAAAGGAATATTTTTTATTGTTTGTTGAATCTTATTGGGAAGTTCTTTTGATACAATTGGATCTGTCGAAATAGAATTTGTGAAGCTTTGGTCAGGTCGAAGGAAGCGACTTTCAATGTTTTTCATGGAACTCTGGCTTAATTCTAGGAATGTGGATGGGAGTTGTAAATGCTCTATTGAAGACGGAAAGTTATATGTTGGTGTTGGTGTATAATTCAATTGTTCAATCAATAAGATTCACCAATATGGAAGTGATTTAGCTGCTGAGTTATTTAAATATTGTGCATGAACATGATGCGCAATTCAATATACAATAAGGGAGCATCATGACAGAAGGTATAGATCCGCCAATTAAACTAAAAATGAAGGTAGGAAATCTAGAATTCGAAATTGAATGCCAACAAGAACAACTTGAAGAGGCAGTTAAAAGAATCTTAGCAACAGTTACAACCTATTCAAAAGAAGCAATAAATATACCTGAACGACCACATCCCCCACCAAGAGCAGAGACATGCAAAAGTTTAATACATCAGCTCTGGTCAGAAGGGTGGTTTGCTACTCCACATAGTCTAGGAGAAGTCCACGGTGAAATGGCACGCAGGGGTTTTCACTATGATCGTACAGCAGTTGCACATGCATTAGTAGACCTAATGAAGGATGGATTACTTACAAGAGAAGGGAGACCACGACGATATCGGTACGCTCAAAAAAGACCGCCAAGAAGTTAATAATGTCTAAATTCTTTTTTAATAATTCTTAACAAATTTTTATTTCAAAGATAAAAATAATCAAAGGAATAATAAATTAAGAAGCCATTTTTATCTTATTTTGGTTTCCATATGCTGGTTATTGCTCTTTTTTTACAAATCTTAACACATGGCACATCTTCGGAATCAGGTTTGCAAGGAGAACAAGTATAGCGAATTTTTTTCCTATGCTCTTCTGTCACTACAGCAACCATTTTATCTTCAAGATCGATAAACGTCTCTTCTATTTTCAATGCTTTCTGAGGGCAGATTTGAATGCAATCACCACAACCATCACATTTTTCGGCGTCAATAACTAAATAGTATTCTCCAGATCCGTCGGTGTATCCGTAATAGGTTATAATATCTTTCACCAGTTCATCGTTTGAGAGATTTTTCATATAATGCCTTGGCAAACAAGGCGGCCCCTATTGCTCCTGCAGAAGCAGGATCACGTCCAGTTTCATCTAAGTTTGGAACTGGTAAACGTTTAACATTAAGTATACTCTCCACACGATCCACTAATCCAATGTTTTTCGATTGTCCACCAGTTATCACGAAATCTTTTTCGCACCCTACTTTCTCAATAAGTTCAGTCATTCGAATTGCCATAGCTCGAATGTAAGCAGCTAAGACTTTTTCTTTTGGCCATCCTTTCCGTAGTAGACCAACTGCTTCTGTTTTAGCAAATACAACACAGGTACTGCTTACTGGTTCAGGTTCTTCGGTTACACTCAGAGAGACTTTTCCCACATCTTCAATTGGTATCTTAAGAAGATCGGCAATAATTTCCATCCCACGTCCTGTACCTGCTGCACATTTATCATTCATTAAAAAAGAAACAACTTTACCATTCTCATCGCAACGTATAGCCTTAACATCTTGACCACCAACATCAAGTACAGTTTTCACTGTCGGTCCCCAAATATAATTTGCACCTTTAGCATGACATGCAATCTCTGTAATGGCCCTGTTAGCCATGGGTACATTTACTCTTCCGTAACCCGTTCCTACAATATAATTGAAATCTTTTAACGTTAATCCAGTATTTTCCATTGCCCATCCAAGTGCTTTCTTTGCACTATCAGAGCTGTTGGAACCAGTTCGCATTACACTCCATGAGTATATTTCTCCGTCGGTCATAATTACTGCTTTTGAACCAACAGAACCAACATCAACTCCAGCAGTTACTATTTCTGCATTTTTCCAGTCTTTAGCGGGCATTATTCGCTGATATTCCAGCCATCTCCAATATTCGGTTTTTTTATCCTCATTTTGCATTGAATTAATGTCTCCGTTCAGCTCTCTTAGCGGCAATCAAAGCAGCACCTATTGCTCCACCATAAATCGGATCTTCAGGTATTAGTAATTCCATTCCCAGTCTTCTCTTAAGAGAATCAACGAAACCTACATCTTTGGCTACTCCGCCAATAAGCACAATATCTGGAGTTATCCCCAACCTTCGCACCATTGAACCGACTCTTTCAGCCATTGCATCAAAAATGGCTCGAGCAATTTCTGTTTTGGGTTCTTCTCTATGAATAAGTGAAACTACATCAGACTCTGCAAAAATGACGCAACTAGCATTTATAGGACTTGCACGTTCAGCTCGCAAGGAAAGAGGACCCATATCCTCCATCTTAACTTCTAAAGCTCTAGCCATGGCTTCAATGAATGTTCCAGCTCCTGCTGCACACCTAGCATTAACTATAAAATCTAGCATTCTACCCTTTTCATCACATTTTACTGCTCGTGCATCTTCTGCTCCAACATCAATCACAGTTCTGGCTGATGAAAAAAAGTATGCTCCTGCTCTAGCATCAGCACCCATCATACTTATTGTGCTATTTGAAAAATTAACCATTGTAACACCTGCACCCGTCGCAGTTATATGTTTTACATCTTCTTTTGATAGTTTAGCAGATTCTAATGCTTCTTGAAATGTTTGCTCAACAACTGTAGTGGGGTCGAATCCAGAAAAATTCTGATTTTTAACGATTATTTGATTATCTTTTAAGATGGCTACTTTGACCCTTTGGGTGCCCATATCTATTCCAGCAGATATCATTGTTTTGTTACCTCATATGTCGACTCTTGCTTCAAGCATCTCTAGAAATGCTTCAACTCTGGTTTTCATTTGTCCAACATCTTCACGTGTATATTCGGTGTCAAGGTAATATACCGGTATATTCATTCGATCTAGGACACGTTTTATTCTTGCGTACTCCATGGCATATAGGATGCATCCTCTTACCACATAGTAAATTACTCCATCAATTCTGTACTCTTTGATTCTGTCCATAATCCAATTTACTCTGTCTTCATTTCCATGCTCTGAAGTGAAGCAAGGACATGTACATGCCATAAGATATCTTTCACTGATAGCATCAAGCATGTCATTCATAGTCCATTCATCTACCCCCACGGGGTCAAAAAGAATTCTGTCACTTGTGCAGAGTTCATCAACAGCCAATATTCCTTGTGGATTGGATTCCTCTATTAAATTTGGAACCTTCCAGCTATCAGGCCATAACATTGGAGTTCCAGTTACCAATACTCTCGGAGTTTCAGGGTAGCACGCGTACTCTTTCTTTTCAACCCTTTTTTCAAGTTCATCACAGAGTTCCTCAACTTTTTCTGTCCATCTTTTGATGTCGTCCCATAGGCTTGTTTGATTAACCAGCATAGCATCTCTTCCCATAATCACAGGAGGACCTTTCCTAATTTCCTGTAATCTGCGAAAAGCTTTTGTTGCTTTTTGCATAACTTCTATTGCTTCTCTAAGTTTTTTTCTGGTTATTTTGGTTCCAGTAAGCGTTTCTATTTTTCGTTTAATAATCAAAAGCTCCTCTTTCCAAAGGGTCAAAGCATGTGGGTCGTCTTTAACTCGAGGAGGAGTCATACGCCACATATTCTTGTAATCTGACAATATTTCACAAAGCTTTGTTTTCCCATCACATGTCAGAGGATTTATTATTGCATCACTTAGTTCAATAAAAGGGGATAGATTTATCATCTTTGCCCCAATTGTTGATCTTATAACTGGGCAAACTTCAACGGGCATTATTCTATCTCCCAATTTTGCTGCATCATACCATCCTGAACCAACACGAACTGGAATAGCATCTGCGGCTAATATCAGTTCTACAGGCGCGAACATACAAGTATAGCCGATAACCTTTTTTCCTGAATTTTTTTGTTCACGAATTTCTTTTTCTCTTATACCAAAAAAATTTGCAATTTCATCAAAATATTCCATGGTTTTTGGTCGATTTTTCCATGTTTTTTTCATTCGTGCAAGATTATCGTTAATTATGTTAATTGAAGAGTTTTTTATTGATTGTCGCAGATCTTCTATCTCTTGTTCAGCCATTTCTGGAACGTATTTGGTTCCAACTTCAATCTCGCTTGCCATTAGAATACCTTCGTTAAATTTTCATACATTTTTGAGTATATTTGTGAATACGTTTTTTTGAATCAGTATATTGAAATAAATCTACATTCAAATTTTGTATTAGCTTTGGATTAAGTTGTTCACAATAAGTGAGTCCATAAAATTGAAATATTGAAGCAACGAAAGGATTGGGAATTCCTTGTAGTATCATTGTGTAATGGACCCTTAAATTTATTAGAAGCAGATAAAAGGTTCAGTTACATTTAACTATTACCGTATAAGTTCTTAGAGTCTAACTATCTAAATAATATCAAAATTTAAAAAAGAAAATTATCGAGATGTATTTTATTAGACAGTTAGCCTATTTACATCTTTTTTTCTAGTGATTTTTCTGACTTCTTCAGCTCCTTCATAGACCGCTTTTGCCATTTTTTGTTTATATTTATTAAGTTGTCCTTTAAGTTCAGAATTACTTAATGCAAATATTCTTATAGCTATCAAAGCGGCATTTTCTGGTTTAACAACATAAGCAACGGGTATTCCCTTGGGCATTGCTGTGGAAGAAAAAACTTTAACAGCTCCATATTTTTCAGAATCTGGAGGACAAGCGATAACTGGGAAACTAGTGAAACCGGCAACAACTCCAGATAGAGCATCTGATAAACCAGCTACAGTAATATAGACTATGTTTTTGTTGCTCTGTTCATATTCTTTTAAATCATTTAACAATTTTTCAGGAGTTCTATGAGCAGAAGCGACATTAAAAATTGGAACAATTGAAAATTTTTCCTTTTTCAGAAAATCTTTAACTTTAGCTGCAAATTGCAGGTCTCTAGGAGAACCCATTAAAATAATAATCTTCTCTTTTGGCATAAAAATAGAATAATGAATTAATAGATTTAAGTTTTAATAAGGTATTTAGTTCATTCCCACTGTTTTCTGATTTCTTGACTCTTTTTTGTTGCTTTCTCCACTGCTTTCATCAAAGCTTGTCGTATCTGGCTACCTTCAACTTCATAGATAGCTTCAATTGTAGTTCCACCTGGAGTTGTAACACTGTCACGTATCTGAGCAGCAGTTTGTCCTGTCTTTAGAACAAGTTTTGCGGTTCCAAGAACTGTTTGAGCAGCACTATAAGAAGCTAATTCTCGAGATAAGCCAACTTTTAATCCAGCATATGTGAGAGCCTCAATTATTATAGAAATATATCCGGGACCACTTCCACTGACCGCAGTAATTGCATCCATATATTTTTCTTCTATCTCCATTTGAATCCCCATATCATTCAAAATAGTCGCAATCATCTCTTTTTCTTGGGGGGTTACGTCCTGACTACAACAATAGGCAGTAAACGACTCCTGAACTGCAATTGCTACATTTGGCATAATTCTAACAAATTTTGCATCAGGAACAATCCGTTTACAAAAATCGATAGAAACTGCAGCAGCTGATGTGATCACTAGTTTTCCTTTAATCTTTGGATATATTTCCTTCAAAACACTGGCCAAAAAGTTGGGTTTAACACAAACAAAGATAATATTAGATTCGCTTGCAGCTTTCATATTATCCGATGTTACAGAAACTCCAAACTCTTTAAGTTCATTAATTTTTTCTAATTCTATATCGGAAGCAGTGATCTTATAATCGTGATCCGATTTTAACAAACTTCTAACTATTGCTCCACCTATTACTCCAGAACCTATTACTGCGATACTATCTTTCATTTGTTATCCTCTCGAATCTGCGAGTAATCTTTTTCCAAAGCTACTTATTAATAAATTCTTTTGATCAATTTTTGTTATAGATACATTAATCACGTAAATAATAGAATAAAATGATGTGCTAATACACATTTTTTAAATTCCTAATTAAGAAATACGTAGATTTATTCCATTTCTGTAATGTTACAATCCTCGAAATATGGCTTTATCTTAAGAGAGCCCTTTCTTGATTTTAAGTCACAAGCAAATTGAGCAGGTGCATAATTACAGATTAAAAAACAATTGAGGGTATAATTTGGATTACTTCGGAGAAGATGAAGAACTTATTAGCAACAAGAAATGGGATTGGAAAAATTTCAAATCAACCAAAGATTACCCTGTTTCTAACAATCTTCTTGAATGGGTTATTGGACAAGAACGTGCACTAAAAGAATGTTATCTGTGCTTACAAGAGTGGGTCCATAAACTCAAAAATCTTAAAGAAGAAAATTGGTATGGAGCATGGAAAGATCCAAATAAAGAAAAACCGCATGTCACAAAAACTGCTCCTCCTGGACCTTACTTGCTTTTGTTAGGAGATCCTGGGACAGGTAAGTCATTGATAGGAAGAGCTCTATCAGTTCATCTAACAGAACTTTATAAGAAAGAGGATATTCAACTTCAAGATGTAGTTTGTTGGCAAAATGACATAATACCAAGTGAACCAAAAATTTCATGCCATCCAGCTGGTGAAGGAAAAAAGATTCTACTAAAACAGAAGCTTAAAGAAGAAAAGAAAATGTTTCTTCAACGACTTGGAGTAAAAGCCATAATTTACCTGATGATCATTGTTGCATCTATTTTTATGTTTGCAGGTTTTTATTATCTCTGGCAAGAAAAAGTAGCTTGGGATACTAACGCTTTAACTGCTTTCGGAGAGCCTCTCCAAACTGTTAACAATGGTGATTTTGGTAAATTTATGATAGATAATTTTGTATCAATAGGCAGTATAACATTTCTTCCGGCTGGAATGATGCTTATGTTTCTTATTTTGGTAACAGTTCTGGGGCGTTTTGGAGTTCTTGGAAGTGCTAAAGGGATAGGTGGAGCAAAAGCATCAAAGGTTCCTAAATTTATAGTGGATAATACCAAAAAGGTTGCTCCTTTCACCGATGCAACTGGACATGGTTCAGCTCAATTGTTTGGAAGTATAGCATGGGATCCATTACAAACAGGAGGATTAGGAACTCCTGAACATCAGAGAGTAACGGCTGGAGATGTACATCGTGCCCATCTGGGAATTCTGTACATAGATGAAATTAAAAATATGGCACCAGATGAAGCAATAACCCTGTTGACCGTCCTCGAAGATGGGCAGTTACCAATAACAATGAGAAGTCGTTTAAGTGGAGCAGGAGGAACAGCTGCAATGGCAGTATCAACAGAACCAGTACCGTGTATGTGCTTTTTGGTTGGGGCTGGAAACTTTGACAGTATAGCACAGGTTCATCCAGCCCTTATGGACAGAATTTATGGTTACGGAAAAGTCGTAAGAATGAATAATGACATGGAAAATAACATTGAAAATCGCCGAAAGTATGTCCAATTTATCGCTCAAGAAATTTCACGTTTCCGACTTATACCATTCAGTAGAGAAGCATGCGAAGAAATTATTGACGAGGGAAGAAGAAGAAGCAATAAAAAGGATGCATTATCTAGCAAGTTCCGTCCAATGATTTCAATCGTTAAAACAGCAGCAACATTAGCTATGAATGATAGCTTAGAATTCGTTGAAAGAAGACATGTTAAAGAAGCAATCGATAAACACTGTAAAACAATCCAGAAACAAATTCTTGAACATCAAATGAGCGAGAGAGGAAAACTGTTAGAGATCAATCCAGAAGGATCAAAATTGGGACAAATTTATGGCATAGCTGTAGTAAAGGATCCTTACAGTGGAGAGATGACTGGTAACATTCTTACTGTAAAAGGATTCCTAGAAAAAAGAGACAACAGATGTGAAAACAAATTGCAAGGATATTATAAGGTTACTGGAATAGCGAAAGAAGGACAAGAGCAATTCATCACAGATAGCGTGGCTAAAGTAAGAAGTGTTATTCTGCAAAAATATCGTGTTGACATTGCGCAAGAGTTTTTCACACACATTGATTTTGCTCAAGCCTACAAAGTTGATGGCCCAAGCGCTGGAGTTACAATGACAATTCTCCTCTGTTCATTAATTGAGGGAAAATCAATTCGTCAAGATGTAGCTGTCACAGGTGAAATCAATGTTAGTGTAGATGATGTGGTTCCTGTTACTGCAGTTGGTGGATTACATGAAAAAATTAAAGCTGCTGAGATGTGGGGATTCAAGAAAGTAATTGTTCCAGCAAAGAATTTCAAGCATTCAATCGATCCAAAAGATTACAGTATCGAAGTGATCCCAGGTGAGACTCTAGAAGACTATCTCAAAGAGTCATTTGTTTAACCAGAAAAAATATTTGTCATTCTATGGTAACATAAAAGGCAGATATTCTGTATTTGCATTACATATAACGTAAATGTCATACACGTACATAGATACTAACAAACTTACATTAGCAAGCGTTCTAGGCGCATTGGTTGTTATATCTGAGTAATAAGAGAATCTACCATTGATATTCAATCGCCTCTTTTGCCAAATGTAAGTTCATGGGATTTAACTGGAATATCAATAATGATCAGAGCCTTCTTGATAATAATTTGATTGGAGGAATCTTAACATCAATTATTCGTTGCTCAATTATCTTCCTAAGAAGTAAATTTGCAGGTGTAATTTTCAAACTCGATCTGGACGATGGAAATTTTGGAAAAAAATCAAATTTAAAAACTTGACATGTCAATTTAAAAAAATGGTGGACCGAGCGGGATTTGAACCCGCGGCTTCCGCCTTTTTCTGTTAATAGACATGCGAAGGCGGCGTTCATACCAGGCTGAACTATCGGCCCATTAGTGTATCGTTTCAAGCAGTAAGTATATTTAAGTATTGAAGAGGTCTTATGTTTGGTTTTATGCTTAAAATTTTAAAAAATATTAACTGGTTCATAGATTTATTACAATAAAAAACAGTTTTATTCTCGCTTAGGTTAGGAGTTTATGTTAAAATAAATTAGGTAGGAATTAAATTCAATGTCTCGACCAGATTGGGATAGATATTTTCTAGATTTGTGTGAAGCTGTTTCTAAACGTGCGACTTGTGATCGAGGGAAAGCGGGTTGCGTAATTGTTAAGGATAAACGAATAATGACAACAGGTTATGTTGGTTCCCCTGCAGGTTTACCACACTGTGATGAATGCGGACATGATATGCGAAGGGTTCTAAATGAGAATGGAACTGTTTCTCAACATTGTGTTCGCACATTACATGCAGAACAGAATGCTATTGTACAGGCTGCAAAATTTGGAATACCGATTAAAGATTCAACGCTTTATTGTAAAATGACTCCTTGCAGAAGATGTGCTATGATTATAATAACTTCTGGAATCAAGCGAGTGGTTTGTGAGAAACATTACCATGCAGACAAGGACACAATAGAGATGTTCAAACAGGCAAACATCGAATTGGTAGTAATGAATAATAAGGTCGAAGAATACGAACGACAATGAATATGCGAGTTCATTATGTTTTGAAGTTTTTTAATGTGAAGTGTATGGAATGAGTGACCCCATTAAATATTTTGAAAACCAACTGAAGTCAATGAGTTTAGCTGAACTGCAGGAATACAAAAAACGTTTAGATGAAAGTA
>SMYP01000153.1 GCA_007050895.1 Candidatus Bathyarchaeota archaeon | reverse complement strand
GTTTCTCGAAACACGTCTCAGAAAGGCGTGATCGTTCCAAACCGAACTTCAGTTTTGACTCGAAGAACGCATGGGCACGACGAGACCGTGGTTTCAAAGGAAGAAAAGAACAAGAACCAGCTAGCATTTTTGAAAAATACTAACCTGTAAGAGCGAGAGAAATAACCTCTTGCAGCCATATCACAGAAAAAGTTTTTGCAAGTGCAGTTATTTCTATATAGGTCGTGTCGTGGTTGGGGTTATATCGTTTCAACAAAACTCGTTTCAGATGTACTGAAACTGATGAGCCTTTTTAGTTTAATTGCATGTTTAGGTCCACAAAGAATTTCTAATTGGCTGGCTATTTCGAATGAAGTTTAAACGATTAGAGCAACCAAAAATATGCCCGCGTTCTTTTTTTAGCACATATTGCATTTCTTCTTATAAATCAAAGTGAAGTTTGGTTGTGAATGTGGGTTTATCTACTGTATGTAAGATCATGGAAAGTTTCAATTATTGGTATGGCATTCCCATCCGTTTCATGAAATCAAGAACTCGGTTATACATTTGGACATATTGTAGTCCTTTTTTGGTCAAAGTCAGAGAATCGTCGTCCTGAATTAAACCAAGATTTTTTGTTTCTTCAATGTAAGTTTTCAAGCGATCATATGGGACATTAATTTTTGTCTGAATTTGTGTTAGCACTATTTTTTCGGCGCTAGAGGAATAGTATAGCGCAGACAGTAGATCCCCGTAAATTTTGAATTTATCTCTACGAGGTTTCTTTTTCATCACTTACAACCTGTTTGTCAATACAGTGGAACGCTTTGCATGAAACGTAAAGGAAGGCAGCAAAGGATGCAAAACGCAGTACTATGGTTCCCCAGAATGCAAAAAGGCTTCTGTCAATGGAGAAAATCATTATGGAATATTGGCTTATTCCCATCAGAATAAAACCGAATGGTATCACAATGGTTGAAGTTTCTAAGGTTTTTATGTGATTATGAAGTGTGTGAATAGAAATGTAGAAAAGACAAATTAGGTTGCATGCTCGAAAATAGAATGCAAAATTAAAGTAACTATCCATTGTGGCAAATTGAGGATTGATTATTAGTAACAAGACTAAAGATAACAAACTTAGAAGTAGCAAACTAATTGCTGAGTCCCATATAAATCTGGATTTCCTTGAGGGTTTTTTTGAAAAGTAGTAAGTTACTGCGAGAAAGAGGAATGCAAATGTTCTTGGAAGTAGCTGGAGCCAAGCTAATTGGCTTTGGAAATAGCCTGGTGTGGCAGTAGCTATAGCGCTGATAACAGATCCTATTCCAAGAAAGCAAAATCCGAGAGGTAGGCCAAGATATCTTCCTTCTCGGGTTAGACTGTATGGTTTCACCATAAACCAAACTAGAATGAAACATATGATTGCAGATGCAACTTCTATAACTATCCTGATATCTTCATACATGATGCTAATTTGTTTAACATGCTTTATTTGTTTTCTTATTCTTGTGAAAAAACGGTTGTGTATAAAACGGATTTTTCCCTTTTTTTTCAAGCTTATTATGAGTAATTAAAATTGTTGATTTAGTTCCTAGTATGTGTATATGATTTCAAGTCAAAATAATTGACATTTATTTGTATTCACAATAGGTGAGTATATTTTATTAGTGATTTTCTAGTAATTTGGATTTACAACTTAAAAGGAGAGAGAGAATTACGAAAATTTCAACAGGAAAATCTAAAGCTACTTTGATTGCATTGGTTTTGACATTAACTATGGCTGTCACACTTGTTGCTGTGCCTTTAGCTACTGCTCATGACCCCCCCTGGACTATAATTTCCTACGCCTACATCGTTGCCACACCTGACCCTGTAGGAGTCGGTCAAAGAATGGCCATTGTGATGTGGGTTGACACACCACTGCCCAGTGCCGTTGTGACCAATGACATTAGGCGACATGACTACAAGCTCACTATCACAGCACCAGATGATACGACAGAAGTGATGAGTTGGGATGTTGTTACGGACACAACAAGCATACAATATACGTCCTATACACCAACTCAAATTGGAACATACACACTTCTGTTTGAATACCCAGGACAAACATATACTTGGAGTGGTTCATACAGCAATGATGTTTTTACCGAGGCAAGCGCGACAACACATGTTACTGTGCAGGAAGAACAACTCCCTGAAGCCAGACTCAGTTATCCGCTTCCAACAGAATACTGGACTCGACCTATAGAGGGTCAGAACTTAGACTGGTGGACTATCGGATCTAACTGGCTAGGGCCTCCCTACATTCTTACTGGCGAAACTGCTACAGGCGGTGCTGGATATGCTAGATACCAACCATATGGTACAGGACCCAATAGTCCCCACGTTATGTGGACACGACCTATTCAGGACGGCGGAGTTGTCGGAGGCGGCTACCTCGACCGCGAAGGCAACACATTCTACATGGGCGGTTCATACAACACAAGATTCAGCAATGCTCTATGTATGCACGGAAGACTCTACTTCGAACTGCCATATGGCAACTCAGGCGGAGGCGGAGGCTGGATATGTCTTGACCTGCGCACTGGCGAAGAAATATGGTATAATGCCGAGATAGGCGCGTCTGGGACTGGGTTGTCTGACCCAGCATTTGGCTACTACTACTCTTACGACGATGGAAACCAGCATGGAATTCTTCCAAATGGCCTGCTGTTCACAAGAAACTTTGCAGGTGCATATGATCCACGGACAGGTCTACCAACGAGCACGGATATAAGTGGTGTTCCCTCAGGAGTATCAGTTGCAGGTCCAAAGGGAGAAGTTATCACATACGTTCTCAGCAACGTTGGCTCAAGACAGAATCCTGAATATCGTCTACTGCAGTGGAACTCATCTCGCATAAACTGGCAGAGTCCTGGACAAATAGGCGCTGCAAACTGGTATCCAGGAGAGATAGATGCTAGCGGCGACTGGTACTATGATTGGAACGTTTCAATGTCACAATTGGGTTCAGGGTCGTGGAGCATTTGGCGGGAAGCTAGTTTCAATGACAAGTTACTATTGACTCAGGGCAGTTTCGGGACACATGTGGGTGTTTTCGGAGGAAGCATTAGCGAGGATGGAGCGAATGTTACCGCAGTGAGCTTAGCACCTGGTTCTGAAGGTCGCATACTTTGGACAAAGCATTATCCTGTAGCACCAAATAACGTAAGCCGCGAAATCACTGCATGGGATCCAGAGCTTGGCGTCTTCATTATGGAAGACAAAGAAACTATGGTGCATTATGGCTATAGTCTAGAAAATGGGAACCTCCTGTGGACTAACAGCGATCCTGTGCATGCCTATGACACTATTAGATGTGTATCTCGTGCAGCTTACGGGAAACTCTATATGGCTGGCTTTGGCGGAATACTCTACTGCTATGATATAGCTGATGGAACTCTATTGTGGACGTATGGTAACGGCGGAGAAGGCAACAGCACTGATGCTGGGCTGGAAACTGCGTGGGGACACTACCCGATCTTTGTCGACGTTATTGCCGACGGAAAAGTGTACCTAGGTACTACTGAACACTCCCCCGGTTCGCCATACTACAGAGATGCAAAATACCGATGTGTTAACGCTACGACTGGCGAAGAAATATGGACTTTGACAGGATGGGGTACAGGCATGTATGTTGGTCAATACGACGTTGTCGCGGACGGTTACTTTGCGTACCTAAACTGTTATGACATGCAAGTGTACAGTGTTGGCAAGGGACCAAGCCAAACAACTGTTACTGCATCACCGAAGGTTTCAGTTAACGGAGGCGCAGTATTATTGGAAGGCACAGTCATTGACATCGCTGCAGGTACCAAGCAAGCTGAGCAGGCAGCACGGTTCCCGAACGGTGTTGCTGCTGTCTCTGACGAAAGCATGGCTGCTTGGATGGAATACGTTTACATGCAAAAACCATGTCCAACCGACGTTACTGGCGTTGAAGTAATCCTGACGGTACTCGATCCAAACGGGAACTATTATGAGGTTGGCAGAGCTACAAGCGACGCAAGCGGTTCGTTCAGTTGCGCATTTACTCCACCCGTTCCAGGAAAATACACTGTGATAGCTACGTTTGAAGGTTCAGAATCCTATTGGGGTTCGTACGCTGAAACCGCTATAAACGTTGAAGAAGCGCCAGAACCAACAGCAGCACCAACACCGACACCAGCACCAATGACTGACACATACGTGCTAGGCATAGGTGCAGGAGCAATCATTGCAATCATAATCGTTGGGCTATTGATAATCCTGATGCTCAGGAAGCGATAAACAGGCAGCAAAACCACAACCAAGTTTCCCCCTTCTTTTTTTCGGGGTTAAAATCTTAGTTGCATAGGAGAAATGGGGCTGAGAGGGCTCTGGATGGAAGTGAAGATTATCATTCATCTTCATTCTTCTTTCTCCTTAAGATCTGTCGTCCAGGACCCCAGCAAACCCTTTGATTTCGCTAATCCATTTTTGTTGCTGTGCCTAATTACCAACATATCTTTATCTGCCTGCGATAGTTAGTTTCAGTTTATTGTTGGGTGAGAAATGAATGTGTCATTTAACTAATTGGGCAATACAAATTCCCTTAACCTCAAAGCACCAAGATAGAAGCCGCGAAAAAGCAAAAATAACATAAATTCACCAAGTCAGCTTCTTGTCTTCAATTATTTTAAAATCATTGATCTTTGGGTTGAGCTAATTCTATATATCAGTTGTTCTATTACGTGTTTCATAAGGGGCTCGAATGGAAAACCAAACTTTTGATGTCACAGTTGTTGGTAATTTCGCAATAGATAGTATTCGTTTACCGAATCGTTCGGCTCCTTTCGTCGCTTTAGGTGGGTCCGTAACATACGTGTCTTTTGTGGCGAAACGGCTAGAGGGAACAGTTTCCGTGATTTCCAAGGTTGGTAAAGATTTCCCAGAGGCGTATATGTGGCTGCTTCGGGAAGAAGGCATAGACGTTTCCAACGTCGTTAAACTCGAGAAAGCGGAGACAACGCGTTTTGATCTGGATTACAGCAAAGACTTGTCAGATAGGACCCTTAAGCTGGAAAGCAACGCTGGCCCCATCAGTTTAAGTAACTTGCCAAAGTCCCTGCAAGCGAAGGCAGTTCACGTTGCACCTATTGCTGGTGAAGTTTCGTATGAAGTTGTTAAGCGCTTGAAAGGATGCGCAGAGGTTGTATCCCTAGATCCTCAAGGTCTACTGCGACGTTTTGACAAGAAGACTGGCAAAGTCTCCTCTACTTCCTCATTTGACAAGCGACTATTTAGCCTAGTCAACATTTACAAGTCTTCACTAGAGGA
>SMYP01000040.1 GCA_007050895.1 Candidatus Bathyarchaeota archaeon | reverse complement strand
ATTGCTACATTCATACTCAAGTTAAGATAACCTATGAAAGTTTGACTCCACTCTCCGCCATCATTGTTTACCACAAGCAGCGTGGCTTTTTGCGCTTCCTCCTGAGCGGATTCCACTGCGTAACCAAGTACGAGACCCATGACGGGGAAGATCACTAAAGGTACCACAATCATGCCAACGAGGATCTTAGGATCACGCATAAGCTCCTTTAATTCTTTAACTAAGATTGATGTGAACCCTTTAAGCATAACCAACCACCTTCGCAAACACTTCTTCGAGATTCACGCTCTGGTATCTTGTCTTGAGCTCATCAGACTTCCCTTCAACCACGATTTTGCCCTTATTAACCAAGGCTACACGGTCACACAAGTACTCAACTTCAAGCATGTTGTGGCTGCTTAGCAGAACAGTTACGCCGTGTTCCTTCACATAAGTCTTGATTATCTCCCTAACATGATAGGCGTGAAGGACATCCAAACCGCTTGCTGGCTCATCAAGCACAGCTAGTTTAGGGCGCGTCATCAATGCCCTAGCTACCAACAAACGCCGCTTCATACCCTTACTGTAAGTCTTCGTTTTATCCCTCAACCGCTCTCCTAAACCGCTGATTTCAGTAGCTTCCTTAATCGTTTCGTTAAGCGCGTCTCGGTTTTTCGTGCTAAACTTCGCCATAAACGCCAAGTATTCGCTACCAGAAAGATTACGGTAAGCACCAGCCTCTTCAGGAAGGTAACTTATGATTTTGCGAACTCGCGTAGCTTGGCTCACAGCGTCTAAACCAAAAATCTTTACGCTGCCAGAAGTAGGCAAGATTAAAGTGGAAATCGTGCGGAGAGTTGTTGTTTTTCCCGCGCCGTTTGGACCAATGAGACCAAAGATTTCACCCTGCTTTATGTTAAAACTCACCCCGTCCAAGGCACGAATATTGCCGAACTGCTTAACCAAAGCTTCAACTTCAACCGCAAGGCTCAAGGCAATACCTCCTTTTGTTGTTTGATTCTAACTTTATTTAAGACTTTATTCCCGCAGCATTTTTCTTATCGAAGCAACTATAATTATAGTTAAACGCTTTTATTTTTGGTTTAGCTTATCTTTTCTTGCCGGATGATGAGAAGGCATTAGCTTGACCGGTGTGGATGAAAGTTCAGAGTTACTCGGACGGCACCTAAAACGTTTAGTTCTCAGAGCTCAATTATATCCAACAGTAATTTTAAATAGGACTGGGAAACAATCTTTTTCTCTATTTGCGTTCAAAATTATGGAGAGAGATTAAGACGGGTTTGGGATATAAAATTGTGCTCACCGCTTCAGCCACGGAAATGAGCGATTTCTTCAATAACCCTTTTATGGCTTTCTCCGCTGGCTTTGGTTTAGGACCTATCCCGCTCGGATTCGCAAGAAAAACTCTTTATCCTCCTGTTGAGCGCTATTTAGATGGCAGAGCCAAATACGCACCTTATGGCCTGCGAAAGGTTGAAGCCATGCTTTTGAATAATGGCTTTACTGCTTCCGAAGTTGCAGTTGTTCACCCTGACGATTTAGCTGATTTTGTTGGGTCAACCACCAAAGTTGTTGCAATCTCTTCTATGGATCCAACAGGAATGGGTTACGTGAGCAAAACTTACTCTTCAGTTATTGGTGGGGGAGAACCCATGAACGCTCTTGAGTTCCAAAGACTTGTGAAGCATCCAAGCATCAAGAAATTCAAACCCATAATAATTGTAGGTGGCTTCGGTTCTTGGCAGCTGGAACGCAAACATATGACTGATAAGTACGGCATAGATTGCGTGATAATGGGTGGAAGGCCCGACGTGATAATCGATGCTTTCAAGAAGGCAGTTAAAGGTGAACCGCTACCACGTTTAATTCATGCTGACGAGTCTATAGCCAAATGGAATTATGACACCATGCCCTTATCTAAACACGCTGCTATCCATGGCGCGGTAGAAATCTCGAAAGGATGCGGTCGAAACTGCCAGTTCTGCACGCCCACAATGCAAAACAAAGTGGATGTACCACTAGAAAGTATTATGCAAGAGGTCGCAATGACCACAAGAGAAGGAAGCGATCACATAACCTTAATCACGGAAGACCTGTTTCTCTACGGCTCAAAAAACAAGACTTTCGTTCCCAACAAGAAAGCCGTAGTGGAGCTTGTGAAAAGCGTTTCTGAATACCCTGGCGTCAAAAGCATACAAATTTCACATATGTCTCTGGCGCCAGTAGTCAATAATCCTCAGATGATTAAAGAGATAGCGGAAATTCTAATCCAACGCAGCTGGTATTCGTTTGGCAAGAAAGGTATAATCACTGCTGAGACAGGTATCGAGACAGGCAGCACTCGGTTGATGAAGAAGTATATGGGTGGCAAGATGTTGCCTTACAAGCCAGCGCAGTGGCAAGATATAGTTTCCGAAGCATTTGGAATATTGAACGACAACGACTGGTACCCTCTAGCAACATTGATTGTAGGACTTCCCGATGAAACAGAGGACGACGTTCTGGCAACACTAGAGCTCATGGATAAGTTGAAAAACTACAACGCATTTTACGTTCCACTCTTTTTTGTGCCACTTGAAAATTGCGTGTTAATGAACAAGAGAGGAGCCGAACTTGATTCTTTGTCTAGAGCACGATGGGACTTTTTCATACGTTGCTGGGAGTACAACATAAGAATTTGGAAACCCACCTTCCTCGAAAACAGAATAAGCAATCCTTTAGTCTTCAAGTTCATAAACAACGTATTCATCCCTTGTTTCGCTGGAGTTATGGGTCTTTATTATGGATGGACACGAGGCGAACAACTAAAACAGGCGTTCTGGACCCTCGGAATGCCCCAAGCCACTGCAAGAGCCGAATAACAAGATTACGCCCCGCTTTTGCTCAGACGATTTCTTCAATTTTTTCCAGCTGAGGCTTCACAGCTTTGCGGGCGTGAGTTATGTATCCTGTGTGTCCTGTCATCATTGTGTGCGGTCTCGTCTTGCCTCGTTCAACTTGCATAGTGCGCACCATGCACTCAATGGTTTCGATGAATACAAAATTATTATCTTTCAAAGCTTCGACTGTTTTTACAACTTGGTCGATAGTTGGACTGAAGGAAACTATAGTTCCGGAAGGCTTCAGAGCTTCGTAAGCATGTGGCACAACCAACCATGGAATAGCCAAGTCCAGTACAACTGAATCCACGCCACGCTCTTCAATTCCAACTGTTACATCTCCGCTTTTCAGTTCTACAAAATCTAGTAGATTTGACCGTTTCAGGTTTTTCTCTGCGTTCTTTTGAAACTCTTCCCGATATTCATAAGTATAGACTTTACCGTTTGGTTTCACATAATGCGCAAGAGCCGTTGTCAAAGCTCCTGTTCCCGTACCTGATTCCACTACGCGGCTACCTGAACCAATGCCGCTAAACATGACGATTAAAGCTATGTCTTTGGGATAAGTTATCTGCGTCTTGCGAGACGACTTCATAATATAATCTTCAAGAGTAGGCTTCAAAGCAGTAAAAACGACTCTTAAACTGCTTTCAAATGCAACACCAAATTCTTTGCCAATTAGCTCGTCAAGCTTCACGTAGCCTTTATGAGTGTGAAAGGTTTTTCCAGCTTCCACTTTCAACATGTAAGTTCTTCGCGTATCCAAACAAAGAAGCACGTAATCACCTTCACTTATTTCTTGACTTTTCAAAGATTTTCGCCTTCTGAAATGAAGTGCGCCTTGTGTCATTTAAGCTTTGAACAAAACTGAAGGAATATGCGTTACTTCACTGGAAACATTCGACATTGACAAATTTAGACGTAGATTGTCGCGAAAATTGTGTACGCAATTCTGCAGCTAAATTCTGGATTACAAGCATCACTAATCGTACTTATTGAACGTTTTGAAAGCTTGTAGCTTATTAAATGACAAAAAGAATTAGACCAGAAAATTGCCACCTACTCCAAACCATGCAAGCTTCCTAAACAAAATAACCCGCTGATTTATCTTGCTTCTTTTTCGCTTTGCTTCTTTTCCTCTTCAGCAACTAATCGTTTCAGTTTTTTCTCCATTTTCAACTCGTATGAGTGCTCTTTTATTGGCGGTGCAAAATATTTTCGCTTATGAACTGTGTCCGATGAAACGATACGCTGCTCACCGACCTTAACTGTGACTCTCTCGCCATCGAAGAAATCTTCAAACTCTTCAAGTGCTTCAATAATCCAGTAACCTTCGCTTTCAGTTATGACCTTTACTTTATGCATACCCTTATAAAACCAAACTTCACTCATAGGGTTTTCTCACCTTTATTTTCATAACAACAAATATAAACGCTCGCAAGGCTTCCCATCCTCTAAAAACTAAATCTTATACTCTTTACTTTTTTCGACGAGTGTTATTTGACTTCTGAGATCTCGCATGAACTTAGCGAACAAATCTGCGCTTTCAGTGTGTACCGGAAACATTCGTTTAGCATTAATTTCTTTGAGTGCCTTTTTCAGTTGTATCGGCATCATGTGCCCAGAAACATGCACATGGTATTGTGGCAAACCATAATGGCTCAACCAGTTAACCAGTCTTTCATAATCAATTTCCATTTCTTCATTGAACGGCTCAGAAGTGGACAGCACATAGCAACTACCTGCATCAGGCCGAAGTTGTACAAGCTCCTCGAAATCATAGAAGGAAAAGGCTAAAACCATTTTACATTGTTGCTTTGAAACTTCGAAAACATCAAAAATCTTATTTTGTTTGTCATAAACTTTGAGCAGCTGTTTTTCCCACTTGTCATACCGTTTCTTCGACTTTCGAAAAATCAATATTTCATCATCATCTACCGCTGGAACAGTTAAACCCTTGTCTTTTCGCAGGGCATCCAGCAAGTAGGCTTGCTTCAATGAAATGCCTAAGCATCGCTTGTTCTTTTTGGCTATGTGAAAGAACGAGTTCAATCGGTCAACATCTGAATAAGCAAATTCAGCCAACACAATTCCACCAGCCCCTGCAACGACGCTTTCAAGTTTGTTTTCAACCTCAATTTCGGAGGAAACAGTTGCACCCGTCATGTTCGTGGCTTCAGTTACTAGTGCAATTGGATCAGCTTTAGTAGCATTTTCCACAAAGTCTCGCGTCATCTCAGGCTTAGCGCCGTGATCACGGAAATCTCCAGTGTACACAACTGCTCCATTGGACGTGTGTATGACAAAACCGTAAGCACCAGGAACCGAATGGTCGACGTGAAACGGCTCAATTTCCAAGTTGTCAATAATGATTTTCTTGCCTGTACGGAATGTCCTGAACTCTATATCTGAAACCCTGAACTCCAAGTCTTGACGACGAACCTCGCCAA
>SMYP01000086.1 GCA_007050895.1 Candidatus Bathyarchaeota archaeon | reverse complement strand
CCGAACAGGGCAAAGTCAATAGCATACAGCACACTAGATTTTCCCGTGCCGACTCCGCCCACAAGACAGTTGAAACCCCGCGTGAAAGGCACCGTGGATTTAACATGGGAACGAATGTTCTCCAACTGAACTATTTCGATCTTCATTGCAGAAGCTCCTCTATAATGTGTTTAACCTTTCCTTCTTGCTTCTTGGTTAACGGCTCTATCAATGCGATTGATGAACGTGCGATTTTTTCGGCTTCCTCGAGGCTATATCTTTCCTTGAAAATTTGTAAGAAATACTCAAAAGCTTTAGTCTTCAAATCTGTGAACTCGCTTTCGAATATGGATCGTACCATTTCGTCGGAAACCGCACTCTCCTTAAGCAAGATAATAGGATGAACCAGCAAGGCTTTCTTGGCCGCTCCTCGGATTCGAGTTATGTCCACTTCTGACCGGCTTGCCTCTGCGGGTAATACGCCCTTCAAAACTGGAATTACCACGACGCCATTATCATCAGCATCTTTAACAAACTGAACTGCCATGTCGGTGATTTTTGTTGAGGTTATGCCTGAAAACTCTTGCTGTAGAATCTTGAATCTGCGGGGAGTCTTAAGCTCGATGATTTCCTGAGAAAATTTACCTTTCTCGTTAATTTTAACGTGAAAAAAGCCTTTCTTCAATTCAGCTTCGTCGTAGCTAACAGTTTCTGTGCAGCCGCTATACGCTAGAATTCCCGTTTTAAATTTACCCATAAAACGTTTGTGCACATGACCCGCAGCATAATAATTAAAACCGTTAGGAAGTAGCTCAGAAGGCACTTCAGCTTCAATGTAAGGCGGGTTAACCCTCTCCAAATCTACAGCAGCGTGAAAAACGAATATATTGCTGATGTCATGATTTGGAGCCGGTGGCTTTTGCTGCATGAAAGCTACAAGCTCCTCTTCGGTCTTGTGTCTAGTTCTAAAGTTTGGAACGCCATAAACATAGCAACAACCAGGTCTACGCCAACATGCACCCTCATGCCTGGGCAAATGGTATATTAAACCAGCGCTGTCCAGCGGGTGCAAAATCGTCCCTGTTATCATATTGGGCGCGGAATCATGCGAGCCGTCTACGGTTAACACTGGAATTCCTGCATCTCTTAGGCGCTTGAAGTTTTGTATAGACTTCTCAAGCGTTACGTTTGAAGGACGCGCTTGATGGAAAAGGTCGCCAGCGATAATCATAAAATCGGGTTTTAACTCGATGGTTTTATCCACAATCTCGGCAAAAGCATTGTCAAAATCTTGGCGTCTAGCTTCCAGACCGTACTGCGAGTAGCCTAAATGCAGATCTGAAGTATGAACGAAACTGAAACTCTTCAATGGTTGATAACGCTCCCCTTGAGATGCTTTTGCTTGTGGCTTTTATTTTCGGTTTGCCTGTTTTAAGCATTTTCAAAAACCTGCACTTCAAGCATCTGTCGCTTTTCGGAGGGAAACATATAAACGGTCACTTTACTTTTTTACCAATAAAAAAGGCGCCTACCTATGAAATGCCGAAAATGTGGACAAGAAACATTTCTTCCTTTTCGTTGTCCATACTGCAATGACCAGTTCTGCACGGATCATCGTCTTCCTGAAAATCACGACTGCCCCCGAATTGACCTTGCTCGCGCGCAAAGACAGGAAGAAGCCGTGATAGTTCAGGGACCCAGCTCGTATGAGTACAGAGTTACATATGGAATCCCTCGCCGAACCAAAGGAAGGATTTACTTCAGCCCAAAAGAGGTCAAACACCTAAGTTTGGGCACACTACTTGTAATAGGCATCAGCTTGTCCTTCGGATTCAGTTCTTTTGGTCAACCAAATTGGGCTTTCATATTCTCAGCTCTAGCTGCGATAATCACGTTATCATTTTTCACACATGAAATAGCGCACAAGATAACCGCACAACGACGGGGCTTATGGGCTGAGTTTCGTTTAACCCTTTGGGGAGCTATCTTGACATGCATTTCAATTCTTCTGCCTTTCAAAATAATATCTCCTGGCGCGGTTATGATTTCTGGACCTGCCAGCATGGATGAAATAGGAAAAATATCGATTGCGGGACCCCTTACTAACCTTATTTTTTCAACTGTGTTTCTTGGGTTAACAGTTGTACCTAGCCCATATTCTTGGATTTTTGCCGTTGGCGCATTTTTTAACGGTTACATAGCTGTTTTTAACCTAATTCCAATGGGAATTCTTGACGGCTTCAAAATTTTTAATTGGAACAAAACGGTTTGGGCTTCAATTTTTGCCGTTAGCGTGGCATTGGCGATAGCGGGTTATTACGTCTACTTTTATTAAAAAAAATTCTAAAGAAATCAAATCAATTCGATTGTTACGTGGACTTCCTCAGGCACGCGGATACGCATAATTCGTCGCATGACGCGCTCTTCCGAGTCTATATCTATTAGCCGTTTGTGGATTCGCATTTCCCACCTATCCCATGTTGCTGTTCCCTCGCCAGATGGTGCTTTCAAAACTGGTACTTTGAGTCGTTTTGTGGGAAGTGGGACTGGACCATTAATCTTTGCGCCTGTTTTGTTAGCTATGGTCTTCAATTCTTCACATACTTCTTCTAGTTTGTGGTAATCGGTGCTTGTTAAACGGATTCGCGCTTTTCGTACCATTTATTCATTCAATCCTTTGGTCCTATCGCTTTAATGCAGTTACCTTGATCTCTTAAGGGTGACAATCTGAATGTAAGGTGTAAATAAAAACCTTTTCATTGTAATCTCCCAATCTATTCGGCTTAAATTAGAAATTTATCGATGTGTCGTTTGGCACTGACATAACGAGACTATATTTTAAAGTGGCATTTCACACTATTAACCAGGTTCCAATAAACATTAATGCGATGGCAGAGGTTTTCAGAAGCAGTGTTTCTTTACTCATTTTTTCTTTAAGAATTTTTGGCAAGAAAAGGCTTAGGACTATTGTGTAGAAAAAAACGTAGAACGGTTGTAGACCGAAAAGCGAAGAAGCTAGAGAAGCATCTGTCAGCGATAGAGCTATTAGCGAGCAGATTGTTCCCATGACGTAAAGTCCTTCTCCTGCGAAAGTTGTCAATACAGCTTTTCTTCCAACCGCTGATATTGTCTGGGTAATCTCTTTACGTAGTTTTGGTAGACCCAACATAAATAGCGCGCCGATAAAGGTGCCAAGAAGGTTCCAGAAGAAAACCGTCCAGTAGTCCATGTAGCTTAGAAGGGTCTTATCGGTGATCGTATAAAGAGCTATGAGGATGCCAAAGGGCAGCATGAACTTTAGAACTCCTGAAAATGCTTTCTTGCCTGCTTTTTTGTAGGAGATCAATATTGAGGCGATGACTATAAGTCCGATTCCAAGATATCTTTGGATTCCGAGGATTTCATTAAGAAAGATGACGGAAAAGAGCACTACGAAAACTGGTATGAGCTGGAATAGGGTTACAATTCTAGAAACTTCCTCTTTAATCAGCGCTTTTGAGTAGAACCAAAATGCTGTTAGTGGCATTAGACCTGCTGATAGTGCGAGAAGAGAATATGGGAAAGAATATGTGACATCGCCAAAAACGAGAACTGCTCCTGCAAAGACCGAGTCACAGGAAATGACGGTGAAGATTAGAGGGAAATAACTCTTGAATTTATTGGTAATGAGAAATTTGATGAAGACATTGTTTATAGCCCAAAATGCGGGAGCTAGTAATGCAAAGATATACCACTCCATTTATTATCATCCCTAGTTCTACAATAGACTTTATCTCTGATAGCACGTGTGGATTTTATAAATACATTTAAACTTTCTATGAATTCCAACGGGGTACGTTATATCAAATACAAAGAATCTATTTTGTGAATTCTTGATAAATGAGAGGGTTTTAGGAGCGCATTCTCTTGAAAGCTTGTATTCCAACAAGGTTCGCCACAAAAGCAAACCCTCCTATTATTAGAACATTTTCTATTACTCCATAGTATTGGATGCCTATGAGAAGCCCTCTCAGAACGTCAACAATATATGTAACAGGATTAACCGCTGTTAACGTTGAGAGATAAGCAGGCAAGTTCTCAAGGGGAAATAATGCTCCTGATAAAAAGAATAGCGGAAAAATAACAAAAGTAGTTATGAGTTGAAAGCCTTCAGGAGAGGTCATCAAGCTTCCAATTGTGAGTCCAACTGCGGTTAAAGCTGCAGCAGCAAATATAACTGTCAGAATCACAAGCATAAGTGAGGCTAAAGTGTAGTTTATACCGATAAAGAAACCGAAGGCTAGAATTATCACTGTCTGGATCAAAGCGAAAGTTACTCCGCTAAAGACTTTCCCAAAGAAGATGGAGCGTCTGCTAAGCGGAGTGACAAGTACTGCTTTCAGCAAATCAATTCTCCTATCCCAGACAAGATAGGAACCATAAAAAATTGAAGAGAAAAGCACTGTTTGCACGATTATTCCAGCGAAGATAAATTGCTGATAGTTTATCCCGGCAATAGAAACAGTTGAACCCAAACCAGCCCCGAAAGTTACTAACCAAAAAATAGGATTTATGGCTGCAGATACTATTCTAGGTTTTTCTCTGAAAAAAGTTAATATCTCCCTCTGCCAAATCGCCGATATTCCTGTTACGTTCACTATTTTGTAACGCTCTCCTGAATAATTTTATCAAACCATGAGTTTCCACCATCTTCCTGAATTCTTCTGCCTGTGAAGTGTAGAAAAACATCATTCAATGTAGTATTCCTTACTTCAACCGATTCGATTTTACCAACAACACTCAAAAGTTCTTGGAGGTTATCAGAAACGTTTTCGACTGTGATTAAAACTTGATCGGTTTTTTGTTGGATGGACTTCACGTAAGTTAATTTCTTGAGCGATTCTATGTTAGGCTTTGTGGTTTTTATGGTGACCAAATCGCCTCCGACAGTCTTTTTCAGCGCCTTAGGTGTGTCTATTATTACAATCTTGCCTTGATCTATTATTCCAACTCTATTGGCAAGACTGTCTGCTTCCTCCATGTAGTGCGTTGTCAAGAGCACGGTCATCCTCAACTCTTCAACCAACCGCCCAATATAATCCCACATTTTTTCTCTACCGGCAGGATCCAAACCTAGCGTTGGCTCGTCCAGAAAAAGCACTTTCGGTTTATGCACCAAACTTCTTCCTATTTCTAGTCTTCTGCGCATTCCACCAGAATAGGTGCGCACCAGATCATCTTTCCTTTCCGTTAGCTCAACAAGCTCGAGAGCCTCAGTAATTCCTTTCTTAATTTTCTCCTTATTCAAGCCATACATCATAGCATACAACTTCATATTCTCGTAACCTGTGAGAAGCTCATCACTACTTGGTTCCTGAAAAACAATACCAATAGACTCTCGCACCT
>SMYP01000045.1 GCA_007050895.1 Candidatus Bathyarchaeota archaeon | reverse complement strand
CTCCTACAGGCTACGAGTTCAACGACAAGAAATACTGGATTGCTGAATGCACCCCCGCAATGGATTGGAAAGTAGGCGACGTACCTCCACTTCTAGAAAAAGAACAGCCGTGGATCATTGCACTTGAAGACAGCGAGAAAACTTCGCCAGCATCCGTCTCGTCAAAACTTGGCTTTCCTTTGAACTCTTCTTCAATATCCATAAACTTATCTTCAGAGCCATCAAAAATCAATACTCAAGAGCGAACACTTACAATTTCAGGTTCTCTTTCACCTTCCTACTCAAACGAAACCATTGTCGTGTATTTTAGCCAAGACGGAATATCCTACAATGCTGGCAAAACAGTAACAGATCACTTGGGAAACTACTCTTTCAACTGGAACTTAACTTCAACTGGCACGTATTATATCAGAACAAACTGGAGTGGGAATGCAAATCACACTGGCTCAGACAGCGAAATACTAACCGTCTTCATAGGGTTTCCCAATTCTATAATTCAGTTTAAAGGTCCCGACTTCTACTACACATACGGTCGCGGCTATATTGCACGACATGAACTTCGAATTAGACAAGGCATTGAAGACTTCCTCGACGTTCAAATGACAGGAACAGGTATGCGCCTTACTGGCGAATTCATTATTATGAAAAGTGGTCAGATAACAACAATACCAAGAGAAGGAGAAACAAAAGAAACCCTGAAAGAAATAACAATACCTAAGGGATTCCAACCTTTAAGGTTACCAGACGATATTGAGCAAACAACGAACAACCAATTCGGGTTCATACTGGAAAACAGCGGCAGATACAATTACAGTTTGGCGGTTAAAGGTTTAGACAATTATGAAGTGGCTAGAATAACCAAATCTGAAGGGAACGGAACGACTCTTATTAACACATCTACTCATATAAAAGAAAACACATGGTACTCGGTTGTGGCAAAGATATCTGAAGACGAAGTAACCGCAGAATTATATGATACAAAAGGCAAAGTTATAGAACAGACAGCAACTACAAACAATGGAGTGAACATCAGTAAACTAGTAATCTTGTTGACAAACAATACAGATCGCGCAGTAGCTTTCAAGAATTTAAATGTTGAAACCCTTAACCAACAAGTTCAATCTGTGAAAAACAATGAAAAAATGGTCAACTGGCTCGATTTGCTGACCTCATACACCACATTCATAAGTCTCATAGCCACTATTTCTGCAGTTGCAGTCTACGTTAAGAAAGCAAAGCCACGGTAAGTATTTTGAAACAAAAGAAACGATATAGGCGAGGCTATCCAGTCGCAATCCTAGCAGGAATTGAGGAAGACTCCGCAGTCATATGGAAAGTCTATAGCAATGTGGCAAAACCAGAAGTAACTATCAACTTCAACGGAATTAGAAAGAACCCTAAGGACGCATACAACTTCTACGAGTCTATAGTCAACGCACTACGACCTACACTAAGAGAGGGAGTTCGAAGCATAATACTCGTGTCCACCCCAAGAAATAACTACCACCAGGAACTCATCAACCATATTCGTCAGCATCATAGGTGGCTTACTGATGGACCGAACAAAGCAGCGTTCTCCAAGATAACAGGATTCGCAGGCTCATCACATCAGATTATCGAGCTGACGAGGAACCCTATATTCCAGAAGTCAATCAAGGAAACAACCAATGAAGAAACAGAAAATCTCATCGAAATCCTGGAAAAATGCATCAACACCACTGACAATACCAATCTTGTGCTTTTTTCACTTCAAGAAGTAGAAAAACTAATTCTTAAACGTCAGAAACCGTGCGGACCCACACCGGTATATCTAATGCTCACAAACAGCTACCTTGCAGATAACCCACAAAAAAACAGACTGCACAGATTATTGCAGATTGCATCAAATAAAAAAGTCAAAACACGAATAATAAACGCTGAATCGGCTGCGGGTAAACGTCTCACACAGCTTGGCGGTTTATTGTGTTTAGCACAACTTGAGTAAATACCCATCGCTATGTTGCATGGCTTTCCTGGCAACTTATTTTAGCCACTGTACCTACTTTGAAGTAGCTAATCGTAGGATGAACGGAAAAATGGCGAAGAAGGATCATGCTCAACCAGCAAAAGTGACTAGGTTACCTTGCGGCTGCGCATACCAAGACAAAGGGTGGATTTTGACCCGGCTTAAAGAGTGCGAATACCATGAGCGAAAACGAACAAGAAAGCGTCCTTATAGACCCAAAGCCGAATGCGTAAGACCATAATTTCTCGTGAGCGTTTTGGCTGTTTTTTTGGATAGTTTGGTCGGGAGAGCAGGATTTGAACCTGCGACAGCTCGGTATCTGTGGCCTGTGCAGGCTAGAATGAAGCCCACCTTGGGTAGACCTCTACAGCATCTCCGCCAGCTAAGCGAGTTAGCCAGCTCGAGAGCTCTGCCAGGCTGAGCTACCTCCCGACAAAAACCATTAGGATAAGACTAAAAGATTTATGTGTTTTGGAAGTTTAGATATATTCTAGTTCTGTAAGCGCGATTAGAGCGTTTCAGTTAATCATAGTAATGGAGCGTTGATAGTTGAAAACTATAGGGATAGTAACCCCGGGTGGCGATGCGCCCGGAATGAACGCAGCTATACGAGCTGTCACAAGAATTGCCCATTCACAAAAACTTCAAGTTTTGGGTTTTCATAGAGGCTGGGATGGACTGCTCACCAACAATTGTAAGCGTTTGACTCCTCGGTTGGTGGGAGGCATAATCCAATGGGGTGGTACCATACTTCACACGTTAAGATGTGCGAAATTCGAGGAAGAAGAAGGGGTCAAAAAAGCGGCTGAGACCCTAGCTTTGAACAATGTGGATGGCTTAGTGATTATTGGAGGAGATGGATCATTTAGAGGTGCTTTGGATTTAGCCAGAGAAAGCAGCGCTCTAATGGTGGGAGTTCCAGCTACCATAGATAATGACGTTTTTGGATCGGATGAAACGATAGGTTTCGATACAGCGATGAACACGGCAGTGAAGGCCATAGATCAAATAAGGGATACTGCAATTTCGCATGAGCGAATTTTCATTGTAGAAGTCATGGGTAGGAAACGAGGATTTCTAGCATTGAACGTGGGCATCACAGTCGGCGCTGAAGTTATCCTTATTCCTGAGAATGAATGTAAAATGTCGCAGATTGTTGAGGTATTGAAGGAAAATGCTAGTAAAGGAAAAAAGACGGCTATTATAGTTGCTGCTGAAGGGGTGGGAGATACGGCAGCGATTGCCAAGGAAATCGAAAATCATACAGGTTCAGAAGTCCGGTTGTCAATTCTGGGGTATGCGCAACGTGGTGGAAGCCCCACAGCGCGGAGTCGTCTCTTGGCTAGCATTTTTGCTGAAAAAGCTATTGAATTACTTTGTCAAGAGGTAGGAAACAAGGTGATTGGACTTAGGAATGGCTCAGTAGCTACGACAGACCTTGATGAGTCATGTAGAAAGCGTAAACAAATTGACACTCGCTTATTGAAGTTGGCTGAAATGTTAGCGATATAGTTTAGCATTTGGTTTTAAATTATGCTTTGCTGTTTATAGCAATGAATTGTAGATTTTGAGTGTTTCTTCAGCAACTTTTCTCCATGTAAAGTATTCCAGTACTCGTTTTCTTCCGTTTTCTCCCCAGTTTCTGGCTTTTTCAGGGTTTTTTAGGGCTTCTTTTATTCCCCATGATATGTCCGCTGGGTCTTCGCCGTTGACGTGTACGCCATTCTGGTCTGGACCAGAGCTTATTACTTGTTCTTTGAAGCCTACTACACCTCGCGCTCCCACTACCACAGGTTTTTCCATGGCCATAGCCTCTAAGCTGACTATTCCGAAGGGTTCATAGATGGAGGGAAAAATACACACGTCTGAAGCAGCATAATGGAGGATGCGTTCGTCCTCTGGAATAAAGTCGAAGCGATAAACGATTTTATCTTTTATTCCCAATCTGCCGGCAGTTTCCTCAATGTCCGCTTGCTGTTCGCCTTTGCCCAAGATTACCAGTTTGGTTTTTGGATACTCTCTCAGAACGCTTGGCATAGCTTGTAGCAAGTTTGTGACGCTTTTTACCCAAGTTAGCCTGCCCACGAAAAGAAGCATGGTCCAGTCGTCAGGTATCTTGTATAATTCTCGAATTTTGTCTGAGTCCGCCCGGTGAACTTTGCCAGGGTCATACCGGTCAGGGTCCACGCCATTCCATACAACGCTGATTTTTGATTGCGGCCAGCCGTGTCGTATCAGATCCTGCTGCATTGCATAGCTTACGGTTATTATTTTGTCAGCGCCGTGAGCCATGGCGTCCTCCAGGTGCGACACCACCTCGGATCCGTAACCTCCGCTTCGTCCCCATTCGGTGCTGTGTGTATGAAAAACCACTGGAATGTTCGATTCGTTCTTTATGACGAGCCCCGCAACGCTGCTTAGCCAATCGTGAACGCAGACTACATCAAAATGATATTTTTCTTTTATAATTAACCCGTTGAGAAATTTTGTTGCGCTCAGAATATTGTAAATGAAGATGTCATTAAAAAGTCGAATATTTGTACCCCATTTCTTCAAATCGTCAACAACGAAGAACGGGAAAATATTGCTAGCATTAGCGATTAAAGGTCGATGAACTTCTACACCCCTCAGGATTTCTCTGGTTTTCATGTTGCCGCCGTTTAGCGTGAAAATGGAAACGTCATGTCCTATATCAACGAACTCATGCGCCATGTATTCCGCGTAAGTTCCTAAACCCCCGACAAGTCTGGGTGGATATTCCCAGACAAAAAAGCCAACTCGCAAAACTTACACCTCAAATATACTCTTTACTTAGTTTCGGAGAAATTATTTATAGCTTCTCTGTTTTTCTGGAAGACGGCGCTCGCTATGCCTCATTTTAGAAAAAAGCGGATTCAAGAATTATTTGGCTTCAGTTTTGAAGCCTATAGCCAGTTTCTTGATTTCATTACTGGTTTTCCAGCAACTTTCAAGCTTAACGCTTCTTCGTAGGGACACATTTCAACGCATCTCGCGCACAACATGCATCTTGATTCTGTTACATCGCCACCCTTCTTATCGTATACTTGGTTGGCTTGAGTTGGGCAAACGCGTTTGCATACACCACATTTGGTGCATTTTTGTTCGTTCTTATGCAAGCGAGTGAGGGCAATTTGTTTAAACGGGGTGAATGTGCTAAATAGAGCTGTCAATGCACCTAATGGGCAGATTCTGCACCATAAACGCCTGTACGCCAGTGATAGAGCAGTTATCAAAATGAAAATTGCTATGTTTATCGAGGTTAAGTAGGAACCTGTAATCCAAAGTGGTCCATATGTAATTTGAGTGATGTATGAGAAATCCATGTAGCCTAAAGCGGATAGCACTAATACACAAAGAGGGCGCATTGGGCAAACCAGGCAGAA
>SMYP01000164.1 GCA_007050895.1 Candidatus Bathyarchaeota archaeon | reverse complement strand
ATTTTGCTTAACGTTTCGCTCTGACGTTTGATAGTTTAAGCAAAAAATAAGTATATAACTAATTAGTCAAGACTTTTATGATAATTTAGAATAAAATTCAGCACAACGTGGTTAATATCTGACTCTTGTTCTTTAGGTGTCGAGTGAAGCAAACATTTATCAAAAGCAAGTCTTGGCAATTGAGGACAGAACATATCATGTATGCATAACGCATGATGCTTTACATACCTACTACTTCATGAAGCCGAGGCAGTCTTTGTTTCCACAATTTTCATATAAGTGTCGCGCATTCTCATGGCATCAAGGTCTAACAAAGGTGTTTCGCATATAATGACCGGATGCATTTTGAACTCGACTAATACTTCAGCTAGCATCTCGAAGTCCGGACCATATTTAGTCTCTCCCAAGATATGATGACGTCTTTCGCCTTTGTCTGTGTACTCAATTTTGCTGAAATGAGAGTGCATGGTTCTCATGGCTTCTGTTCCAAGCCTCCTTTCAATCTCTTCAGTTATTGCTCGAAAATCCGAGATTTTTCTAAACCGTCCTTGGTGTCTAGCATGCATATGGGACCAATCTATGACCAGCTGGGTCTGCTCGACTTCCTCGCAAATTGTTAAAATCTCATTCAAACTACCGACTTGAGACACTTTGCCCATTGTTTCTGGACCCAATTTCAAGTTTCGAATTCCCAAGCTATTCATAGTTGCGATTATATCCTTCAAAGAATCAATGCAGGTTTTAAGCGCGAAGTTCTTTTCCATATGCCCATAAAATCCCGTATGGAAAACTACAACGTGAGCGCCCATCCAATTCGCAGCAGTGGCACAGGCTACTATACGTTTTTTGCTAGCTTCAATAGTCTCGCTATTGCCACAGAGATTTACATAATAAGAACCGTGTAGACTAAGCTGAACATCGTTTTTTCTTGCTTCAACCGCAAGGCTTTCAGCATCTTCACGTTTAATTTGAGGTTTTTGACCCCACCTGACAGCTTGATATTCAAAAGCGTTAAGGTCTTCCTGATGTAAAAGGACCGGAACCTCAGGCAAACGAGCACCAAGAACACTGAACAAAGGTGGAACACCTGCTGGACCAAAACGAGGGCGATCAGTCATCCAAATCACGCCTTATGTATAAGATTAGAAGTGAAATCGCCGCTTTCTCATTTAAAGGTTGGCTCTAAATACCAAATATAAAGTTGCTCTCTTCCTCTCTTGTGATCTATCTTTGTTTAGTCGGTTCTCTTTTCAAAACTCCTTTAGGTAATTCAAAACATTCAATGCAAAGTGTGTTCTTACTTTGTAACTTGAAAGACTGGATTCTCTCGAAACGCCTAAACTTGCACTATTGGAGATGACTGATACAAGTCCAACGATTAGAGAAAAATATTACAAAAATTGGCTGATGGCCGGAATGGGCACATAAAAACGAACGTAAATAGCAACTACTAAAACCCCAATAGTAATAGCCAAAAGAGAAAAATCACCCCTATGAAGTTGCAGAGCATACAAGTTTGTGCGTTTTTCAGTAGCACCCCAGGCGCGAGACTCCATGGCTTCAGCCAACTCGAGGCTGCGACGAATTGCACTAACAATCAAAGGTATAAGAACTGGTACGTAATTCCTAATTCTTTTGAGAATATTGCCTTTCTCCAGCTCCAATCCTCTAGCTTTCTGAGCATCCATGATTGTCTGAGCTTCTTCTGCCAAAACAGGAACAAACCTTACTGCAGTCGTAAAGGCAAAGGCGAACTCGTAGGGCACTCGAGTCTGCTCCAACGCCAGCCCTAAATGATCAGGAGAAGTCGTCAAAAAGAAAACAGAAAACGATTCAACAAGAACCACAAAGCGTAGGGTCATCGCAACTGAGTTTTCCACAATCGCCGTTGTCAGTACATAACCTGAGTAGAAAAAGCTGGTTGCCAAGTTAATAATGAAAATGAATGACGCTATAAACGCGGCCCCACGAAGCGAACGTAACCATTCTTTTTGGACTCTTGCCAAGAAAACAAAAGGAATTGGTAGCAAGAAAAGGGCAATCAACGGAATGAGCTCGCCGAAGAGAATTGCCGCCACAAACACTGAGCAGACGTACACGAATTTAATTCTTGGATCTAAATTGTGAATTGGTGAGTAAACTCTGCGGAATTTCAAGCCGTCGAAAACGCTCATTTTCTTCTCTTCTCCAGCTGCTTCAGCAAAATTTCTTTCGCTTCGTAGACGTCGATGACGTTTTTTGGGAACCCTAGCGGCGCCAGTTTCATGAAGATTTGCGCGATTTGTGGCAGAACAATGGATGATTGAGCTAAAACTTCAGGTGTGGTGAGGATTTCTCTTCCTTCACCGTCGCCAATTATGGTGCCTTCTTTCATTAACAATACGCGGGGATTGCATTCAGCCACAAACTCCACATCATGGGTTACAATAACAACGGTTTTCCCTTGAGTCTGCATCTGAATAATGAACTGCCGCAGTTTTTCCTTCTGCTGATAATCTTGACCTATTGTGGGTTCATCTAGTATCAGCATTTCAGGATCCCAAGCCAAGACAGAAGCCAAAGCAACGCGTTTGCGCTCTCCTCCGCTGAGCAGGAAAGGCGAAGTCTTACGGTACTGTTCTAATGCGAGAAGTTTCAAGGCCCATGTGATCCGATTCTCTATAGTTTCTTCGTCAAAACCGAAGTTCTTTAACGCAAAAGAAATTTCCTCTTCAACGGTTTCGCTGAAAAGCTGATGATCCGGGTTTTGAAAAACGAAACCCGCATTTCTCGATAGAGCTGCAACACTGGTTTTTGTGGTTTCCACACCATCGACACGCACCGTTCCTCCGGAGGGCTTCAGCAAACCGTTAAAGTGCTTAACTAATGTTGTTTTTCCCGCTCCGTTTTGTCCCATTATGGCAACGAACTCGCCTTTGTTTATGACGAGTGAGACGCCTTTTAGAGCTTCCACGCCATTTGGGTAACGGAAGTGAAGGTTTTCGACTTCAATCATTTAGTTTTGAAAACCTCCTTCAATAGCGTTACTAGTTCTTGCGAAGAAAGCGGAGTATCTTCGCCTAAATTAACACCATCTTTCTTGAGAATATGATAGAGAAACGTGGCTTTAGGGATTCCAACACCGATTAGACGTGTTTCTTCAGTGCTTAGGACTTTCCGGGGATTACCGTCGAAACAAACTTTTCCTTCATCCATAATTATTATGCGGTCGGCGTATTTCGCGGTTAAATCTAGTCTGTGCTCCACAAGCACGACTGTTATTCCGAGTTTCCTGTTAAGTTCGTGAATTACTTCAAAAATTGTCTCTGCGCTTAACGGGTCAAGAAAAGATGTTGGCTCATCCAGAACTATGATTTCTGGTCGCATGGCTAAAACTGCGGCTATTGCAACGCGTTGCTGCTGCCCGCCTGAAACCTCGTGGGGAGACCTCTCCCGCAACTCATGAATGTTTGTTAGTTTCAACGCCCATTCTACTCTTTGCCGCATTTCTTCTCTTGGCAAGCCCAGATTTTCCAGTCCAAATGCGACATCTTTTTCTATGGACAGGGCGAACAGCTGATTTTCTGGGTTTTGAAAAACCAACCCGACGCTTTTTGCCATTTCGTGTGTCTCATGGGTGATTGTGTCCATTCCTGCTACGGTGATTTCACCTTTCAATTCACCTTGGTAAAAATGAGGTATGAGCCCATTGAAGCATCGGCACAATGTTGTCTTTCCGCATCCACTTGGACCAGTTATTAGAACGAATTCGCCCTTCTGAACCTTTATGGAAACTCCGTTGATTGAGGGTTGCATTCCTCCGGGGTAAGTGTAAGTAAGATTCTTCGTTTCTATTATGGTCATGTTTGCTGTGCCTGCCTATGATACCCGTTGTCTCCCCATTTAAGAGTAACTACCCATTACTGATTAGATAATTTCTCCTTAACCAAACGCAAACAACGTTTCAGTCCTTTCTCAACACACCCTGCGCCGTTGACTCCTGCGGCTGTGGCGTGGCCTCCACCCATTCCATGAAGATACTCGCCTAAGGGTTTGGCAATGTCTCTGCCTAGGTGAATGCCAGTTACTTGATGGAAATCGTGAGCGCAGCGCATGCTTATCTCAACTTTTTCGTTTTTCTGCCCAGCTACCGCTGCCATATGTGCGCCCAAGTCAATTAGGGCTCTTGCCGCGGAAGCCTGATAAGCGCTAACGTGTGAAAGGGCAATTATCCAGCTCCCCACTTTCATAAGTTTGGCTCTTCGACAAGCTTTTATCCTTGCGACACGCTCAGAAAAATCCATAGGCAGTGAAAGCGAGGACAACTCTTCCTGAGGGTTTATGCCTATGTCGCTAAGCTCAGCGATGGTCTTGAACGTTGAGGAACCTGCCAAAACGAAATGGCGCGTATCAAAAGTTATGCCAAGAAACAGCGCCTTAGCTTCATTTAACCCTGGCTTCAGGTTGAGTTGCTTATAAAAGTTGTAGACCATTTCACATGTAGATGAAGATGCTTCATTAGTTATACACAATTTCGCTATTTGCTCCGTTTGAGGATGAGCCGCATGGTGATCAATAACTATTATCGGTGCCCTGCTGTTCGTAACTCTTTCAGTTAACTTGCCAAGTTGCTTAGTGGTATTTGTATCTAGTAAAACAATTGCGTCAGCTTTTTCTACGTCGGGTTGGAGGTTTACTGTTATGGGAATATGTTTCAAAATATGCTTTGAAAGTCTGCTGATTCCTTGACTTGTCCCTATTTGGGCCGTCATTTTTGGTCTAAACTTTGCCAATAAACTTTGAAAAGCGTAAGCTGAGCATATTGCATCCGGATCTGCGTTGTGATGGCACAGCAAAAGGACAAGGTAAGCTTGTGCTTCGTCCAGAACGGTGACTACTTCTTTGAAGGTCATTTCAGTTTTCTCAGGAAACTTTCACTTGCTTCTAAGGCTTCTTGGACGGCTTCGTTCACCAACGCATCAACGTTGAAATCTTTCATTTTCGGTGACAGAGCTAAGTCTATTTCAACCGTTATCTTCACGGGTTTTGCTCCTTCAGCTTCCACAGCAATGTTCAGTTTATTTACCATCTTCAAAGTCACTTTTGAAAGAATATGCTTTCGAGCAGCGTTTTCTGCATTTGAGCATAAAGTTACAGTTTGCTCTGTGGTTAAGGCGGGTATCCCCAGCTCATCCACGTTTTTCACCTGGAGAGTATTATGAGGGTGGCGAAACCGGTTTGAGGTCCTCTTGAAGCTTCGTTTGAGCCTCTTTTACTTGGCCACGTAACCTTTCTTCTTGGCGACCGAGAACAGTACTGCGCGTATCAAGCAGTTCTTTCTTTTCATTAAGTTCGTCTGTTATCTTGGCTTTTTCAGCCTTTATCAGAAGCGAGCCAGCTGCCTTGTAAACTACAGCGTCGTCCGCTGTCTTTTGCAGCTCAGCCATGGTTTGTTCAACTTCAGTTTTCTCCATATCTACCTGCTGTTTCTGGGCTAGCACGTTTTGCAATGTCTGTTGCAACTGCTGAAGTCTTAGTAAGCGTTCTTGAACTTGAGGTGGTAACTTTGAAAGTTCATCACTCATATTGTATCCTTCCGTCTGCACAGCAATAAGCACAGCCCTTAATTAAGGATTTTCCAAACAAAAATCAAACTCACAATGTGGTGCCGGGGGCGGGATTCGAGCCCGCGACCTCTGGTTGTAGGGCGCTTGCCCCGTGCAAACTCCAGATTATGAGTCTGGCGCCCTAAGCCAGGCTAGGCTACCCCGGCTTATTCTGTTTTCCAATTAGTTCAATGTCGTCTTAAAGGTTAACAGCTACTACCTGAGTTTTCATTCTGATTGATAAAGATTTGGCAGATAAGGCTTTGACTTCGCATTAATAGGCGAGTTTCCCAGTCAACTTTCAAGGCAGAATCTAAAAGTATTATAGTTACAATTATGAAGTAATCCGAATTGAAAGTTATAGCTGAACTTGGGAGGCATATATTAAGAATGAAATGTTCGGATTGCCGCGAAGAAATCTTGCAGAAAAACCCGCAGAAATGCCCGTATTGTGGCAGTACAAATCTACTGTCTATGAAAGACATTGTTCCCACAGTCATTGCAGAAATTGAAGAGTTGAAGAAAGCAAGGAAATATGAAGAAGCAGCTCTCAAGTTTGAAGAGCTAGAGATGTGGGATAAGGCTGAAGAATGCCGAAATCTCAACATGGGAAAAGTCAGCGCAGTAAGTTTGAAATGCCCTCATTGTGGCGCAATTCAACCGGTTTCTACAAAAGTCGATACAGTAAAATGCAAGCGGTGCAGCAAGAATTACGGTATTCCAAAAAAGGTTCTTGAACTGCTCTAAAAAGTACACTCATACGCAACAGAGAATCCAAATAGGCAACATAAGTTGCGATGCCTAAGTTAGGAGAGGACGGATAATACTTGCGGTTAAAGGAGAGAAGAAAAGAGAAAGTCGCAAGTTCCGTTCCGCTCAAAAGGTTTATTGCAATTCTTTGCAGTTAAGGACTTTTCAAAATTAAGCCAAAAATATACCTTAGTTTCACTTAAACGAGAGATGAAAAGCTTGTAAACGGTATTGCAAGAATATGTTAAGTCAGCTTTGATATCAATCATAATGCTGTTGAAGTAATCTGCTCTAATTTAGGTAGAGCTGTACGACTATGGCTAGGGATATTAGAAACGCGGTTCTTAATTTAGCTTGCAATGTCCAATCTTAAGAAGCCGTCTCCCGCAACGATTAGAAGAATTTACTATGCTTTGGTTCAGAAACCTAGGTCTTTTGAGAGTTTGGCTAACGCAACTGGCGTCGAGGAAGCAGTGCTTGACGCTGCTCTCTTCTTTCTTAAAAGAAAAGGAATGATAGTTAGCTATAATTTTACTGCTGACTGCGTCATGTTCAGAATGGTGAGGACTCAACCTCTAAAATACGGGTGGAATTTTCCATGGATTGAACTAATGATGAAAGAAAACGACTGGAAAACTCCATGGAAACTTGTTTATAGGGAAATAGCTGAAACTGAAAACAAGCTGAATAAGAGATTCTTGAGGCTGCTCAATGACTTGCTTTTTGAGCCTAACTTAGACCTTATTGAGGTTCTAGATGAGCTCAATATGACCGAAGTACCGTTGAAGTTTTTCAAGCTTCACAACCAAGAACCATACTGTCTTGAGTGCTTAAAGAACGAGAAACGTTTCATAAGAATGATTTTATGTGAAAAAAGTGAAGAACACTGTTGTCCTAATTGTGGAATAGTGCGCGAAACACTCTTGGTTAAAAGCCGCTAACCCACGGTTTAGAGTCTCTCTATTTTGGTGGAGGTTGCGATGTATGCTATGGTTGCCAAGCCGATGAAAAGTCCAGTTTCAACCACTCCTGGAATCATTTTAAGCTTTAGTTCAAGCTCTGAAGCATTTCGTATCAGACCAAAATTTGCATCCAAGATCACATTTCCATTGTCGGTCACTATGGGTCCAACTTTTCCGTTTCCTTCTCTCAGCACTGGATTTCCGCCAACAGCTTCAATTTTGCGCTTTACCAAGTCAAGGGCGAAGGGCAAAACTTCAACTGGAACGGGGTGACCTTTTTCTCCTAGCATATCCACTTTTTTGCTTTCGTCAGCTATGATAACATTCATTTTTGACGCTGAAGCAACGATTTTCTCTCGAGCTAATGCTGCACCCATGCCTTTTATCAGGTTAAGTTTGGGGTCTATTTGGTCAGCGCCATCTATATTCAAGTCAATTATGCCGTGTTCTTCCAATGTGGTTACCGCGATGCCATGTTTGACTGCTAATAAGAATGCTTGATAGCTTGATGGAACACCCAGCAGGCATAGACTTTCGCGCTTTATTCTTTCGCCTAACGCTTCTATGGCATATGCAGCGGTGCTTCCGCTTCCAAGACCTATGATAAAACCGTCCTTAACGTGTTTTATTGCCTCGTGAGCAACCTTGCGTTTGAGTTTTTCAATCTCAGGATTCAATTTCCATCTGCCCTAGCTTGTCCAAAACCTTCTCCACTTCGTTTCTGATTTCCTCTATGCGTTTCTCAGCTTCGCTTTTCGGGCTTGGTTTTTCCGTAGGTTTGCGTTTCTTTTTAGGCTTCTTCTTCTCTTCTTCCTCTTCTTCCTCTTCTTCCTCTTCTTCCTCTTCTTCCTCTTCTTCCTCGATTTCTGCTTCTTCAATTATTGCTGTTTTCGGCATTTTTACACGTATTTCTTTGACAGGTTGCAAATCAATTTTTGAACGCAACTCTTCAACTTTTGAAGTTAAATCTCCGAAGCGTTCACTGAAAAGCTTCATCAAGTCTTCCTGCATACCTTCAAGTTCGTGCAGCGCAACAATGGTTTCGTCTTTCGCCATGGATTCTTTGACAGCATTCATACGACTTTTATAGGAGCTTGCAAGTCTTTCGCGTTCCTGTTCGTTGATTTTTCCTTCCGCATGAGCTTCGTAAAGCCTTCTTAATGCATCGCTTAATATTTCTCTTTCCAAATCAAGAATGCGCAGCTCATCCTTTGCTTGGGAGGCGTCATTTGTCTGCACGCTCTTTGTGATTTTAAACGGTAAATCACTAAAATTTTGTTCCTCTTTCGTTTGCATCATTGCTTTTTCAGGTTGTTTCCTCCGCATTCTCATAGCGTATATGACAACAACGCAAGCGATAATCATCACTACCACTACTGCGATAATAGCTGCGAAATTCTCGAAAGCCATGAGATCCTCTGTACTTCATTGGTTTTTGTATATATATAAGAATTCGGAGTTGCGCTCCACTAATATAAATTTTTATGGAGTGTGACATACAGATAACTGTTGCATTGGATAATTCAAAACCGGTTCAAGAATGGCTCAATTCTATAAAGAGCAAAAGAGAATAGCCTCCCTATTTGTAGACAGAGCCTCTTATGGAGGCTATCTCTCCGCGTATTTCTCCGCTTCCTCAACAGTCTTCTTAAGGTATTTGGCTTCTAACTCTTTGAACTTTTCTTGTGTCCATTCTTTATCCATGCCTACGACTTCCACTTCTTTGTTAGAAATTTTGACCTTTATTTTCCAATTAATTGCTTTATCTGTCATTTAGTTTTCACCTCTTGTATGGTTATGTTTGTGAATAAAGAAAATGGGCAATCCATAGCATTTCTTTTTTATCAGTGCGTACACCATTTGTTATAAACGCCAAGCCACAAAAAGCTTTGTCCCATACCCAACAAAAAACCGCGAAAGAGACACCTCACTGGTTAGCCAAAAATCAAGCAAGAATACTGCGCCCTTTATTTTTAATCTAATTATTCTCTGCAATCTTTGAGGGCAATATCTTGTCAGCCTTTTAAATTGAACTATTTGGGTTCAAATTTCAGCGAATCCACGCTATTACTACATAATGAAAAAATGGTTCTCTGTTTCATACATGTCAAATTTTATTAGCGTAAAGTGCGGCTAGAGAAAAAGTATCAAGGTGGATAAAGTTGAATCGGGAGAGAACGCTCTCTGTTCCCGTAGATCTAATTCGAACTGTGGCTATTGTAGCAGTTATTATGCTTCACGCCACGAGGGATGCAACATCCTTTCAGCCAGAAGCGCCGTTTGAGATTTGGCGTTGGTGGTTTGTTGATGCTTACCAATCCGTATCGCGCGTTGGTGTACCCTTGTTTGTGATGTTGAGCGGCACGCTTCTGCTTCAACCGTCCAAAAATGAGCCACTGAGCGTTTTTTTTAAGAAGCGATGGGTTAGAATAGGGTTGCCTTTCATTTTTTGGGGGGTCATCTACTTTGCCTGGCGTGTTTTCGCTAATAACGAAAGTCTCACCTTAGGTTCCCTCGCACAAAGTGTGTTATCCGACCCATACCCCTATTTTCATTTTTGGTATCTTTATATGCTCGTGGGTCTATACCTTCTAACTCCAATCCTACGCGTCGTAGTGGCTCATATAGACCACAAGACTTTCAAATACTTCATTATTTTATGGCTTTTGGGTCCAATTGTTGTGTCTCTTGTAAGCTCATTCGGGTATAGCTTGGATAGTAATCTATTAACGATTCCTTGGTGGACAGGATATTACATGTTGGGTATTTATCTTCTAAAGGTTCAAGTGCGCCGGTCTATTCTGTTAAGCTTGCTATTTCTTGGGTTCGCCTTGACAGCGATTGGCACTTATTTGATTGCAGCAAATATTGGAGGAACATCAACTTACTTCTTCCATGAGTATTTCAGCCCAACAATGATTTTGACTTCAATCACTCTTTTCCTGTTACTAAACACTCTCCATACACCGACAAATCATACGGAGCAGCGCCGATCCAAAATTAATTGGCTACTTAAAGAAATCAGTAAAAACACCTTGCCGATATACTTGTTTCACGTGATCATAATAGAATCACTTCAGCGAGGCTATCTAGGGTTCACAATCAGCAGCAACACATTGAACTCCATAGTCGGAGTTCCCTTGATTACAATAATCACTCTCTTCATCTGCCTTTCAGTGAGCATCACCTTGAAAAAAATTCCCGGTGTGAAGAGACTGATTGGTTGAACATCTGGCTTTTAGTTTAAGGATTCTTTTGACTGTTAAGATGTTCTTAAAGATCCGGGGTGAAACTGAAGACTGAATTTTACCTTTTTTGCAAAACATAAAAAAGCATTTTTCGAACTCTATAGAGCATGGAATTATCGAGACGGTGGTTTTAATGAGGCGAGAGGACTATTTGCAGAATCCAGTTGAGCATATAAAAATAGATGGAACGCTGACAGTGAACCAGCTGATGAAACAGTTTCAGGGCTCAGGTTCTTTCGGAGCTGGACGACTCGCTCGAGCATGCAACATATACGAAAAGATGCTGCGGGATAAAGACTGCACCGTTTTTCTGTCTCTTTCTGGCGCAGTGGTTCCTGCTGGAATGCGTACAGTCGTGGCAGACCTTATCCGCGCAAAACTCGTTGATGTTATAGTCAGCACGGGCGCCAGTATGGTTCACGATGCCATTGAAGCACTGAGCGGCCACCATTACAAGGGAAGTTGGATGGCTGATGATCGTGAGCTTTTCAGGTACCATCTTTTTCGCATTTACGACGTTTTTGTTCCGGAAGAAGACTACGTTAAACTAGATTACAAACTAGCAGAAATGTACCGTGAAATCGCGGTTGAACGAAATGGGGAAAGCCTTTCTTCAAATGAGTTTACGTGGGAACTGGGCAAACGGCTAGATGACCCATGCTCCATTCTGCGTAGTGCCTACGAGGAAAAAGTACCCATTTTTATTCCCGCGGTTCGAGACTCAGAGTTCGGCTACATCCATTTGCTTCACGCTTCAAAAGAGAACCAAAAAAACTTGCTTATGGTTGACGCATTTAAGGATGTCTCACTTCTTTGTCGGATTTGTGGGACAGCGCCTAAAAACGGGATGGTAGTGATTGGTGGGGGTGTACCCAGAAATACTGTTCAATCTGCCGCTATAGCGGCTAACAAGGGAATGGACTACGCGGTGGTAATAACCATGGATCGACCTGAAACCGGGGGGTTGTCAGGCTCTACGCTCAGAGAAAGCGTGAGTTGGGGAAAAGTGAAAGGCGAAGCCGACAAAATCATGGTCATCGGAGACGCATTAGTCATGTTCCCACTGATTGTTGCGTCCGTGTTTGAGAGGCTGGGTAGCGGATTTACTCGGACGGCTTATCTTAAACGTGTAAAACAAGCTATTCAGAAGGGAAAGTAATGGATATTGCAAAGAAAACACGGTTTTGTGGCAACTGCCGTAGTCATAATCCTTACGAGTACCCCATAATGATTTTCTGCGTGAAGCGTTATGGTCAAAATAAGGACCCAATCATGGATACATTAGAGTGTTGTAACAATTGGAGTCCAGTTAACCAAAGCTGCCACTGCGTTCGAGACGCCCTCAAGAAAATTAATAGTGAATAACGCAACACTATAGTTATTACATAGAAAATGTGTTTTGATGGAGTGGAATGAAGCCCGGTGGTGTAGTGGTCAAGCATAGGGGCCTCTGGAGCCCTCGACGAGAGTTCGAATCTCTCCCGGGCTACCTCTAGGTTTTGTTATAAACTAGACGAACATCCTCAGTATGTAATATATTGTGTAAGAGAAAACTGCTGATAGCGGTGCAGACAGTATCCACGCCCAGATAATGTTCCGTATTGTTCCCCATTTTACCGATTTAGAACCCCTGATCAGACCTGCTCCAATTAAAGTTCCACTGGCAGCATGTGTTGAACTTACTGGCATACCCCACAACGCTGCAGCTCCAAGTATGATTGAACTTGATAAATCGCGTGCAAAGCCTTGGTATGGTTGCATCTGAGTTATCTTTTCTGCCATCGTTTTCACTATACGCCAACCCCCGAAAATTACTCCCGAGGTCAATACTATGTACGAGGCGATTATAACCCAAAAGGGAACAATAAATTCAGAGATGTAGCCATAGTAAAGTAGGAGCATGCTTATGATTCCCATGACTTTTTGGGCGTCGTTAGTTGCGTCTGTAATTGAGAATAGAAAAGTAGAAACGATTTGTAGACGCTTGAACTTTTTGTTTACTCTAGTTGATGGTTGATTTATGAAAATTCTGATTATTATTATTGTAACTACGTACGCGATTACGATTGCAATGAACGGTGAGGTGAGCAGTGGAACCAAGATTTTGTCCACTATTCCTCCCATCTCAATTATTTCAAAACCCCCAGCTGCTACTCCTGCACCTATCAAGCCACCAATCAGCACATGGGTTTCTGAAATGGGCAACGCCCACACCCATGAGAATATAAAATCAAAAATCAAAGACCCAAGTAATGCTGCTATTATGACTTCTCCTGAAGCGAAGCCTTCTGTTATTATTCCAGTTCCTATGGTTTTTGCTACTGCTGAGCCGAAGAACACCATACCTATGAAAGAGCCAATTGCAGATAATGCTATGGCTTGGTTGGTTTTCACAGCCCTGGTCGCTATAATGCCTGCCGTAGCGTAGGCTGCGTCTGTGAAACCTGTCCAAAAGCCGAATATTAGCGCCAGTATCAATGCAAAAGGCAAAACTATTTCAATCATGGAATCAAGCGTTCTTTATGACTATATCTTGAAGCACTAAACACACATCTTCGCACTTGTCGGTAATCTGCTCTAAGAGTTCGTATATATCTTTCATTATCATGATTTTGATAGGATCGCTTTCCTTGAAAAGCTCCACAATTGCAAAATCGTTTAAATCATCTGCTTCATTCTCTAGACTGTTGACGGCTTTGACGCTTTTTTCCATTTCTACTTGATTAATTTTTCTTATGAGCTTTGTAGCAATGTTCACTTCCCTAACCTGTCTGACTATAATATCGGCGAATTCCTTCAATATATCATTCGGTTTTTCTAGTTTGAAAAGATAAATTTTGTTCGCTGCAGCATCAATTAAGTCAATGACATCATCATATAGAGAAGCTAGCTTGGAAATATCCTGTTGGTCTATAGGTGTGATAAAAGACTTGTTTAGTTTTTGGAAAGTCTTGTGGACAACTTCATCCCCCTCGTGCTCCATGATTCTCATTCTCTTGATTAATACTTCAAAACTTTCGTATTCCCTAAGCATAGTCTGGAATAATTCGGCTACTTTCACTGCTAGGTCGGCTTGTTCTTCGAGCAGATTGAAGAAAACCTTGTCCTGGGGAAGAATCCATTCTTTGAAACCCATAACAATTCCTAAAAAGGCACTACTAATATTAGCTTTGCCGTATTTAGAACCGTTAAACGGCTTGCAGATAAAAGATTTCTTTCAATTTCATAAATGAGCAACGTTTTCCAGCTCTCTTCGTAACAAGGGGAAAACTCTATTTTTGAATCGAGATAGCTCTAATATTTTAAATAGTCAACATAGAAAATGCCCATTCACCTCCAAATAAAATCAGAATAATAATTCACAAAAACACTAAGAAATAGCTAATTGGTGTTTATGCTGAACACGCATTAACAAGCCAAAACATCATCAGTTTGAATGCTCCATAAATTACTTAATGCGTGAAGCTTACCTGAAATCGAATCGTTCTGAACTCAATTAGGACGTTCCTTTCCTCCTTTCCTAAATACATACACATCACCAATGGACGAAAAACATCCATTGTCGTAAACTAGAGCTGAACGCTCAGGTATTGCGTATATCATCTCTATTTTCGAAAGGCGTTTTAATTCAACATCATCCGAAGACTTGTAGTGAACTTTGACGCCTATATTGACAAGCCCCAATCCGTTAATCATTCTAACTGCTGATTTACGCCTGTCTGTGAGCACGCATTTCTTGCAGAGTGCTAAGGCACCCGCACTTCTTCCCACAATTACTTTGTCATACTTACGCAGCAAGACGTCAACGCTATGGCTTCTCAAGCGTTCAATCAAAACGGTTGTGAGACCGCCTGTCAAATACACTAAATCTGAGAACTCTATTCTCCTTCTAATCTCTTCTAAAGCGTCGCCATAGTCTACGAAGTCAACAGTGCTTGCGCCAAGATTCCTGAAATAGTTGAAGAGCCTCTTCCTGCGCTCATACTTGTTGTCAAATGACGCTCGCGCCCACGGAAAAATAACCACACGAGGCGAATCAGCTGCTTCACAGAAGGCAGCTTCGTTTATTTCTCTTGAATCCTGCTTTAACACATTTTCCCCGCCCAAAAAGTACATTTTTACCATAGAAGTAGTAATGGCGTTCGCTTACTTTAAGACAATCCGCGAGATTACTACTGCTTCACGATTTTTCTTTTATAAACGCAAAATGCGCAATCAGTGTAGAAGCTCATTTCTCGTCCAGCGAATCCTTAACAATAATCGGAAGCAAAAGTACTAATAATGCTCCGAGATGCTGCAAACGAGTTTATGCATTGAAGTCAGCTGACCGGCAATTATTACCTCTAATGCCTATCTCTAAAAAAATTAGCTTTTAGAGTCAAAATTCAATGGGGTGTCCCCGCTTTAATTAGTGGCGCTGTTGAGTGTTTTCTGATTGGGATTAAATCTTATATTTGCCATATGTTATATTGCTAATATATTTGGGGGAGGAAAAACAAGTGAAACTTGTAACTGTTCTTTTACCAGAAGCTTATCTTGAAGGGTTAGATGAACTTGTAAGAGCTAACATGTATCCAAGTAGAAGCTCCGTTATTCGGTCAGCTGTCAGAGATTTGCTGAGGAAAGAACTCTGGGAAAAACGCGGAAGATAAAATGTAGCTCCACCTTCTTGTCAAAGCACACTTATCTCATATGATTTATTGCAGAGCAGAGCGTTCTAGCTGCCTCGCCTGGGTTCTTTGCAAGAGTTATATGTCGTCCTACAATGAAGTAGCGCGTTCCAGCTTCAAGAGCTGTTTCCGCGGCTCCACCTTGAACACCTATGCCAGGCGAGTATATAGGTACATTTTTTCCAAGTATTTCATGAATTTCCCTTATTTTTTCAGGGTACGTAGCTCCAACCACTACGCCATCAGCATTGTATTTCAAGGCTTTCTTAGCGAAGGTAACATACTGTGAAGTTTTCAAACCCGTCTCTTCGTCATATATTGTTTGACCGTAGCCTTCGGCTGATCCTTTATGGCTCATATATGCAAGAAGCACTACACCGCGTTGAAGCCTGCGCGCCACATCAAAGATGGGGTTGAGTCCTTCTTCCCAACCCACAAATGGATTAGCTATTAAAGCGTCAAAACCTGCAGCGTAGTAGTACTCTGCTATAATTTGGTTGGTTGTACCAATGTCGTTTGCTTTGCAATCCATTATAGATAGAAGCCCTTTCTCATGGGCGCGTGTTACCAGTTTTTGCACTCCATCAAACGTGCCGAGGGGAAGAACCAGATGATGATTAATTTTTACGGCACATATATACGGGTAAACTACTTCCAGAACTCCCTGCGCTTCGAGGAGAAGTTCATCTCGTCTATTTGGACCGTAAAAAGGAAAATCAAGAGCTAAAACAATACTGGATTCTTTTTTCTTCGCGTTCTTTTCCATCTTTTCTTTAAACGACATCGTTCAGTCCCCTTCTTATTTGGATCTAGACCGCATAACCTTTGCTGTTTATGCATTTTTCACCTGTGAATTGTAATACTTGCTACACGAAATTTAAATTTCCCCCGACATATTTTGATTGAGAATCAATCAAGTATTACTTTGCCAATTAGAATGAAATGGAGAAGAAAAATGCATGAGTAAAACCCTGGCAGCGAAAGTTATTACGCAGCATCTAGTTGAAGGAACAATGGAGCCAGGCGAACAAGTTGGCTTGAGTATAGATCACACATTAACACAGGATTCCACTGGAACCTTGGCTTACCTTGAATTTGAAGCCATGGGTGTTCCTCGCGTCAAGACGAAGTTGAGTCTAAGCTTCGTTGACCATAACATGTTACAGAACGATTTCAGGAATGCTGACGATCACATGTATTTGCAGGATGTTGCAGCCAAGTATGGCGTTGTTTTCTCACGTCCGGGCAATGGCATTTGCCATCAGATTCATTTAGAGCGTTTTGCCAGACCTGGATACACTCTATTGGGAAGCGACAGTCACACGCCTACTGCAGGAGGTATGGGTATGATTGCAATGGGCGCAGGGGGACTTGATGTTGCCGCAGCTATGGCCGGAGAACCATTTTACATAGAGATGCCTAGCATCTTGGGTATCAAGTTGACAGATGCACTTTCACAATTTGCCTCCGCAAAAGACGTGATACTTGAGGTTCTGAGAAAGCTGAGCGTAAAAGGCGGAGTAAACAAAATCTTAGAGTATTTTGGTCCCGGCGTTAAAACCTTGAGCGTGCCAGAAAGAGCAACTATAACCAACATGGGCACGGAGACAGGGGCGACAACATCTATTTTCCCTTCTGATGAAGTAACTAAAGCATTTCTTAGAAGTCAAGGAAGAGAAGAAGATTGGGGTGAGCTTAAGGCTGATTATCACGCAAAGTACAGCGATGTCCTTGAAATAGAGTTGGGGATGATTGAGCCACTGATAGCTTTACCGCATAGCCCAGACAACGTTAAAGCAGTAAGCGATGTAGAAGGCACTCCCGTAGATCAAGTGTGCATAGGTAGTTGCACTAACTCTTCGCTTCGTGACCTGAAAATGGTTGCCGCGCTTTTAAAGGGGAAGAAAATTAGTGACAACGTAAGCCTAACTATATCTCCTGGATCTCGGCAAGTTTTGGAGAACTTGGCAGCAAGTGGGGAGCTTTTAGATATCATCAGGGCAGGGGCTAGGATACTTGAGAACGGGTGCGGTCCATGCATTGGAATTGGGCAAGCCCCCAAGACAGGTGGCGTGTCTCTCAGAACGTTCAACCGCAACTTCAAAGGTCGTTCAGGGACGCAAAGCGCTAAAGTTTATTTGGCTAGTACAGAGACAGCGGTTGCAACAGCTCTTAGTGGGGAGATAACAGACCCGCGAAAAATGGGCGAATACCCAAAGCTGACTCTACCAGAGAGGGTCATTGTTGAAGATAGTATGTTCATCTTTCCAGAAAAAATTTTCACGGGTGGAGTTAGACGAGGTCCAAATATTAGGTCGTTACCCAATTTCCCGCAAATTCCAGACCGACTTATGGGTGAAGTCCTATTAAAGACAGGTGATAACGTTTCAACTGATGATATTTTGCCGGGTGGTTCAGAAGTCATGTCGCTGCGTAGCAACATTCCCGAGATAAGTAAGCATGTATTTAGACATATAGATCCAATTTTCGCAGATAGGGCTTTGAAGAAGGGCGGCGGGTTTATTGTAGGCGGCGAAAATTATGGTCAAGGTTCTTCTAGGGAGCATGCTGCTTTAGCGCCTAGGTATCTTGGTGTGAAAGCGGTTATAGCGAAGTCCTTCGCGCGTATACACCTTGCAAATCTTGTTAATTTCGGTATTCTTCCCTTGACTTTCGAGGATGAACAGGATTACGTGGATATTGATCTAGGCAACTCCTTAGAGGTGAACGTAAAGGATATGAAGCAAAATCTTTGCTTGCAGAACGTCACAAAAGCTGCATCAATCAAGGTTAAGCTTGACCTCAGTGATCGCGAGAAAGAATTGATCAAAGCGGGAGGAAGGTTGGCTGAGATAAAAGCTAAACACGCGAAAAAATAGCTTAAACATTAATGCTTATTACTAATGAACACCATGTTTACGTATGGTTCTGAAGGATATTTTAGCTAAAGAAAAGAAAATTGCTTTTATGCTGGGCAACGAAGCAATCGTCAGAGGTGCTTTAGAAGCCGATGTAAAGGTCGTAGCATTCTACCCTGGAGCGCCTACCTCAGAGGTTTTAGACACGTTTTCAGAAACGCTAGGTAACTTTGATTACCAAATGGAAATAACTACAAATGAGAAAGTTGCGCTTGAAGTATGTGCTGGCGCTGCCTTCGCAGGAGTCAGAAGCCTCACGGCTATGAAGAGCGTTGGAACAAACGTCGCTTCTGATACCTTATTTGTCCTCGGCTACACAGGAGTCAAAGGGGGATTGGTGATAGTTATGGCCGACGACCCTCACGCGCATTCTTCTCAGTCAGAACAAGATGGCAGGTTTTTTGCGCCTAACGCTTACATACCAATGCTTGAACCATCTTCACCAGAAGAAGCCAAGGAAATGGTGAAAAAAGCCTTTGAAATTTCAGAGAAACACAGGGTGCCCGTTATTATTCGCACGGTAACAAGGGTAAACCATCAAAGCGGACTCGTTAAGTTAGGCGAAATTGACCGCAGTGAGTTCAGCAAAGTCAAGTGGAAAGCACTTAACGAGGAGTACACAACTCTAGGCTCAGTTGCACGACAAAAGAAGCTTAAAATGATTGAGCGCACGACTAATCTCGCTAGAGAATTTGACCAGTCAGAGTTTAATTTCACAAAAGGAGCCAACTCGGATGTGGGCATTATAACTGCTTCCGTCAGCTATCTGCATGTTCTAGAGGCACTGAAAATGCTTGAGCTCCAAAACAAAGTCAGCATCCTGAAACTTGGCACCACATATCCGATTCCCAAGAACACCATTAAAAATTTCATTAAAAATCTTAAAAAAGTAATAGTTGTCGAGGAGCTCTCACCGTACTTGGAGAAGGAATTATGTGCTATCGCCAAAGACGCAAATAATGACCTAGCGATTTTTGGAAAAAAATCAGGCACTTTCTCAGAAGCGTGGGAGTACAACCCTAATGTTGTTGCCAAGGGGATAGCCTCAGTTTTAGGCTTAAAATACGCTGGGCACGAAGCTATCGTTGAAGAAGCCAGCAAATTCAAAGAGATTATTCCCGATCGGTATCCAACATTTTGCGCCGGTTGCCCACACAGAGCCACCTTTGTAGCACTTAATCAGGCGCTGAAGATTCAGGTGGCAAAGGGTCAAGAGCATTATTTTGCCAATGACATAGGCTGCTACTCTATGTGGATTTTCCCACCCATATCGCGCGGCGACAGCTCGCTGTGTATGGGTGCCTCGGTAGGTGTGGCAAACGGGTTGTCACATGTTATTGAGGAAAGGGTTGTGGCGGTGGTTGGAGACTCAACTTTCTTTCATGCGGCTATACCTGCACTTATAAATGCGGTTCACAACGGCAACAAGTTCACCCTGATAGTCTTGGATAATTCGGTAACAGCAATGACTGGACAGCAGTTTAACCCGTCAACCGAGTTCATAGCGGGAGGGCGACAAGGTAAAAAGATATCCATTGAAGGTATATGTCAGGCTATAGGTGTCGAATTCATTGAGACAGTGGATTCATATGATGTTAAAAATAACATAGAAGTGTTAAGAAAAGCCCTTGATTACGATGGGCTTGCTGTGGTGATTTCCCGAAGAGAATGCGCGTTGTATGGGGACCGTAATAAGAGACGACGAGGGGAAAAGATTGTGCCTTTCTATGTGGACAAGGAAATATGCAAGAGACCGTACGTTTGCCTGCGAACGTTCTATTGCCCTGCATACGAACTAGATCAGGATAAGCAACCATATATATCACCTGAACTCTGCGACGGCTGTTCCGTTTGCTCCCGGTTATGTCCAATACAATCAATAAAACAAACTGAGGTGAAAGCATGAGCCTGAACATATTTATATGCGGTGTCGGAGGACAAGGACTCGTATTGCTGACGACAGTAATAGGAAACGCATGCGCCAAAAGCGAGACCAAAATAATAACCGGCGAAATGTATGGGTTGAGCCAAAGAAGCGGCGCGGTCTCCGTCCATTTGCGAATAGGTGAAAACGCGTTTTCACCGTTAATTCCTTATGGAGAAGCAGATATTCTGTTGTCCCTTGAAGCAATTGAAACGTTGCGCTACATAGAGTACTTGAAGAAAGATGGTGTGGTGCTTATGAATAAACGAACGATGCATCCGCCGATTGAAACCTCAAAAATAATAACCGAGAAAGGCCCAAAATACATCACCATTGAAGAAATTCTTGCCAAGCTAAGGGGTTGGACACAGAACATTGCAGTAATTGACGCCTTAGAGCTTGCAAAAGAAAGCGGGAACGTGCGAACCGAGAATACTGTCTTCTTAGGTTGTCTGTCAGCTCTCGAAGCCTTCAAAGTAGACGAGAAAGCCATAAGAGGAAGCATATCAGAAGCTGTACCGAAAAAGACTATAGAGCAAAACTTGAAAGCGTTTGATTTAGGCAAGCAAAGCGCTCATGGTTCTCTATGCAATCTCGTTCCTTGCAGACCATTACATTAACATTCGGAAAATCATTTCGGCTCTGTAGTAACTCTTAAAATTCAAACTCTCACTTAATTGTACTTCAAGCAATAAGGTTTTGCCTATGAACTATAGGTCTCGAAGAGGTTCACGTAACATTAGTGGTGGGAACCGCGGAAAGGAACGCCGCGAAAAAGTAAAACTGAAAAAGGATAAACGGCGTTCTACCGACAAATATTTGCTGAAAGAGAATGAAGCCCCCCGGTTCGAGGAGGTTGTTGAAAAAACTCTCGGCAAACTGAGCAACCTTGGAGGTCAAACTTTTGCGTTTTCGCCGTTCAGCCAGTACTTCAACGATTGGTTACTTAGCCTAAAGAGTGTTATCTCCGAGTTTGAATCTAATTCCAGCATAAAAGTAGATGAAGACTTCGTGAAGGCGCGTTCAAAGTTGATCGATGACATTGAGCTTCGGCTCTCCGAGAGGAGGCGCGACGAATCTGTTCTCGAAAATGCTACACGAGATCTGGCAAAACAGAGCAGCCTTCTCGTTCAGACTGATACAGAATATGACTATGCAACCCAAGAGTTAGTGTCGAAAAGAAAGCCTGAAATCAAGCACCTATCCCGAAGATTACGAACCATTGAAGAAGAAATTGAAAATATCAATCAAACGCAAGTAAGCATGTTCAGTCCCATTGCGAGGATGGCTAAGTCGCGTAAAAAAGCTGATTTAACTCGGAAACGGGATGCTGTCAAAGATAAACTTGAATCAACTCTCAAGGAGTTAGAGGTTGAAAAGGAAAAACTCCATGACACCTACGAGGAAAAGAAACAAGCTATAAAGGAAAAGATGCAAAGCTTAGAGAAGAACATTAGCGGTTCTGAGTCTGATGCCTCCTTGAAGGACAGGAGAGTTGTTTGTGAAAAGCTTGTGAATGCTATAAGAGCACTTCTTAAAAAGAAAACTCTGAATCAATAAAGCAATATTGGAATAATGAGAAACAGTTTTCAATTTTTTCACTAAGGAAGTTTCTATAATTTTTGCCCGTTATTTTAGCCTGTTATACGCAAGATTATTCGTCAAGGATATTCCATTTGAAAAAACTTGGGTCATTAGGTCGCTCCTGAGTTATTGCAAACTTCTACCCAGAGATTGGCATAAGAATACTTTGTAAAAGAATTTAAATGCCTCCGAAGCCAAGACAGGCAGTTTTTCTATAATATAGAATAAAGAGGGCGCATAAAATTTTTAGTGTAAAGCGTTTCTCTATCGTAAAATAAAAGAAAAGCCATTTAGACAATTTGTTAAGATCAATATTTTCTGCTTGAAAAACTTAATTGAATCCAAAGCTGATAGAAAAATTACGGTAGAAAGGCAAACGAATGAGATATTTTGGATCTATTTCGTTTTGAGAAATATTGTTTTCCACGAAATCAGGCTATTATATATAAATACATAAGTCAGTTTAGAAAAGAGAGGGAGATTGGAGAGTGGCGATTGACGCAATAATTTTCGCACATTTAACCATGTTCTTTGTGGTCGGAGTATGCTGGGTCATCGGAAGGATACATCGTTTTGAAAAAGAAGTTGCGTGGAGTCGCAGAAAAGAATAAAATAAATCAAGCTTGTTGCCAACATAACGAATAAAACGAAGCTATAATCAAGACGACTCCATTTTTCATTTTATTTTCTTTTACATTTTGTAGTCTCAAGATTTGAAGCTAAGTCTTCGCTGATCTTTTTTGGATTGGCTGTCGAATAGAAATTTCATCACATTTTAATCACCGCTAAGAAGGAGCGCAGTAAAACGAAAAACGGGGTAAGTGGTGCGGGGGGTGGGACTTGAACCCACGAAGGCCTTCGCCAGAGGATCTTAAGTCCTCCCCCTTGTCTTAGGCTTCGGATCTGGCCGCCTATTTAGACCTGGCTCGGGTACCCCCGCACCAACTCTTTACACTTCACGACTAGTGTAGTTTAAGGTTTTTGCATCCGCCACAAGGCAGAATCCCTAAATCAGTTTTCAAAATGAATAAGTTGAAAACATCAGCTCCTTCAGATGCATTGCAATCTTGCTGATATTCACTCATTTATTTTATAGAAACATGGATTTTTTGCACCGCATTTGCCACAATGGCGCTCTATCATCACCATCCAGTTCCCACACTTTGGACATTTCATCTGAACCTTCAATCCACAATTTGGACAAAAGAACTTGATATTCTTCAATGGGGTACAGTAAAGTAATCTTCCTAAATCAACACCACAGCTTGGACATGCTTGCTTTGGTTCCACCATCTCAATATCACACTGTATTTTCAAGTAAAATGGTTTGCGGCAGATACCTCTATTTTTTTCAACTCGAATGTTGCCACAATATTGGCGATTTTTCTTCAAAGATAAGAATAAAATTCTTTAAAATACAGTGATTTTAAAAAGTTATTTAATGTTAGGAGTTGAATATAGTCAAATTATGGTTTCAGGTAAAAAATTCGTCAAAACAAACTATACTGTTTCAAAATCAGGTAGAATTGGTATTGCCAAGAAAATCTACGTAGTGTTATTATTTGTTTTGACCTTATCGGGGTTAGTTATCGTTTATATTATTAACAATTCTAGTACAAGTGAAGTTTTTGTTGGGGTTATGGCTGGACATAGAAACGTAGATGAACTACTAGACTTTATCGATGAAGTTGAAGAATACGTCAACCTAATCATAGTAAGCGACCTAAGCATAACAACAAACTCAACAAAACTCTATCCCATCTTTGACTACTTACAGGAAAGAGAGATATATTTCATACCATTTATGGGACATCTTGAGTATATTAACGACACCAATTTTTTCCGAGTTGCGGAGGAAAGATGGGGAAAATATTTCTTGGGAGTATATACTTTTGACGAGCCGGGAGGAAAACAAATTGACGAGTTTTTTCACAGACCAGTGGATGAAGCTCAAAACAACAGCGATGCAGCCGCCAAATACATAAAAGTTGTAGCGGAAGAGGGATTGCTTCTTTTCGCTGAAAACTTCAATGACTACGGCACTTTTAACGTTTTTACTTCTGATTACGCCTTGTTTTGGTACGACTATCTAGCATGTTACAACGTGGTTTTTGCTCAGCTAGGATGGAACAACACCAGACAAATCGAAATGGCTCTTTGTCGAGGAGCAGCAACAGCACACAACAGCGACTGGGGAGCAATAATAACTTGGACCTACAGAAAACCACCCTACATAGAAAATCCGGAGGAATTGTACAATGATATGGTTTTAGCTTACAATAATGGAGCTAAATATATTCTCGTTTTCAATTTTCCAACAAACCAAACTGAATATGGCCTCTTAACTAAAGAGCATCTTGATTCAATGAAAAACTTCTGGAATTACATTCAAAAAAATCCTCAGCCAAAACAAAATGTTGAGGTTGCGTATGTCCTTCCTAAAGACTATGGATTTGGTTTTAGAAGTCCAATGGATAGCATATGGGGATTGTGGGGTCCAGATGAATTATCACCGATTATATGGAGCAATGCAAATATCCTACTGAAAACTTACAATTCAAAATTAGACATAATATACGAAACAGCTTCTCCTTCTGTGTTTAAAAAATATAAAGAAATAGTATTTTGGAATGGAACAAAACTATCTAATGACTAAACACCTAAAATGGCGTGTAAAAATTGTCAACGGCAGAATTCAGTTTAAGCAAGGGATAGATGTTGCTATCAAAATTGAGAGCAGTTTAATATCGTAATCTTTCAATAGAATTTATTATTTAAAGAGCATCTACAGAAACTTGGAGACAAAGCCATAGAGAACACAATCATTGGCAAAAACTGAATTTTTCAACAAGTCAACGTTGACCTAAAATACACAAAATCAAGCCTTAAACTAGTAATGGCGGGTCCGCTGGGATTTGAACCCAGGACGTTCAGCTTAGAAGGCTGACGCGCTATCCGTGCTGCGCCACGGACCCACAACGGCGACTTCAATAATTAAACTCGTTAAGATATAATTTTACCTATCGAATTTGATGTTATCGAAGCGAATATTGCCAGGATATCAGAAAGAACCGGCGAGTTTCATGGCTTGACCTGAAAGAACTAAATGTTTAACAGATGTAAATTCCTATTCAATCAAAGAATGGAGTAAGGATTTTATGACCAAGGTTAAGGCAGTGGCTTTGCTATCAGGTGGTTTAGATAGCATTCTCGCAACCAAGCTAATGCTCAATC
>SMYP01000148.1 GCA_007050895.1 Candidatus Bathyarchaeota archaeon | reverse complement strand
AGAAACCAAAAGTTGTCTAGGTATGCCTGTTTGTTTGAAGGATCTCCAGTTTACTCGCAGCCTCAACCTTACACTATGTTGGATGCTGCCAAGGGTCTAATGAATCGATTCAATTCCTTCGAGGATACTTCTTATTTGCAGGATATGCGTGCCATGTTGAATTCGGTTGAGGAAACGGATAATGCTGAGATAGTCGAGGGCAACATCAAGCTAACAGTCTCCATTTCTGGAAGTAACGCTGAATTCCTGTGGCAATACACTGAAAACGGTGTTGACTTTTCACCTAAAAGCGTGAGCTTAATCTATGAAAATGGAGTTCTTAAAGAACTAACTGATGGCTATTTCCTTTTCACCATCGAAACCACCCAAGTTGCTATTGCCACCACGGAGGAAGCCATAGCAATCGCAAGAAATGCCGTGGAGGATTTCACATGGACAGCAGACGGCGTTGTAGTGTCTGACTTTACAATATTGACAGAACCTGTTTTAGCTACATTCCATCCGACCTTGAGAACAAGCGGTCTATCACTTGTTCCCTACTGGGAAGTTAGATTTTACCTTGACAAAGTTTACGCAGGAGGCGTCAACCGCATTGATGTTGGAGTGTGGGCTGACACTGGAGAGGTTCGAAGGATTCTAACAAAAAGTGGATAATCCATACTAATTTTTCAGACGCTTAAGAGATCTCTTAGCGTTTTTGGGTTAAACACAGCAAACCTTGCATTTTTCAGTTTTCTGCCAATTTTCGGTATTAATCCTGCTGCATCGGTCCCCAGTTTGCAAGTTAGGGAATGCTCGAAAAGTCCTAACGGTTCCACGTTGATGACATCTCGATCTATTCTTCCTTGTTCGATTGTCGCCTCTACTTCGAGAAGAGATGGGCCTAACACTATTAATCTATCCAGCAGGGACTCTCGCCAAACCATGTATTTCATAATTTGCCCGCTTGACAATTTAACGTCTATTAGGCGGTCGTTCCATTTTAAGCCGTTGACCTTAACGTTTACTGGTACGCCTTCACAGAAACCAAAAAGCTCAGCAATCTTACTTGCGGCAATTTTTCTGCCATCTACAAGCTCATCCTGTAAATGGCGCAAAGGAACGGTTGCGTAAACGATTTCCGGCTGAAAAATTCCCACATCAACAGTTAACTCGTTTTTTCCAATTTTCTGAATGTAACCCTTTATAGTTGAAAATTCTTCCACATTCTCAAAACTGTTTGGACAGAGACCTACCTCTTGAATCACATAATTCGTAGCGATTCCTTCGTCTTCACCTGAAAAAGCTATTTGCACCCACCCGTCAGCAACTGAACCCAAAATTTTTATTTCTACCTCCAGCCCGCTTAGCAGGGTCTCCACAGCTTTGCGAACCTGGTTTAGTTGGCTATTCTCGCTGATTTTCGTCAGTAAAGTCAACGTGGTCATGGGCAGTCTCCCATAAGATCTGTTATTTCATTATAGAGTCTTCGCACTCTTTCAGCCGCCTCATACTTCATCTCCTCAGAAAGCTTTTCTATCGTCAGGTCTATCGGAGCTCGTTTGCCTTTTTCAATCAGCTTATCAGCGTAAGCAACAATTTTCTCCTCAAGGGAAGTTGGAACGTAACCGTCTTTTGGCCACCCTAATTTTTCCGCTTCGCTGTCGATTATTCCGCCTCCAACGTGCCTTTTTATTATGGAAACCACTGAGTCCGGCAAACCCGCAGATTTTGCGATTTCAGCTCCGACAACTGCATGGTGAACCGTGTGAGTTTTTGATCGTCCAATGTCATGAAGTAGCGCACCCATTGCCACGAGTTCAATATCAATTTCAAAGCCTTTCTCTTTGAGAATGTTTGCGGTCTCTAATGCAAGTTCAGTAACTGCTATGCAATGGTTTATGACTTTCTTGGAGCATTGGTTTTCACGGAGAATCTGTAATGCTTGCTCCCTGGATGGAAGCGTTTCACTCACCCAGTTCCTTTCTCAGCTGTTCAACTTTCGCAGCTAATTTTTCAACAAATTTTCCGTTTTCACAGTGCATCAAGGGTTTGCCGCAAGTGGGACAATTAAAAACCAGTTCCACCGCTTCTTCAAACGGAATTCGTTTGCATCCTGGTGTGTCGCAACAATAAAAATCATGATTTTTTTCGTATTCTAGCCGAACATCCAGTTTCTCAAGAACCCTGCGTTTCTGGCTTAGAATGAAACCCTCAAGTTGAGTTGGTTGGAGTTTCCAATGGAATATAAACCATCCAGTTTTGGGGTCGCGAGTTCTCCGTAAACTAACAAGAGAATGATCATAAAGCTTGTAAAGAATTCTGCGAACTATATTCAAACGGATACCAGTATTGTTGGCGATTTCGTCATCCGTTATTTCATCTACATTTTTTATAAACTCAATAAGCTTTACAGCTTCTTCCTCACCCATAGCTGTTGCAACTTTCATTAGCGTTGCATCATCAATAGTTGATAACATGCTCTGTTTTCCTTTCCCCATAAATAACCGCAATGCTACAATAAAACTCTTCTTAAATTTTCATCTAAATTAACATCCAACTATCGTTTTCTTTCCTCTTTCCTGAGGCACAACCTTTATTTTCGCTTTTTTAAAATCCTTGGATAGTTCTTTTCCTTTAAAAAATCTGTCCAAGAATATAGCAAGAGCTGCGCACTCTGAGTGAGGTTGGTTTCCAACCGCCACGTTAAAGTCCGATACGTCATCTGAAAAAAACGTGCCTGGCACTTTCTGGCTTCCAACCAACACCAGAACATCTTTTCCCGTCCGCCGAATTTTGTCTAGAACTGGACTTGTTTGCACGTTCTCTCCGTAAACTGTTAAATGAACTACGATTCCGCCTTTGATTTTCCAGTCTCTCACGGTACTTTTCCATTTTTTGCCCATTTCAAAAAAGAATTTTCCACCCCAGTTTCCTGTAACTTTCTCCACAGTTTCTTTGAGCTTCTTGTCTTCTATGTCGGAAAGCAGGAATCCTGAAGCACCTAACGCTCGAGCTGTTAATGCAACATGACTGGTAAGTCTGGCGTCCCGCTGCGGACGGTGACCCCACCTTAACACGACAACTTCCTGTGTTTCTTTTCTATTTGATCTTGGGTTTTGTTCCAAATTTTCCATTGAATTCTTCAACCCGTTTTCTTATTTTTTCAACGAATAAGGGGGTTGCCTCAAGAGTGACTTGCACAGAGTCGCTCATGAACTTTACCTCTTTTACATCTGCGCTTTCGTGAACCCACGACATGAAAGGCATGGTTTCATTGGTTAATGGAACAGAGAATGACGCCTGGACGTAATCTTCGAGATTTTTCAGTATTTCTTGCTTTAATAGTTCAAGGTTTGTCCGTTGTAATGCGGATATGAGAATCGGGTTTTTAATCCTCGCTTTTAACGATTCAGTTTTCCGCTTTGTTTCAGTCTCATTTAACAAGTCAATCTTGTTCAACACGGTTATAATTGGTATGCCTAACGCGCCTATACGCTCTATTGTTTCCATGCATATGTTGTTTTTCTTCTCAATTTTCTCTAAGGGCTCGCTTAGGTCCAGCACTAGCAGTATGAGGTCAGAGTAGATGGTTTCTTCAAGAGTTGACTGGAAAGCTTCAATCAACGTTAAGGGCAACCGGTCGATGAAGCCAACGGTGTCTGTCAAAAGAAAATGCCTCTTCGAGATTTCCACAAGTCTCGTTGTGGTTGAAAGCGTAGTAAACAAAGCCTTGTCCACACGCACTGTTTCTTCCGTTAACGCGCTAAACAATGAACTTTTCCCAGCGCTTGTGTATCCTGCTAATGAAATGGATAGAAAACCCAATTCAGCTCGTCTTTCGCGGTGTAACACCCGTTTCTCCCGGATTTTCCGGAGTTTTCCTCGGATAGTTTGAATCTGCCTATTTATGGCATCGTAGTAAACATCTGCTTCGTAGGCGCCGAGCCCCATGAAGCCGGGTTGCTCTTTCAGTTTTGTGAGTCTTACGCGTTCTTTAGCGTGAGTAAGTTCATACCTGAGCGTTGCAAGCTGAATCTGCAGTTTAGCCTCCGTGGTCGTGGCTCTTTTTGTGAAAATTTCAAGTATAAGCTTGAAGCGGTCGACGGCTTCTACTCCTGTGACTTTTGCTAGATTGTAGGCTTGAACAGACTTCAGTGGATTGTCAAAAAGAAGTTTTTCCGCTCCTTTTTCCTTGACAAGCGCGGCCAATTCTTCTGCTTTTCCTGCGCCTATCTGGTAGCGGGCATCAGCCGTTCTGAGTTGCTCCATTTTTGCGACTACAGTGTATCCAGCGGCTTCTGCGAGTTTATTGAGTTCTTCTAAACTTGATGTTTCGTGGCTTAGTCGTCGTTGCACTATGATTGCTTTCGTTCTTTGTTTTCCTCCTCGCCTTTCTTGTTTAGCTGTATCAGGTCGCCTAAAGTTGTTTCCCGATTTGGCGATTTAGGAAAACCCTGTGAGATTTTTTCTTCCTTTATTGGAACTAGCAATTTGATTTTCAAAACATGTTCAAGCTTCGTGACAAGCTGGTTGTTGGGCGTCATTTTTCCGGTCTCAAGTTTGCTTAAAACAGACGCTTTTTCGTTTATTTTCTTACCCAACTCCTCGTGGGAAAGACCCAGTTTTTCCCGTGCTTGACGAATCTTTGAATCGTAACCTTCTACTATTTCTTGAGTAGTGTCTACTTTTGCCTGCGACTTCTTTCTTTGAACAAATGGCATAGGTGCCAAAGCTTTCTTTGGAACTCTCGGCTCGATCTCTTCTTCCCTAATTATCCTTCCATGCTTTGAACATTCAATGCACACTGTCAGCTTGGCGCCTTCAATTAGGGATCTGATTGGAGCGCCGTGGATTTTGCGTCCACAAACTTCGCATCGCAACGATTTTTCACCCAGTTGTCTTTATTATACGGTAGTGTTTATACTTGTCGAATCAGAAATAGAGGAATACTGGTGAAAAACACTTGGAAAACGCGCTAAATCGCATCAGAAGCACAGCAGACTATCAATTCGGAAAAGGCGTAGGTGGTAAGCTGTTTCCAGATAAGGTGGACATATCGTACTCGAAAGCTACTGGTAGGATACGATACGTGCACCTAAATGGCGAAAGATTGGCAACACTCCGCCCGACTGATGGTTTACTGTCATTAAGTATCACTGCTGCTCGGCTTTTAGCCAAAAATAGAGGTTCTACTAAATGCTTTGTCACAGTGAAAAACGAGGTTTCAGAGTTTATTGCTGATGGTGGCGATGTGTTTGCTGTGCATGTTGTTGTGGCTGATGACGAAGTTCATGCAAAAGATGAAGTTATAATTCTAGACGAGAACAATCACGTTTTAGCGGTTGGACGAGCTCTGCTTTCTGCCTCAGAGATGAAAGCTTTCAAAACTGGTGTTGCAGTCAAAGTTAGGCACGGGTGCACCAAAGAAAGTTAAGTATATGAATCCCTACTGCAGAATAGTTTGTGGAAGCGATCTGTTATGCATAAACGTATGAATCCTCGAGAACAAAGGCGCATGATGCAGCGCATGGG
>SMYP01000030.1 GCA_007050895.1 Candidatus Bathyarchaeota archaeon | reverse complement strand
ATCGGGATAGTGCTTCCCGCTAAAGCAATCTTTGGCAAGAAATAGACTTTACAGATTCAACAAAGATACTTATGTAATAATTAGTCAAGAATGTTAGTAAAGCTTAGCTCGCAATATTCCAAAGACTTTAGGAAAAAACCGAAAAAAAACAACATATGGAGTTGCATGATACAAATTATATTTGCCTATCGAGTATTTGACCTGTAGTATACGATAGGAAATCCTGCGTAAGTTTGCTCCTAAATAAAAAGCTCAAACAAAGTCAGTTCAGAAAACGACTTAACAATTTTTTAAGCTAACCGCGTCAGCTGGACACCTTGATTTGCAGTCACCACACCCATGAAAAAAATTAGATTCAACGATACTTGGCTCTTCATTATCGATACAAAAAATGGCGCCTATTGGACATGTAGCCGAAGTTCGGCAGTTGATGGACCGGAAAAACCAGCCATATGCCGGGTAAATTACCCAAAACACAGAAGTGCTTACCGCAACCCAAACCGCAATTGTCAAACCGCCAAATAAAAGTAAAGATTTAGAGGTTGCGATTTTTTCTTGCTCTCCGAACAGCTTTATTTCCTCACAAAATGCAAATTCGATATTAGAGTTCACCTTTCTTTTCTAGAAGTATGGTTTAAACTTTGATTCTATATGAGATTTCGGACAAGCCCCTACCAGAGTGTCAACTGCTTTACCATCTTTGAAAACAATCAATGTAGGTATACCTTGAACTCCGAATCTGCGCGGGATAATTGTATTTTCATCGACATTTAACTTACCGAATGCTACCCTTCCAGCGTACTCATTTGCCAGTTCTTCTAGAATTGGGTCAACCATTCTGCAAGGACCACACCATGGAGCCCAGAAATCAACAACAATTAACTTGTGTTTTGCTACTTCCATATTGAAGTTACTGTCAGTTAATGTAAGAGGCTTGCTAACCAATTTTTCGTTTTGAGCTTTCTGGAGCATAGCGATTATTTTTGCTTTTTGTGCGATACATTTTATAGTTAGGTTGGAAATGCCTTTGTATTTAGGAGAAAGAATCTTGAGCATGAAGTGGCGTCGAAGCAGAAAGCACTTAAAGTGGCTGGATTTAAACGGTCAAATTAGGGATGACACTGAAAGCCACTCTAAAACCCAGCGCGTTGAAAACATGCGCACTTCAAGGAAACTTTATCCGCAGCATTACAGATCTACTCAAAGTTATGCCAGACGCAAATGGAAGGATCCCAAACCGCTTATTGATATTTTTCAAGAGAAAAAGTGGATAACTATAGTCGCGGAAATCGCAGGCTTTAATAAGGAAACCCTGAAAATACATGTGAAAGACCAGAAAATAACGCTATCAGCCAAAGCGAAAAACCGCAGGTACTATAAAAGCTTAAATCTTCCCAAGGTAGTTGTTCCAAACGCCATCAGCACTACCTTCAAAAACGGTGTGCTTGAAATCAAACTTCAAAAAAAAGAAACAATAAACAAAAAAGCTGATTAGAATGCCTCATAAAGAAAGAAAAACGAGAAAGATGCGTGGCAGCCGAACACATGGCTACGGTAGAATCGGCCAACACAGAGATGCAGGTTCGAAGGGTCAGCGAAAAGTAGGACGCCATAAACACCTCTGGAGTTATGTTACAACCCACGAACCAGACTATTTCGGCAAACATGGGTTCACTTCACCCCAAAGCCTTAAACGCAAAGAAAAAATCATCAACGTCGCCAAACTCGAAGAAATATCCATGATCTCGACAGAAAAAGAAAACGGCAAAACACACGTGAACCTAACTAGCCTAGGGTACACTAAACTTCTTGGCACCGGTAAAATCACAAAACCCTTAACTGTAACTGTACCTGTCTGCTCTAAAACTGCAGAAGAAAAAATAAAGAAAGCTGGCGGACAAGTACTAGCCCAGTCCAAGGAAAACGGAGAGTAATTTCACTCAATGGCCGGAAGATTCCTAAGCCTCTTCAGACCGCTCGCAAGAATTCTGCCTGAAATCAAGGTTCCTGAGCGCAAAGTAGGCTTCAATGAAAAAATCTTCTGGACCGCACTTGTCCTTATCGTTTACTTGGTTATGACCGAAATACCCCTTTACGGAATCAGCGGAGATGTGCAAGAATATTATGGTTCCTTGAGAGTGATTTTCGCTTCAAACCGCGGTACACTCATGGAACTCGGTATAGGTCCCATAGTTACTGCAGGCTTAATACTGCAGCTACTAGTTGGCTCCGCTATCATACAAGCTGATATGTCAGACTCTCAAGACAGAGGCTTATTCACGGTGGCCAGCAAATTCTTCTCCATACTTCTCACTGGAATTCAAGCTTCTGCCTACATAATAAGCGGTATGTATGGCACCCTTGCAGGACCAACAGTCATAGTTATATTCCTTCAACTTATAGGCGCTGGAATAATTGTGATGTTGATGGATGAACTCGTTCAAAAAGGCTGGGGTCTGGGTAGCGGAATCAGCCTCTTCATTATGGCTGGAGTTGCACAGAACATTCTCTGGCAGACGTTTAATCCTGGAACCGGCTTATTCGTGGGATCACTTGATTTGCTTCTAAGAGGGGGACAGACTGTAACGGATTGGGTGCTTGGCTTAGGTGCATATCCTTCTCTTGTGGGTTTTATCGCGACAATTGTCACCTTCTTGGTGATAATTTATTTAGAAGGTGTTAGGGTTGAGTTGCCCATGACTTACGCTGGGTATAAAGGCTTCCGCAGCCGTTATCCAATCAAGCTTTTGTACGTTTCTAACCTTCCAGTTATCTTTGCGTCAGCGCTTTTCGCTAACGTCTACTTTTTCTCTCAGCTTCTCTGGAGTCAAATGGGAGCACCACCTCCAGGAACGAACCTCTTCTTCCAAATCATAGGTGACTACAACAGGACAACCAGTGGCGTTACGCCTGTTGGAGGGCTTGCTTACTTTGTAACTCCACCGAATGACCTCGTTAGCACAGCAGCTGAACCAATAAGAGCCGCCGTATACTTAGCGATTCTTGTGGGATTTTGTGCGGTTTTCTCTCTAATTTGGCTTGAAGTGGGTGGTCTCGGACCAGACAAAGTAGCGAAGCAACTTATGGATTCAGGCATGCAAATTCCAGGCTACAGGCGTTCTGGAAGACCCATACAAGCGATTCTCAAACGATATATTCCAGTAGTTACAGTTCTCGGGGGAATAATAGTAGGTTTAATAGCAGGAATTGCGGATTTCCTAGGCGTATTCGGAACAGGAACAGGCATCCTGCTATCAGTTGGCATAATCTATCAGTATTATGAATTGTTGATGCGCGAGCGCGCGGCGGAAATGTTCCCTGCATTTAGAAGAATACTTGGAGAATAAACGAAGACTGTTGCTCAGCAGACTGTCTCCTCCTCTCATATGTTGAACCAGAGGCAATTCATAATGAAAATAGGCGTTGCTTTAGAGAAATCATTTCTTTTCCTAAGTTTTAAAACATTCTAGATTTGACCAGTGCTGAGAGGGGTAACACCTACCAAGTAAACTGGGTAAGGAATTACCTCTTTGAACACTTGCAAGTCTCTTTTCACGCTTTCAAATTTGGGTTCCTTGTAGGTGGGAATTATGAAAACTAATACATCTAATTGGTTTTTTGCATAAGCCAAAAGACATCTGAAAAAGGACCTATGTATCACGTCGATAAATGACCTTTCAATCTCAATTGCTGTTTTCTCTTTAAATGCATCAAGCTTGTAAGCTGCCACTGGAAACAGCGATACCTCGACGTCCCACATGTTCTTATGAAGAAAATGCTGTATCTTATCATGATTATTAGTTGATGAAAGGTCTGTCAGGGAAGCAGCCTGCATGATAGTAGTAAGTTGACCTTTTCTCCTCAGAATTTCTTCAGCTCCTCTGAAACTGAAAACCTTTCGATCTAGTCCTAACTCAGATAATGTTTCCATGTGTTGCGTATTCATTTCTGATAGGTCAGGAACAACGATTTTTTTTATGGAGTATTTGCCTTGCCCAGTTTTCGTAAGCACCCTGTCGGTTGGAAGGAAAAAGGAAGACTTGCTCTCCTCACACAAGTCGTCCATTATTTTACCAATTTCTCGCCAGTCTTTTCCGTATTTTGACTTGATATAGTTCCGTACTTCAGTTGCTGTACCTGAACCGCCTAAGGCGTTTAATGCTTCAATAATCGATTCTTTTAAATTGAAAAAAGGCACCATTCTGGAAACACCATATCAGACTTATTGAATCTATTAAAGATTCAGTTCTAATAACTTTGTGGAAATTTTATCTGTTTTCTAAAAATCATAGAATTGGAATAAAGAAAGGTAGTGCATTAAACAAAAGATAGGCAATTTCTTTTCACTTCTTTGACTACCTTTTTGTTTCCTTAATACCCTTCCTTCCAAAAGTTAGTTACTTTAGTGCCCCTCCTCCTTTTTGTAAATTGTGAGCCTGTTCTTACCAAACTTTGCTCCTTCTATAACGACCTTCTTGACTGATTCCTAAATTTTGCGATTTGTTGTCTTTAGAAAACCTACAAAACATAGCCCGATAGAAATATACAATTAACCTAAAATAACTTGGGTAAAACTAGAAGATGCAGTGTTTAGTGACTCAAGTGAGAAGCACGTATCATTCTGCATATCTTTTCAGGTTGTACAGTTTTGATTGTCTTCTTTTGCTTTACACTGATCACAGAGATCATGATCTGGTCTTTTTGAACGCCGATTGTAGACAACTAGTGGATATTGTGTACAGTTCTTGCACCAGTGCCACCTATCAGGTGGAGCTCCCTTCACATACTCAACCATAACACTTTCCACTATATTCTCATCCTCCCAAAAGAATAACTATCTCAAAGGTGATATTTTTCATTTTCGCCAACCTCAGACATCAGAGTAACAATGATGCCAATACACTTTACTTTTATTTCATTTCCAAACATTTCAAGTGTTCTTGCAAACGTAAAAATGAAAAATAAGCAATGCACGCCAACCTCATTCTGGAATGACGTAGTCAATTTGAAACACAAAACAAATTAACGCTTTCAAATAATTATTCCGAGAGTGCATTGTGGAATATGGCACGCCCCCAATATGAGGAAGTTAGAGTTAATGGATAACCAAGCCACTAGCTGTTTTAGCTGTCCAGAATTCGACAATCACAAAGGCTGTTGTAATAGAGCTAATCAATTAAAGCATTGCATCAGACAAAAAAACGTTGTTTCTGATGCGGGATAGGATTATAACCTTCAATTTTAGGATAAAAAAGTTAAAAAAATTACATTAAAATGTTAAAATTGCGGAAAAAAAAACTCGGTCACTTCGAAGTTCGAAGTGTAAGCAAAGAGAATTGCTATAAATCTGCCAGCTATTGAATTCATTATGGGAAGGCCAGTGCAACTTGTGAATATAGAACATGACCAGAAGTTTGAATATGCGTTAGTTAAACGGCTTGCTAGAATTATTGAATTTTTGCCAAATTTAGAGGATTAAAGCTCAACCCACCCAACTTAATTCCGTCAACACCATTTTTCTGCTGAA
>SMYP01000116.1:1247-5543 GCA_007050895.1 Candidatus Bathyarchaeota archaeon | reverse complement strand
CCGAGAATGGACTGATCAATAGCCGTTTTCACTCTAGCTATGAATAAGTTCCCACTTGGCACTAAAACAAACTTTGAATCATTTGCTTCAGAAAATTCAGAATTACCGCTCTTCTTAAAGTCGCGTATCAAATACAATGTTTTCGACCTAATCCTTTTCTCTTCTTCAGAGCGGCGTTTTAAAAGTAAAACCAACCCTTGATCCATCGGGATTGCCCTGAACTTAAAAGGAACTTCAATAACTTTCTCCACTAAACCCAATTCTTGGAGGCTGTTCAATGTACGATACAGATCTGCCCTTGCCACATTAGAAAACTTGCAGATTGTTTTAACCTTGGCAGAGCCTAAACGAACAAGAGCTAAATATGCTCTTGCCTGCAAAATACTGAGACCTAACTCGTTAAGGGTTTGGATTTCGTAATTCCGAAGTTTCAACCAAATCCCTTCTTTGAAGGCTTTGCGAATACCATTTATACATGTCTATGATTTTAGTTTTAATTCTTTTGGTGCTGGTAGAATATCTACCTACAACATTATATTAACAGTCTTTTTGCATAGGCTTCTTCACAGAATAAAGGAGAAAAAGAAGAAAGCATGCAATTCGTAAAACACAAAAGAAAAACAACAGCAATCATTTTAATGCTGATATTGACCACGACCATGGCAATTGCAACCATCTTGCCAACCACTCAAGCTCAAGTGCTTCCAACATTCCTGCTACTAAACGCGGCACCCAACCCGATAGGAGTAGGCCAGGAAGTACAAGTGAACGCCTTTCTAAGTAAACCGCCAATAGGAGCAGGGCTGGGCGGTTCTGGAGTTATGTATCAAGACATAAGAGTAGAAGTAACAACACCAGATGGACAGACATCAACTCTTGGTGAACGAGATTCCGATGCCACAGGAGGAGTTTGGTTCTCATACACTCCCGATAAAATAGGCGAATACATTTTAAAAGCATATTACCCTGGACAAGAAATCGCGAGCCAAGGAGTAGTCTATGAACCTTCTGAAAGCGAAGAGGTTACGCTTTTAGTGCAAGAGGAAGAAATACCAAGATATTCCAGCCCACCACTCCCAACCGAGTATTGGACTCGCCCAATTTATGCGACAAACTATGCATGGTCACAAATAGGCGGAAGCTGGTTTGGACTCGCACCGGCAATATTTGCCACTACTGGCGCGTATGATGCAATGGGTAACTTCCAACCTTACAGTACAGCACCAAATACGGGTCACATAATGTGGACAAAGCCTACGCATTTTGGAGGTCAAGTAGGAGGACCTATCAGTGCTGACCAGATGAGTCAATACATGTCTACCACAATAGCCACGAATTTCTTCGAACCAATAATTCTAAACGGCATACTCTATTACACTGAATTTGCAGGTCCAAACGCGGCAAAAGCAAGCTGGAAAGCTGTAGACATACATACAGGAAAAATGTTATGGACTAGATCTGCAGGCGAAACAGGCAATGAAGTACTTAGAATGGGTCAAATATTGCGGTATCATTCAATTCAAGAGTATGGATCATGGGCATTCCTGTATGCCTGCGAATCAGCGGGATTTTTCCAGACACCAACCTTCTTCAACGTATATGACCCGATGACCGGTGTGCTAATATTCAACATAACGGGCATACAAAACCCATCGTTTCTAATGGATTTTGATACAGAGCAAGAGGGAACTCTAGTAGCATACTATACATCAGGCGGCAACCTTGTCAAATGGAATTCAACTAGACTAATGATGAGTGCTAGTTTCGACCAAATTACTATTCGACCAAGCGGCACCTATAATTGGGCTACTGGAATTGAATGGTCAATTCCACTCCCAACAACGATTGGAACTACACCTATCGGCGGTTCATTGGGTGTCGCAGCAAGAACAGATGATGTGATACTCCTTCGTTATGCTCCAGGTGGCATGTTTGTCGCACTCAGCTATGGTTACCAGATTACAGCAGGCTACAACGCAAAAACAGGGGAGAAACTCTGGGGACCAATTAACCAGACAATACCGAAATACGAAGACTTTGGCATCGTTGCTGCGCGTGATGGTTACTATGTCATGCATAATAAAGATTTGAATGAGGCATATGGCTACTCCCTTGATGATGGGTCTTTGATTTGGGGTCCAATTAAACTTCCAGGAAACGCTTGGAGCGCTATTTCACGGTCTGCTCAAATTGCTTACGGTAAAATCTATATTTACGACTTCGGCGGCTACATAAATGCAATTGACCTTGAAACAGGAGAAATAGTATGGACTTTTGAACCTAGGCCCGCTGGATACGAAACTGGATATGGGATATATCCGCTTTGGTACACCTCAAGCATATGTGATGGAAAGCTCTTCGTTTCAGAAAGCCATATGTATAATCCACCGTTGTTTCCTGGTGCCCAACGACTTGTCATAAATTGCACAGATGGATCACTCATTTGGAGCATATTGAGTTTTAACGGTAGAGTTAATGCTGCTCACGCAGACGGATACATGATCGAGTGGAACAGTTACGACAATCAGATATACTGTTACGGCAAAGGTCCAAGTGCCACTACGGTTTCGGCGTCGCCAAAGGTTTCAGTTAACGGCGATAGCATACTAGTGGAGGGCATGGTTACAGATATTTCTCCAGGCACGGAGGAATATATTCAGACTGCAAGGTTTCCCAATGGAGTTCCTGTTGTTGGTGACGAGAACATGTCTGCGTGGATGGAATATGTCTATATGCAACAGCCTAAACCTACAGAATCAATAGGCGTTGATGTCACCATAACGGTACTTGACCCTAACGGCAACTATTACGACGTCGGCACTGCCATAACCAGCAATGGCTTTTACAAGTTAGCGTTCACTCCACTGGTTCCAGGTGAATATACAGTCTATGCTACTTTCCCTGGGTCAGAATCTTACTGGCCATCATCAGCAGTAACCGCCATAACTGTAGAAGAATCCCCAACGCCGTCACCACCGCCTACAGAACCGCCCGCTACGATGACGGACATGTACGTGTTAGGTTTAGGTTCAGCTGCGATAGTTGCGATCATAGCAATCGGGCTATTGGTGGTCCTAATGCTAAGGAAACGGTAAAAGTACAGTAAAATCTAAAGTAATCTTCCCCATTTTTTCCTTGCAAGTACTATCGAAAGCTTGATTCACTTAGAGTGAATTAGAAACAAGATAGACAAAGGAGAAGTTGCTTGGTACGTTACCGCAGGTTTAGTCTCTACGTGAAGAATATGTCCAAATTAGGTTTTGAGGGCAATTATGGGGTAATCAGCTTCTTGCCATGCCGTCATACCACCTAACACATTATATGCTTCTCGTCGACCTGCTCGCAGCAAAATACTAGCGGCCAAACTACCTCGATTGCCCACACTACAGATGAATGCAACAGGTTGATTTTCCGGAATCTTGTCTAGTCTTTTCTGGATATGACCAACGTAAACATGTAGAGCATTCTCAACATGACCCTCATTCCATTCCCTATCGGTTCTTACATCCAGCACAGTAAAATTGTCCCCGCGATCAAGCCTATCTTTCAGTTCCTGAACAGAAAGCAAACCTAAGTGTTCGAAAGGGAAAGCACTCGTATACCAAGATTCTAGGCCACAAGCCTCGAGGCCTGCGCAGAGGTAACCACCTATTTGATCATAACCCAACCTAACCAAGTAAGAAATAGCTGTCTCCAATTGTCTTCTGCTTTCCAGCACAAGAAGGACAGGTTTATCATAGGACAACACCCAACCAGCATAGCCTGGAAGCCCTTCCATCCAAATACTATAGGAACCTTTTATGTGAGAACCCCCGAAAGCTGAAGGCGCACGTGTATCAACAACTTGAGCGCCTTGGTTGATACGTTTCTGAAATTCAACAGGCGATAGTGGGGGAGGATTTGGCAGGTTTGCCAATAAAGGTGGACCTTCAAGGTTGTATTGTTCCATCTTTTTGAAATAGGGCGGGCGTTCCAAACGCTCGCCAACCTTGAACATGATAAACTCGTCATGTGTTTTTTGAAGCATCGGGTTTTTGAGACGCTCTAAACCTATGGTACTCCATTCTCGTTCGCTTATCGCTCCGCCACACACTGACCCTGCACCATGAGCAGGACATAAGATCACACCATCGCCCAAGGGCAATAGCTTGTTGAATATGCTATTATAGAGAGCTTCTGAAAGTCTCAAGGTCTCTCTTGGACCGTATAAGTCTGTGCGTCCAACATCGCCGACGAATATGGTATCTCCAGTAAAAACCATTATGGCGTTGTCATTCATAGTTGTGTCAGCTAATG
>SMYP01000116.1:0-1147 GCA_007050895.1 Candidatus Bathyarchaeota archaeon | reverse complement strand
AGATATATGTGAAGTTGCTTCTTCGAAACTTTTATTTCGACGCCCATATCTGTACAGCAAGCCATTCCCTTTTCCAAGGCTGAAATAGCTAGCCTATTTCGCACGCTTTTCACGGCATATGTAGCTCCAAGTATTTCTTCAGCTGCCTCCTTGGTGAGTTCAATTTCAAGGTGGGTTATTTTCCACTCATCCGAGTCTATTACTACATCTTTAACTTTCGCAATTTTCTGGTTGTCTACAAAGACATCTTGGTCTTTCAATTCACTAAAATTCATTAATTCATCTCCTTTCCAAAATATTTCATTTATTAATCCTCTTTGAAAGTATAAAATGCTATGTTGTTGCTATAATACAACAACAAGAGACTCAGCAATAATATTACATTTAAGTGAAAGATCAGCTGGCAATGGTGCTGAGGACCCATTCTTGATTCGTAGTTTTTCCAAGAAAAGTAGCATACTTTAGGTCGAGCATGAATTCTTAAAGGGGTCCGCCGATTTGCGAGTATGTATTGATGTACTTGATCTATTATCAATCGGATATTACTAATCTATAATAAGCAAAACTATGTAGAATATGCCTTGAATAGTAAGAAGCGAAGAGGCTAAAAGAAGATCCAGAATTGCTTATCCATGTTCAATATATGTGGTTTTTGCGGCTTCTTGTTTCATATACTCTCTAAGTTTTTGTGAGGAAATACATTTCTCAAGCCCGGGACAGTATTTGGTAACGTGAAAAGATAACAGGTCCGAAAGAGGTTCAACTATTTCCTTATTTAAGTAGAAGAGGTATTCCGCGCCTGATTTCTTAGAATTTACTATAACGCAATTCTCAAGCGGCTTGAGATTGTTAGTGATTATTTCTTCTTCTTGATCTATAGCTTGTGAAATCTCCAAGATTGTTTTAGGCCCATCTTTCAAAACATCTATAATAGCTAAGCGGGTTCTATTCGCGAGAGTAGAGAAAAATAAGTAATAAGCTTCATTAGAAAATGATTTCATCACAACTACCTTCCAACAAGGTTGTCATTTAGTTAAAAAGGTAAGTTAAATATTTAAATATGTTCAAATGAGGTATAGATATATTCATTTTTATTAGCCATCGCAAATAGGTATTTTACTAGGCTCTCCTAAAGAGATATTATTCT
>SMYP01000008.1 GCA_007050895.1 Candidatus Bathyarchaeota archaeon | reverse complement strand
ATTGATCCGCTCAGAATCTTCTCCACAAATTCATTAAGGGGGATTTCTTGACCATCCACTCTAAGCTTCATACTCATAACTTCACCTCACAATATGTTTGAATAGTTAACAGTAAAAGTTTTTGTAGAAAGAAAATAACTCTTATAGAAGGGGGTTAGTGGTGAAGAAAACCGAAGTAAATCTCGAATCCAAGGTGCGAGTGCTGAAAATCATGGAACTGCTCGAAAAAGAGCATTCGGACGCCGAAATCGCATTACATTACTCCAATCCCTTGGAGCTCTTGGTAGCTACAATTCTTTCCGCCCAGGCCACTGATGAACAAATCAACGCGATAACGCCAAGACTATTCCAAAAATACAAAACCGCTAAAGATTACGCAAATGCCGATTTGACTGAACTGGAGCAAGACATTAAATCGTCTGGTTTCTACCATAATAAAGCCAAGAACTTGAAAAAATCAGCCAAAATGCTGGTTGACAAGTATAAGTCGCAGGTTCCCAAGACTATGAAGGAGTTAGTTGAACTTCCAGGAGTTGCACGGAAAACAGCGAACATCGTTTTATACAACGCATACGGTATAATAGCCGGGGTAGCCGTTGATACTCACGTGAGCAGGCTAGCTCAGAGGCTTGGGATGACCGAAAACAGCAACCAAGATAAGATAGAAAGAGACTTGATGAATATTGTTCCAAAGGACAAGTGGATGCGCATCACTGACCTGCTAATTTTTCACGGCAGACGCAAATGCAACGCAAGGAAACCCCAATGTGAAACGTGCGTTCTAAACAAGCTCTGCCCATCAGCGTTCACTTTTAGCTAACTAGTTGCCAAATCACTTTTCTTTTTCATCCAAAGCGTATAGAAATAACGTTTAACCCCGTCGCCTTCGATCGAAGAAATATGTCGGATCTCGTCTATTTTGAAGTAGCCTGAAAAAAGGTTGATCAACTGTTTCTCTGTGAAGTGATTCCAGCCGGGACCGTTTTTGTGGCTAAAGCACGTAAGCAAGTAGTCTCCGCCTTTTTTCAGAACACGGTGAACGCCCTCTATGAACTTTTGCCTATCCGCTAGTTTTACGTGGTGGAAACAGCCCATATCAAAAACAAAATCAAACTCTTCATTTCCGAATGTTAGGTCAACAAAGTTTTCGATAACAAAATTTACATGTGCGTTAGCTTGCGCTGCTTTCGCTTTAGCATATTGCATTGCTTTCTCCGAAATGTCTATGCCTGTTACTTCGAAACCCTTTTCTCCAAGGTAAACCGTATTAGTTCCAGCTCCGCAGCAAAGGTCCAATGTCTTGCCCTTCTTTATTAGCCCTTTCTCAACGAACTCAACCAGAACTGGCCTGGGTTTGCCAAGCTCCCATCCCAAGGATTCCAGCCTGTATCTGCGGTAGATCTGATCCCATTCATCGTAGTTTGAGCCCATAAAACCTGTGCCTCCCTTTCGAATAGTGGATTTTCCGTGATTTTAGTCTATACCCTGCACAGCTTGAAATTAATGTCGTTTAAAAGGTTATTTGGTTTCGAATGGTCGCAAAAGAGTTATTAGTGTGAATAAAGCTTTCTGCGTGTGCAACGGTGAATTGTTGCGTGTCGTTTGAAATCCAAGAATTGCCTGACGTTATAAGAGTTGTTGTCCTGTTAAATCTCGCCAAGGGCAATAAAATTCGAAAGACCATGCTTAAACGTCGCATAGACAAAGTTTGTTCAAGTTACACTTGTATAGAAATGAATGAACTTGAGAAAGCTTTGAAGGAAATGTCTTCCGAAGGGCTAATCACAGAATTTAATGGCGATGTTAAGTTAACCAAGCAAGGCAAAAGAATGAGCAAAGAGTGGGAGAGCCTTCTTTTAAAGAAGGAACCCATCATGGAAATTGTAGCGGGCCTAGTTGACGGCTCTATAACGGGAATAGTTGTAATATTATCCGCGTTCATCGCTGCCTTGGGACCTCAACTAACGATTTTCGCGGCTTTCCTGACCCTCAGCGCAGTTGCAATAACTAATTTCTCCAGTTTCCTCTTGGGCGGCATCACAGAAGACCTAGCGGACATTATGACCCTGCAGAACCTGATGAATTACAGTGTAAGCGACATCCCAGACAAGAAAGAGCGAGACAAATCACTGTTTCTAATAAAGAAACTCTTTGTTCTGCTGGATAAAGAGATACACCGGTCCAACCTTTATGCTGCAATAATCTGCGGCATTACTACATTTGTGGCAGGTAGCATACCCATAATAACCTACATCGCTTTGCCTAGTCCACTTGATGCTATCCTGTCTTTAACTATAGTCGCCGTTATAGTTGGCATTTTTCTAGTTCGTTACCGTTCAAAAAAGACGCGTGTGAACTGGAAAGTAACATTATTTGAAACCTTAGCCATCGTGATTATTGCAACTGTTGCTTCATTAGTGTTAGGTGGTATCGCATAGAAAAGGACACGTTTTGAACTACAAAGTTCGATTATGTTCAATCATCATACACTTGTTCATAACCACGGTTAATCCAGCTTTTTTTGCTGTCTCAGCAGCTTGTTCGTTGACTATTCCTAACTGCATCCACACCACTAGCGGGTGTCCGTACAGTGATTTTAGTTTGATGGCTTGATCTACGATGGACGGCACATCCTTAGACCTTCGGAAAATTCCAACTATCTCTATGGTTTTTTGAAGTTCAGGCGGGATTTCAAGGAGGTTTCTATAGCTTTTTTCTCCAAGCACTTCATCTGCAAAAGGATTTACGGGTACTATGTGGAAGCCATGTGCTTTCAAATATGCACTTACTCGGTGACTATCCTTATCAGGTTCTCTGGATAGACCTACCACGGCGATGATTTTATATTTTGTAAGTATCTCTTCAATCTCGCTTTGGCTCAATTGCTCTCTTCCCAAATATTATAGGAATTTGATAGTTAGTTTTTAAAAATTTAATCTCGAGTTAGGTTGAACGACAAAAAGCGCATACGTCAGTCAAGTTTTCGCGGGTTTTCTTCTGACAGAGATCGCACATTAGCCCTTTTTCGCGTATTATTTTGCATGTTTTGCATAGGAGTTCTAGAATTTCTGTGGTTTGGTGGGGTTTTCCATATAGGAGTAGATTTATAATTTGGTCTATGAGCAATTGTACTTCAGGTACGTTTTCAATGGTTATTATGTTTCCTCTATTTTTTGTTGTATACCTACTTATTGCCGATTGGGATAAGCCAAGGAGCGCTGCGACCTGTCTTTCTTTCATCATGTGTTTTTCCATAATGGTTCGGGCCATTAGGGCTCTTATCGCAGGCAAAACTGTTTGAACACCTACTTCGCACGGTAGCAACATTATAGTCCACCAATTCGTCTATTTCTGTTAGAAATGTATATAAATATGACGCATGTCATATTTTATGACGCGTGTCATGACGGGCATATCTCCTTTAAGGTCTTTTTCACCCAATCTCTCACTCCTTCCCGTCGGGACACCGTCAAAGGGGAAAATCAAATGAGAGCGGTAGCATCTCCGCCTAAAAGCACATCAAAAAGCACTGGTTTGGTAGAAATGGTCCGCACACTGGACGCTGAATGTAGAAATTGCGCGCCATTAACACCGCTCAAATGTATAACTCGGTGTAATGTTTGGAAACTGAAAAACGAGCTTAGAAGACTGCGCGAAACCATGGATAACCCGAATTTCATAAAAGAACTGCTTAATGTCTTGAAAAATGAAACAAGACTGCACATTTTATACTCAATTGTTAAAGGGCGCTATTCGGTGAACCAACTTCAGCAGGAACTCAAAAGAGCGGGTTACACTCACAGCCAGGATACAATCAGCCAAGAATATTTACGTCCGTTAATAAGTGTGGGACTAGCTGCAGAAGCTCGAGAAGAATACTACGCAACTATATTTGGGGGCAGACTCACCGAGCTTCTTGAAGATTTTCCCGAATTCATTAAAGTTTTGCCAGCTCATTCCGAATGCTATGAAGAAACGCTTCTCATTAATCTGCTCACTGGACCTAAGACCTTCCAAGAGATAGAAGCCTTAATATCGCCAAGAATTGCCTCTCGAGTTCTAAAACGGCTGAAAACGGCAGGATTAATAGAAACCCCTGAAGAAAAAGACTACGTGTTTTTCTTTAAGTCTAAACGCGACCCAAAAAAAGAGGCACTCTATGTAACCGAGAAAAAAATTTATGACAGCATTCCCGAAGAAGGAATCGCAGCTAGGAAACTAGCAAGAAAAACAGAGCTTTCGATTAGAAGAATCTACAAGTACTTGAGAGGGTTAAAAGGAAAGAAACTCGTTTTCACAAGAAAAACTCCGAAGGTATACAATCTAACCGCTAAAGGCGAAAAAATAGCTACATTATTGCAGGACCTTCAAAACTTGGTCGAGGAAACATGGAACTCTTCAGAACAAGTTTTGAGCAATGAAAAATCGTAGATCCACAACCAAGGTTAAAACAGAAGACATTTTTCCTAAGTAAAACCGAGGCATCTGGATAGTTTTGGAAAAGCAGCAAAATAGGCATTCTAATCTCAAGGAAAATTCAAAATTCCTTCGCGGATATATTCACGTGATGAACATTATGTGGAATAGACCATTCCTTTTCTACAAAAAAATAGAATCGTATACCTTCTTGCTTTCCTTAGTTTAGAAACGCAGTCAAGTGATTTGAAAAAAGAGGTTTAGATGACTAGCCGCCTGGAGCTCCGTGGAACGGCGCATTTTCCCATAACAGTTGCCACCAGTCGCCCTCAGTTATTGTTTCTCCATGAACAATTATATCCAGAACAAGATTCAGCATGGCGTGATGTCTTTTCTCGTCAATTAATATCGATTCTAGAAGGAATTTGACCTTTCTGTCTTCGACTGTGACAAGTTTAATCTCTATTTTCTTGATAAGTTCCGCCTCTAATTTTATGTGCTTTTCCACAAGCGCACGTTGAGCGTCAAGGTCTTCCTGTGTCAACGCTTGAGAAGTCTTTGTCAATAATGTAAGAGCCGCAGAATATAGCTCCGCGTGTTTCATTGAGTCTAAAGATATTCCTTTCAGGACTCCTTTAACTGGGGGGTTAACTATATTAGCTACTCCTTTGTTAAGTGAATTCACAATTTCTTTCTCGACAACGATCTGCTGTCTTATAAAGGCAATTAGGTCATTTTCCGCTTTTGAACTCAACTTCCTTCGCCTCCTTTTTAGAACATATCAAGTTTGATGAATAAGGGTTTCGGAAACGCGTTTTCCAAAATCGCGACACTTATCAAGCATACCTGCGTCTGGGACATATCTCGCTAGCAATGGCGGTTCAATTACTTGCATTTCAAATTTATTTTTCATGATTTCAAGAAGCAACTTTGGCGCTTCGCCACTCCAGCCGTATGAGCCGAAAGCGCCGCCCACTTTCCCTTTCAGGTTTACTCCTTTTGCTGCTGCTTCTTCAAAAAGCTTCTTCATGTCAATTGGTATATCATGGTGATATGTTGGTGCGCCAAGAAGTAAAGCACCAAAACTCGGCAAAGCTTCAGCATCAACATGATATGTTAACTCTACGTCAAGTTTACCAACGGTTTTAGCGCCTTCAGCTACAGCATTAGCCATCTTCTCTGTGTTTCCAGTTTGACTATAATAAAGAATAATAATTCCAGACATAAAATCTCC
>SMYP01000005.1 GCA_007050895.1 Candidatus Bathyarchaeota archaeon | reverse complement strand
TCTTTCGTTATTACCGAAGTGACTACTGCGGGGGTTTCAATTTCGACTTTGACTTTAGCTGTTATTCCGTCTTCTTCTATAGAGACTACTTTTCCTTTTAGTTGGTTTCGGGCACTAATTTTCAGTCCTAATACCCCCCAATGCTCTTGGTCTGCAAGTACCTCACTCATGCGCCCCTCCACGCGCTGATACTCCTCTATTAAACTCTGCCCCAACTCGGTTAGCCTAGCGCCACCGCCTCCGGATTTGCCACCCTTGAAAGTTACCGCAACTGGCGATTCAATAGCTTTCTGAATTTTCTGCATGTAGTTCCAAACGTAACGGTAGGACATCCCTAGCTTTTCAGCAGCTTTCAAAATGGAGTGCTCGGTTCCTATTGCTCTGAGAATTTCAGCCCCACCCTTGCCAAGCACAGGTGTACCGTTATACTCTATCCACACTTTGCAAGATGGTTTGTGCTTTTTATGAGGAAGCATTCAATTGAAATTAATCACGGTAACGTTTATAAGGCTAATGATATGAATGACGATGCATAACGGTGTTTAAACATGCAAGCATGGCAAAAAATGTTAATAGTCGCAGTACTAACTACCATAATCGTGGTTGCAGGCACACTAGTATACTTCAACTACTTCTCAAAACGCAGACTATTCATCTCAACAACCACAAGCCTATACGACACTGGTTTGCTAAATCTAATTGAGATAGACTACGAAGCAACACATAACGTTGACCTACAAATAACTGCTGTGGGAACCGGCGTAGCCATCCAACAAGCGGAGAACGGTGATGTTGATGTGGTGCTTGTTCATGCACCCTCAACGGAACTAAAGTTCCTTGAGGGCGGTTACGGCGTGAATAGAAAAATTATAGCATATAATTTCTTCACCATTGTTGGACCAGCAGACGACCCAGCGCAAATCTCAGGACTCACCGTAGAGGACGCTCTGTTCCACATAGTAGAATATGGACGAAATATGCCTGACCAGTCAGGACAAACGCAAATCTGGGCTTCTAGAGACGACAACTCGGGCACAAACTCCAAAGAGAAGAGCCTTTGGACAACAGCAGGTTATGACTACGAAGAACTTTCAAATGAAGTGTGGTTCGCAAGCACAGGTCAAGGAATGGGCGCAACCTTGACTATAGCTGACCAAAAGAACGCATATACACTCGCGGATATTGGGACATACCTGAAATTCCATGCAGACGGTTCCATAGAAATAGAAGCTCTTATAGTAGAAGAACAAGCGTTGCTTAACGTTTACAGCGTGATGGCAGTAAACAAAAATACAGTAGCAGCAAATCAGTCACTTCACGATAAAATAAACTTCGATGACGCAATGAACTTTATTGAGTACCTAGTTTCATCTGAAACCCAACAGCTAATGAATGACTACGGTGTAGATACATATGGGCAAAGTCTCTTTCACAAGGGAGTGCAGCCCTTGAAGGATAACGCTCCGCAACCCTTAGTCAGCTGGATACAGGATTACGCATTCTTTGATGGTTCCGAATGCCCACCACAATACAGAAATGACGCTGGTAACCTTTACGTTTAGAGGAGCACAGTCTTGGCAGATATACTCGGCGACACAATACAAGCATTACAGCTAATATTCTCTGGCGACCCCGGCGTATTCGAGATTGTTTTTCGATCTCTCTTTTTTTCTGGAACAGCCATCATTTTAGCTATTCTCTGGGGCACACCAATAGCAATGTTAATTGCCATGAAGGAATTTCGAGGAAAAACCATAATCAAAACTTTCTTTAATACTTTGATAGGTTTACCAACCGTGGTTTTAGGTTTGGTTCTTTTTCTCAGCTTTTCAAGAGGCGGACCCCTAGGCTTTCTGGGGTTACTTTACACACCAGGAGGCATAATTATTGGACAAGCTATACTTGTAACGCCAATTCTCGTCAGCATCGGGGTTTCAGCTATTGAGTCAGTTGACCCTGAAATAATGAATTTGGCGCAAACTCTGGGCGCTTCAGAGTCCCAAGCACAAATAGCTGTTTTGAAGGAGGCAATCAACGGAATAATTCTATCCGACATTGCCAGCTTTAATCGTGCAATAGGTGAGTTGGGAGTAGTGTTGATGGTTGGTGGTAACATTGAAGGCGGCGGTAACCAGACTAGTGTGATGACTACGTCTATTGCGCGTGATGTTCAGATAAACGAATTCGGTCTTGCAATAGCGCTAGGAATATTATTGGTGCTGGTGCTTTTCACAATAAACATAATAGTGGTTATATTAAAAAGAGCAAACTACTTGGTCGAATTGGCTAAAAGCCCATATGCCAAACTGAAACGGTCTAGAGAGGCCAAAAGATGAAGGTTATTGCTGAATTAAGAGATATAACGAAAGTCTATGGGAGCAAAATCGTATTAGATACAGTGAACCTGCAAATTCACAAAGGCGAAATATTAGCCCTTTTGGGGCCTAACGGTTCAGGAAAATCAACAATGCTGAAAATTCTCGCATTTATCGAAAACCCTGCAGAAGGCGAAGTAACTTTTCAAGGCGAAAAAGTCAACTTCAAAAACTCTGAAAAAGCACGGTTGGAAAGCACTCTTGTGTTCCAAAAAACAACCGTGTTCGGCACTTCAGTCTACAATAATATTTCCTACGGCTTGAAATTGAGGAAAGTGCCAAAGGAAATACGCGATATGGAAGTGAAAAAAGCGTTAGAACTGGTGAAGTTAGCGGGTTTTGAAAGGCGGAATGCACGAAAGCTTTCTGGTGGAGAACAACAACGTGTGGCGATAGCCAGAGCCTTGGTGCTAAAAACGAAACTATTGCTTCTAGACGAACCAACAGCGAACTTGGACCCTAAAAATGTTGGCATACTCGAAGAAGTCATCGAAACAGTGAACCGCGAAAACAAAACTACTATTGTAATGGCAACCCACAACATGTTCCAAGCTAGAAAACTGCCTCATCGCATCGCGTTAATGGACGAGGGAAAAATAACTGAAGTTGGTGCGCCAGTGGAGGTTTTTAGCAAACTCTCCAAAAACTTGGCTCGCTTCGCTGCTATCGACAACACTTTCACGGGCACTGCAAAGGTAACTGTGTCTGGAACATCAAAAGTTGATGTTGGCAACGGCGTGCAAATTGAAGTAACAACCCGAAAACAAGGCAAGACCAATGTTTTCATAAATCCACAGGACATAATCCTATCTAGGGTGCCTGTAGAATCCAGCGCAAGAAACATGTTCAAGGGCAAAATCACCCAAATCTCAGATTTAGATTCGCTTGTAAAACTGAAGGTTGACGTCGGCAAACCCTTTTCGGTTCAGATAACCAAGCAGTCTTTTAATGATTTGGGACTTTGCTTAAACGCAGAAGTTTTCATTACCTTCAAAGCTTCAAGCGTGCAAATGCTTTAAGCTGAGCTTTTTCTTTCCTCTTCCAGCTCACGTAGAATCACTATGGCTTCACCCAGGGGCATATTCATCCTGTTCGCTAGTTCTGTAGCGGTTATGTCAGGTTTTTCTTGTAGTATCGTCTCTCGCGTGTACGCTTTATGGGTTGGGTACATTACCGAGGCGTGAACGGTCTCGACAAGCAATGACCAAAGCTTTTCCTTCGTGCACTCTTCCGAGCTCATATGGCATCATAAAGTTCATTGCTTACGCAGTTATTCAGCTTTACCTAGAAATCACAATCCTTTTGGAAAAAGGTAAGTACTTCTTAGGTAATGTCCTGAGCAAGTTCCATAGTTCTTTGGAGAACAGCACATAGGGTAGAATGAGCGATATAAGAGGAAAACCAACAGAAGAAGAACTGGTGAAGATTAAGGAAGACACGGAACATTTAGCAAAGAAATACTTGATTTAACCCTAATCCCTCTCTTTTTTGTCATCTGGCAGTATGGTGCGAAAAATTAATCCTTATTTACATGCGTGACATATGTCAAAAAAGGAGAGTTAGATTTGAACCAGCAACATCCTAGGATAACAAGAGAGAAAAAAACCATAGACAAGATGGTTCACATATACTGCAAAGCTCACCACGACTTTAAAGGGAACAAATTATGTTCTGAATGCACTGAATTTAGAGAGTACGCTTTCCTACGGTTGGACAGGTGCCCCTTCCAAGAAGAAAAATCCACCTGTGGCAAATGTCTAGTTCACTGTTATCAGCCTCAAATGAGGGAGAAAGCAAAGACAATCATGCGGTATTCTGGTCCGCGAATGCTCCTACACAGTCCTCGATTAGCATTTCAGCACATAATTGACGGACGAAAAAAACCTCTGACACTCAAAGAATTTAAAGAAAGAAAAGTGAAGAAATCAATCCAGTGATAAAGCATCAGCCTAGCTTTCAAGTCTGGCTCTGGAAAAGTTGCTTCCAAACCTTTTATCAGCCAACCATAATTTGCTTTTGGGTTTTCATGCATTTTAACTCTCTACCATCGAGCATGCGTTATGTTTAAAGAAAAAAATGATTTTGCAGTAACCAGTAGTTAGAACCAGGTAACAAGAAGTTTTTATGCGCGGTTCATGGTTTAGGTTTAGGGATTGCATTTTAATTTGCCTGTTTCATGAAAGTGGCGCCCGTGGCAATGAAGATGATAGTTTCACGTACGATTTTTCAGAAGTCTTAAGTTAGCGAACAGTTATTAAAGCGCAAATGCTTTTTCAAATTTAGAACAATCTATTGATTATGTGTGGTTGGTAAAACTGGCTATAATCAACTCTGTTGCTTGCCCTTTTTGTGGATGCCTGTGTGATGATATTGAATTAACCGTTGAAAACGGAAAAATAATAAAAAACAAAAATGGTTGTTTTCTCAGCAACGCAAAATTCCTAAATTTTAACAATGAGCTTAGGATTCTAAAACCCCTAATGAGAAAAAACGACAAGCTCGTTCAAGTTTCATTTGATGAAGCTTTGCACAAGTCTGCCGAGATTCTTGCTAACGCGAAGTATCCTATATTCTACGGTTGGAGTTGCACAAGTTGCGAGGCTCAACGAATTGGAATAGAGCTGGCAGAACAAGTTGGGGGCGTTTTTGACAACACTACAAGTGTTTGTCACGGGCCATCCGTTTTAGGGATGCAGGAAGTAGGTATTCCTACCTCCACTCTAGGGCAGGTTAGACACCGCGCTGATCTTATCATATATTGGGGTTCAGATCCTCTGAGTTCCCACCCGAGACACATGCAAAGGTATACCTATTTTGCTAAAGGTAAGTTTGAAGAGAGCACACGGAAAGTGTGCACCAATCAAAACGATACAAAAGCTGATCAAGAAATAAGCAAGAATTTTCAACCACAAGTGCAAAAAAACAATTCTTATCCAAATTCTTTGCCCCAGAATTTATGCGAAAAAACTCGTAAACTTCTGGTTGTTGACGTTCGCAAAACTTTAACTGCGGCAAAAGCTGATGTCTTTCTTCAGATTGAACCAAATAAAGATTTTGAGCTTATTCAGGCTTTGCGAATGTTGGTCAATGATCAAGAAATTGAGGTTGACAACGTTGCGGGCATTCCTGTAAAATACCTGAGCGAAGTTGCTGAACTTCTAGTAGATTGTAACTTTGGGGTGATTTTCTTTGGTATGGGTTTGGCTCAAAGTGATGGTAAATCCCGAAATATAGAGGCTGCCATTGAATTGGTTCGTGATCTCAATGCCCGCACAAAATTCTCGATTATGCCAATGAGAGGACATTTTAACGTTACTGGGGCAAATATTGTTTCTGTTTGGCAA
>SMYP01000127.1 GCA_007050895.1 Candidatus Bathyarchaeota archaeon | reverse complement strand
GCAGACAAAATATTAACAGACCACTTGGGAAACTACTCTTTCAGCTGGAATCTCAACCAAACAGGTTCTCATTATGTTCGAACAAGCTGGAGCGGTAATGCAAACTACGCTGGCGCAGACAGCGAAATACTAACCGTCTTCATTGGGTTTCCAAAATCCTTATTTCAGTTCATGACACCAGGCTATTACTTCACTAATACTTCTAAAATCCTTGCTTCCAATGAGATTCGTGACAGGCAAGGTGTCAGAGACTTCCTCGATATTCAACTTTCAGGAAAAGGGGTTTCGCTCACTGGCGAATTCATTATAATGAGAGATAAGCAGAATGTATCGAGCATCCAAACGCAAGAAATAACGATACCTGCAAGAGAAGTAGTGGTGGGATGGAGAAGTAGATGGTTTGTAAGGCAGATTCCGGAGAGAACACAAACTGAACCCGTGAACATACCGGAAGGCATGCAACAAAGAAGATTACCAAATAATTTTGACCAAATAATGAATAACAAGTTTGGTTTTATAATGAGAAATTCTATCGGAGACAATTACAGAGTGAGCATTAAAGGAATGAATGCTAATGACTTTGTGCCTACAAATCAGCTTAATGGAACTAAGACAGTTTTTATGAACGTATCTAGTTCCATAAGAGAAAACATGTGGTACAAAGTTGAAGCTGTCATGACAGAAACCGAAATAATCACTACATTATACGATGTTGAGGGTGCTCTTGTAGACAGCATGCAGATTCCATGTGACAATACAAACGTTAGTGATTTAGTTTTATTGATAGTGGATAATACTGAAAAATCAGTAGCTTTCAAAAATCTTAAAGTGTCACCTCTCGATGAACCAACACAACCGCTATCTGTGGGAATTGATATAAAAGGAAATGGTAGAGAATTGTTAGTGTTAACCGTCGTTGCAGTTCTGTTAACTGCCGTTTCTACAAAAGTAGTTTATAAGCGCAGTCCAAGACCCAAATCGAAATAAATATTCGTCATAACTGCAAAAGCTTGCTCATCCACATCTAAACAATTCAATGTCATAACCCCTTTCCAAATGCTCAACTTCTGTAGAACTCCAACACCGAAATCAGTAGAGCACGAAAAGGAGAATCTGGTCTTTTCGACCACAATACAGCAACCTTTTCAGGAAGAATTGATCTTGCAGAATCAGTCATAGAAAGGAAAAAAACATCAGTGCCATTCCAGAAGACAGTGGAATTAATAAATTGTCTTCGATGGGAAAAGGAATAGACTCAACAGTCATTCCGACTCCAACTGCAATTAGAGCATTAACGGGGTTTACAAAGAGAATCGACCCCAGAAAAGCAAAAACAAAACCGCATATAAAACCCTCAACAGTCTTGTTTCTATTATAGAAGAGGGGAGTTTTTCCGAAGATCACCCCAAAAACACAGGCAAACCCATCACCTAGCGTCAGCACAGCAATAGATGCATAAGCGATTGGAGGCGGAAAAAGAAGTAGCGCAAAGACTATTCCCAAGGCAAAAGTTACAGGCGCTACTGCAAAACTGTTTATCTCCAAAACCGTTTTGGCAGCTTTCCGAGTAACCACCGAAAATACTGGAAAATTAATCCCCCTGCTTCTAGCCACCTCGGATGTTGCATAAACAACACATATTAACAACAAAGCTGCAGACAACAAATATACATTGAAAATAGGTGCAAAAATCAGAGGCACAAAGAACCCACTTAGGTGAATTGTTTTTCTCAAAAGTATATTTCCTGATAACCTTGAATCTTCGAGCAACCGAAAGACAGCCAATTCACATCATTTTTTCATCCATTTTTACTAATAAGTTGATTATTCCACGCACAACATTATTTCCATACTGAAACTACAAGCTGGAGCGCGTACGCTGCCTCAACAGTCTAATCCTTTCATAAGTCAAGTTATAAGTTATGAATCAAGATCACAAAATAACCTAATTCTGTAGATAAATTAGGTGTCAAGAACACTTTAGATAATCATTATCAGATATCACAATGGTGTTCAGCTGTCGGTTCACCGATAGGGCGTAAGTGTATAAAATTTTGCTAAAAGCTTGAAGTTCCTTTCTCGAAATCCAGTTTTCACTTTCCAGTTGTTTGAGTCCTTTTGCCAGGGCAACTCGCAGATTCTTTCCTAACAAAATACTCTTTTGTATCCCTGCCTCTGTCACCTCTTTTTCAAGCATAGGTTTCTTTTCGAAGAGCCCAAGAAGTTGATTCAGGAATGTTGCGATGACTTCTGAGCGGGGTTGAATCAAAGTTTTCACTTTTGTCACTCCAAGGGCTCCCTTCATCTTTGCAAGAATTCCCATGTCTCCGACAATTGACGGCGGATACATAACATATCTTCTTCTGTCTCCTTTCTCATAGCGAACAAGGTAAAAAGGTATGTAGACCAATCTGCTATCCTCCTTTCCTCGCAACATGGCAATTCTTTCGAAATCTAGAAGGAACATTCTCTTTTTTTGAAGCATTCTCTGCATCAATTTCGTGATGTAACGGGTGATCTCTTCCACGCTAGCTATATCTTGACGGCTCATTACTATCTCGGCTTCCCGGGATTCTTGCCGGTCTCGGAATACCTTGTTGACTAATTGGATGCGTCTGCAACAAGCATTTCTATACTTAGCCAATTCTCCTTTCTGTGACTTTTCAACATCACGAGTTCGCTTGTTGTTCCCTTCAATTTCTTTTCGCAAGATCTGAAGGCGCTTCCTAACTCTTTCAAGCTTCCTAGTCCAATAGCGTTCGTAGCGTTTGCTTTTGCGACGCTTACTATACTCTACTTTGGCTTCACACTGTCTAGCTTCCTTTCTAAGCCTTTTCAACTCCTTTCTAAGTTTAATCTGATTTTTGCTGAGTTTAAGAAGTCTATTCTTGTATTTTCTGGATGTATCTGCAATTTTCCTACTATACTGATTTCGGATTTGCTGCAACCTTACTGTCGACGCAACCCTCGCTTTCTTGATTTGTCCAAATTGTGCTTCTCGAATTCTCTTTATCCCTTCTTTGATCGCTCCTACTCTTTGGGTTGTAGCATTATCAAGAAACTTCATGCTCGCCTCAATATTCTCGATGTCTTTGTCAATTTTATTCTTAAGAGCTGAAAGTTGCTTGATGCCAATCTGAATCTCACATTTATTCATCTCTGGTTTCAGAAAAACAACGTTAGCGAATGGCTTTCTTGCATGTTTCATCTGAGGAAGATAAGTTCTGAGATCTTCTCTGAGTTCAGGAGCTGCGATTAAACCTTCGATCTTAATTTCTTCCTTGCCTTTGAAGTCTCTGAAGTAATCCATATTTCTTGTGAGGGTAGCAATGTAAGAATCAGTTGTCTTTTGGCATCTTTGTATGTCCTTGTTAAAGACTTCAACCTCCGGTATTATATCATAGAAAAACGTGTGGGAAGCCAAACTACCCCCGTCAAATATCAGAGTTGCTCTATTGTAGGGAACCAGCCAGAAAGGGTAGCAAGCTTCGGCTATAAACACGAGTCTTTCTTCTGTCTTCTTAAGGTGTGGATATTCTCCTTTTTTTCTTATGGCTTCTGCCAGATACAGGACAGCCGCCATTTCCATGTTTTTTGTGAACTCTTTCAATCTGTTCTTTGCGGGTGTGGCGAATGGCAGAATATGCCTCATTTTTGGTCTTTTGCTTTCGGCGCTTTGCATAAGGGTTCTTCCAGAAAACTGAATTGTGTTGATTTATGTTTTCAACGAGTATGAATTGGAAATGAAATTTAAATCTTACGACTTCATACAATCTTGACTCATTCGTTGAACAACGATACAAAAGATAAACCCCAAAAGCGTGCTAATGGAATATGACGCTGCTGTCTATAGGTTTTTTGTAGCGGGCAAAAAGTTGACCTCTCTTTTTGAAATTGAATTAGTTACATTTGAACAATGATTATTGGCACATTTGTTCAAATATATTCCTAATTTATGTAAGAATATGGGTGAATATCCTGATTATTCTGGGTAATGTTTAAATAATTTGGTTTTTAATGAACATACATTTAAATTCCTCGATTAAGGACATTGAATTCGGCGAAGTGATGAGGAGGAATATCGCTAGCCAAAACTAGCTACCATATCTGCCTCTAAACTTAAAAATACCTAGGCTAATTGAAAATGACTAAGGATGATTAGCATGACGAATCCCACAAGAATAACTGTAGCATTTGATCAAACAACAGCAAACCTGCTTGAAAAACTAGGAAAAGAGATGCAGCTTTCCCAAAGCGAAATTATGAGACGCGCTCTCAGATTTTACTATGAAAACCAACCATTAGTTGATTCAACTATCAATAAAAAAGTACAATTATATATGGACCTTTTGCTGAGTGGCGAACACGTAATACTGGACATTGATCATTGGCTACTCTTCTTGCGCCTGATAGAGACTTCCCCTGAGCAAGAGAAGTTTTGGAACGAACATAAAGAAGTGGCAAAATCCCATAGCTCACAGCTAAAAAGCAAAGTGCATACTCCAGAGCAAATACTTGAGCGCCTCGAGGCATGCAATTTCTTCAAGATAGTGAAGAATTCAGAACATGATTTCACACTTATATTCGGATCAGAACTTACAAAGAAATTCATCAAAATCTTCCTTTCGGAGTTTTTCTCCTCTCTGGGATTAAAAGCGGAAATTAAAGAACATTTGTCCAAACTGAACGTGATAATAAAGCGATAGCCTCTTTTTCTGAAATAATGGGGCGCATCAGTGGCGCATTAACCTTTTTCACATATTTCCATTATTTCATAATTTTTATGAACAAATCACAACCAGATTTATATTAATGTCTGCACACTCAAACAGCAAAACAAAAAGAATGTGAACAAAATGAAAAACTCTCCAACCGCGCTTTCACTGGAAGAACTGCAAAAAGAACGAAAAATAGACTGGATCGACATGGGCATAGAAGGACTAACCGATTTCATTCCAGGCTTACCGAAAGGTGATGCAATCTTGGTCCGTGGAGAACCCGGAACAGGCAAAACAATCCTGTGTCTCCAGTTTATCCATAAAGGCGCAGAAAAAGGCGAAAAATGCGTATACATCTCAACAGAAGAAACCCCCCAAACAATCATGAGAACAGGAAGGGAACTATGGAACGACTTCCCATCAATGATTGAAAACAACCAGGTGGCAATCGTTGACCTTTCCATAAGTGCATCGTATGCCAGCGACTACGCCCTGATCAACAAAGAAGAAGCTGTAGAAATGCTAATGAAAGGCCTAGATGCTCAACCAGGTGCCACAAGAATAGTCATGGACTCACTTTCATCATTGGAACGCAGACTAGTCGACCCAACAGACTTCAGAGAAGTCTTCATGAAGCTACTGCTCGAAGTTAAAAAACGAGGAGCAACCACTGTTTTCTCAGCCGAAGGAATACCAACAGAACCAAACATCACAGAATACCTTGTTGACCACCTAATTTACCTAGATTATCACAAACACGACGTAATATGGACTAGAGTATTCATCCTAAGAAAATCCAGAAGCTGTCCCTTAAAACCGCAGATACTCAAACTGAACATTGAGAGTGGTGGATTATCCGTCGAAGAAATACCGATATCGCTTAAACCAGTTTGGTTCGCAAGCAAACTTTAAGGTGAAACAAAATGACGACACCTACTGACGAAATATTCGCAGCAATACAGCAAACATTCGCTGTTGGATGGGCACCAGTAGCCATCCTAATAATGGCAACTGCAGGCTTCGCCCT
>SMYP01000037.1:21923-26979 GCA_007050895.1 Candidatus Bathyarchaeota archaeon | reverse complement strand
AAAAATAGCAATAATTGGACTTGCCTATAAACTATAAGCTATAAACGTGGGGTGTTAATAATTTTCTATTTTTCGTATCAAATAGAAAAAACTAAATTTCGAATTTCTAATCCGAGGATCAGCTTGCAGTGTTGCTCAACCAACTAGAACTAGCATTAACCCACATTTATCAAAGATAAAGCCAGATTATGCTTTTTCATAAAAATACATAAATTTTTTAGGTCGTTACATCATTTTATCTTAAAAGAGTAAGATAAAGGAGATTTTGATTTATTATGGGTGACAATTCAAAGGAAAAAGAAATCTATCGCATACTAGTTGAGAATGCAATGGATGCATTAATCTTATGTGACGAAAAACTTAATCTTATTTACACGTCACCCTCTGCGGAGAGCCTTTTCGGATACAAGAAAGATGAACTTGAAGGTCATAATGCTTTTGAGTTTTTTCACCCCGAAGACATTTCTGCCCACAAATCTCGCCTTGAAATGTTGCTAAAAGGAAAGGAATTTCGTTCGATCGAGTTTCGCATAAGGAAAAAGAATGGCGAATATGTATGGAGCGATGTTGCGACTAAAGCAATTCAAACTCCCAAAGGAGATCATATGATAGTTGTTGTGACACGCGAGATTCATGAACGCAAGAAAGTTGAGGATGCATTAAAAATAAGTGAGGGGCGATACCGTGGAATCGCTGAAAGTATGGCGGATACTATACTTGAAGCTGATAAGTCTGGTAAAATTACTTACATCAATCATATTATGCCTAATCTCACACAAGAACAAGTTCTTAAGTCAACCGTTTTTGATTTCGTTCCTCCAAATCAGATGTCAACTGTTAAAAATGCTCTAAAAGGAGTTTACGAACACGGCGAGGCAACCAAATACGAGTCGCAGGGACCAGGACCAAATGGTGAGTCAAGAATCTATGAAGTAAGTGTATCACCCATTTATGCGGAAAACAAAATAATTTCCGCGGTTTTTCTAGCAAGAGACATAACTGAACGCAAAGAAATGCAGAAAAAACTGGAGGAGTTTGGAGCCCTTTGCGATATGGAGCTTAACAATACAAAAAAATACTTGGAGCAGCTAATTATTCGATTACCATTAGCGCTTATTGCATGGGATAAAAACTGCAAAATAAGAACTTGGAATCCCAAAGCTACCCAAATGTTCGGTTTCACAGACTCAGAATTTTTGGATAGAAGCCCTGAAGACTTATTTTCGCTAACACAAGGTCAATGTCCAATTAAAAGAACTTGGACCCAACTTCTGAACGAGGGACAAACAATTTTTGTCGAAGAAAATACTACCAAGAATGGCAAAAAAATCACTTGCACCTGGACAAACATACTCTTAAGAGATGAAAAAGGCAACCCAAACGGAGTTCTTTCTATGATTCAAGATATTACTGAACAGACGAAACTGGAAAAAAGGCTTAAAGACATTGCTTATAGTTTAAGCGGAGTAAAAGCTGGTGAAAGCTACCTAATAGGTTCAACTCATCAAAGCCTAAAAATAGCATTTGACCTAACCAGTCAAAAGGTGAAAGGTATGTTTATCGTAAGAGAAAATCCAGATTCTTTGATCAAGGATTATAACTTCAAACAAGACGATATAGTTCTGCTTTCGGGAATACCAATAGGAGAATTCAAAGCTGTAAATAACCTGCAAGATATTGCAATATCAATAACAAAATTCCTCAAAAACGGCGGGGGAATCGTTGTCTTGGGTGGCCTTGAGTATCTTATCAGCCGTTTTGGTTTCAATGCTGTATTTATGATGATTCAGGAAAAACGTTTTGAGTTCTTAGAAGCTGGAGCTACACTTCTTGTCCCAATAAACTTGGCAACTCTTGACTCCCGAGAAAAGGGTCTTCTAACCAGCGAATTAAAACTGCTAAACTAAAAAAATGAGCGCGCTTTTGTATTTGGCTATCGCTTAGCTAGCTTAGCAGTGAAAACCCCCGTTTTGATATCAGTGATGCTTGAAGCATCTTTTTATCTACTCAATTTTCCAACTCCTCAATGCAGGTGATGGCTAATCAAAGAAAAAAGGGAAAGCAGTGTTCGACTCTCTTACATTGGAAGGTCAGGGTACATGTTTTATATGGGAGTGGATTCCAAGATAGTCAAAGCGCCAGTTATATGGCATGATATCCTGCACGTTCTGGATGTTCTTTCCAAGTATGAATGGTTAATGAACAACTCAAGATTGACTGAAATGGCTGATATAGTAAAGTTAAAAGCTGATAATGAAAGAAGTGCACACTCAAATCAGTGTGGAAAGCATGGTAAGATTGGGATTTTGCCAAAAAATAGCATTCATAATATCTGAATTTCTGGTTTTGAATGTATTCAAGAGATTCAGCTAAGATTTATTGTTTGAATAGTAGGCTAGTTTTCTAATATTGCAGTTTTCAATTCCATGTAGATTGGAAGAAGGGTTAGAGTTCTAACCTTAGATGGGTAGGATTCAATCCATAAAGGAGATTTTCCATAGCTACGAGTGCTCTACAGATTCAAAGAAGCACGAGACAAAGTCGATCTGTTTTGAAGGCGAATCGAATTTCTAGTGCTTCCCATCACTGAAACCTCAAGCGCAGCTGAATTATCATTCCCCATTTTTTTGCACATCAAATTAAGCGAATTTTCAGTGAAGTCCAACATGTTCTTTCCTTGACTTGTCAATTCATACACCTTTCTAGGTCTCTCGCTATCCATATTCCAACTACTCACCACATGACCCTTCTTCTCTAAAGACGCCAAAAGAGGATAAACCGTGCTTGGACCAAAGTAAACACCAAAACTTCTACGGATTTTAGTGATTATTTGGTAGCCATGCATAGGCTGAGAATTTAGAAACTGCAAAACTATCAAATCTAGCAAACCCTTAGCGAGTTTTGTTTGAACTTCTCTTTGAATGTTGGTCATTTTTTTTACTCTTCCTCTGTATGTTTGTTCTACAGACATACAATATGTCCCTTTTGAGACATATCTTATGACTTATTACTGCATAAACAACCATATAAATGTTCATACATACAATTAGCATACACAAACATAACAAAAACTTGCAAAACAGCAAAAAACTAAGGTTATATCCTGAAAAAGCCAGGTACAAACAGCCAAAAAACCAACTGTTCAACAGATAAACTAAAAATTCACAGGAACAATATCAGAAGACGTAAATTGACTAACAACTTGTTGCGGTTTTGCATACTTGATCGTGGAAATCTTATTTTATCAGTTTCGAGAGTTGAACAATTAAAGAGGTCCAAGTTTCAATACGATAGAAATAAAAAACCTATTTCCAAGTTCTTCAAGTTTAATTGGAAAGTAGAGAATATATCAATTCTCGAGTTGGATTGGAATTAATCCCCAACGATTATCTTTTCTCTTTCGTTGGCAGCATTGTCTATTATTTTTAATTCTAGTAGCAAAATTTATTGTGAACTCAATCTACTGCGATTCAACAAAATCACAATTACCACAATTACTAAAAGCACAACAGCTATCTCAAAAACATAAGGTGGAATCTGAGAATCCTGCCCCACCACATAATCAAAAGTGCTCTCTCTAAAGAATCCTTCACTATCAACCGCAGTAATAACGCAGACAACTCTAGTTCCCTCCGCCTGCCTAGGAATAATCGCTTCAAAAAACGAACCAAGAGTCACCATCGGAATGACCTGCTGAACGTTCTCAACAGTATAATTCAACCAAACCTCAGTCACTATACCCCGCGCACTAGTGATGCTAGCCCTTACGGCTACGTCATCTTCCGCTTCAGGATAACTCGGAAACATAATCACATTAAACTCTGAAAATCCAAGCAAGAAAACTTCAAAGTCCCCATCATCAAAATCAGGAGGAGTCCAACCAAGAGGATTCTCCTCGGCAGTAGCCTCAACCCAGATCCAACCATACTCCCGCCCATCACCCAAAATATCCCAATAATAATTAGCGTTGTCATATTCTGGAAGCCAAATCATTAAAGCCACATGCCCAGGTGGCGAGACCAAAACTACATCAAAACCAGCAGCCAAATAAATGGTTGAACATAAGAAAGCCAAATCCTCACAATCTCCTATCGCCACAGTCAATGTAGCCTCATCAAACATGTGAGCCAATTCGTCTGCATTCCATGCCCACTCTACTTGAGGCTCCCCGAGCATAACCACATTATCCTCGTCATAACCGTAATCCGTCCAACTCTGTACGTAAGAAAGAATAGCCTCAGCGCGCTCCACCTTCTTAGGATAATTAAGCTTGAACCATTCACCTAAACTATAGGCTAATTCTCTTTCCGAACCAACAGATTCATAAGCAACATTAGGCAAGAATCCATCATCTCCACCAAAGTAATTTCTATTAAAACCCCAACTGTCATACCACTGCCCAGAGCGCAAAGTAAACTCCGGCGGATATTTACCTCCACTAGGCACTCCACAAGTAACATCAAAGCAGGCAAAAATAAAAATAGCAATTAGAAAAGCCAAGGACGTTCTCGTTCCAAACATGACCTCTTCAGCCCAAAGGTATCATGAGTGCCCCATAAACAATTAAACCCAGAAACACTTCATAACCAAAAAGAAAAATCCCAACCGCCACAGGAGATGTATTTATATTATCTAAATCTACTCCAAAAGGAGTCAATTTAGCAAAAACAAAATAGAAAAGCCATCCAAAAAACAAACTCACGAAAAAACTCAACACCACTACCAAAAGCCGCTGCAAATTAAAATAAGAACCAACAATCACTGATTGACCTAAAAAAAACGGATTAACCATCGATCCATAGACAACTAGCCCAGCAAAAATCAGAAACCCACTCACAAAAAGACTCGTGGCAACCGGATCCTCCCTAATAATTTTAAACTCGGAAATCTTCGTAGTCAAATGTGTTAAACTCTTAATGGCAATAAATCCGATAGCCAAACAAATTACACTTGAAATAAAAGCACGAACAAACCAAAGAAGCAGAGAAGTAAAGAATTCTGAAGGTACAGCCACGAATTTCACCACACTATTACTATTCAACTGAACTGGTTATAA
>SMYP01000037.1:0-21823 GCA_007050895.1 Candidatus Bathyarchaeota archaeon | reverse complement strand
CATGACAAACCTTTCTAAGGTCTCTTGCGTATTAGTAATTGAAGGTTAGGGTAATGCCTGATTCAGAAGAAGAAATTTACTCAATTATGTTTAGTTCTTTGAAACATCCTGCACGACGAAAAATACTTCGTATGCTTGCGGAGAAACCTATGACTTTTTCGCAGATGCTGGAGGCTATCGGGGTTTCTAGCTCTCATCTAACGTATCACCTTGAGAATCTTGGAGAGCTATTATCGAAGGCGGATAACGGAAAATATAGGCTGTCTACTTTTGGTGAGGCTGCAGTGAACACAATGAAAATTGTGGAGGAAGCGCCTGCTGTTCGATCAAGGTATGGTCTCCCCTTGTCTTTGAGGTGGAGGTCGATTTTGGCAGTACTTATTATCGCGGTTGTCCTTTTGGCGAGCTTTTCTTACGTGCAGTATGCTTCTTTGAGTCAGTTATCTGATGATAATAAGCTTTTACAGTCTAGGTATGATCAGCTTTTATCGTGGAGTGCTAGTACTGATGATGCTATTGCTTTTCTTCAGAATGTCATCCAGTTGGACACAGGCGAATATCAGGCGACTCTCTTAAGAGACACCATGGAGCAACGTTCTGACTTGGGTGGAGTAGCTGAAGAGATTTTGAGCTATTCGCTCACCAACAGTGAAAGCCAAATTGATGTGATTTTAAGGTTTAGAAACCAAAAGTTGTCCCAATATCGTGCGCTGTTTGAGGGTTCACCCTTTTACTCGCAGCCGCAACCCTACACTTTATTGGATGCTGCTAGAGGTGTACTTGAACGGCTTAACTCCTTCGAGGATACTGCTTACCTGCAAAAAATGCTTGAAATGTTAGATCAAGTTGAAGAAACAGAGAATGCTGAAGTAGTAGAAGATAACGTCAAACTGACAGCCTCCATTTCTGGTCGCAACGCAGAATTAATATGGCAATACACCGAAAATGGCGTTGATTTTTCACCGAAAAGCTTGAGCTTAATTTTCGAAAGCGGCGTACTAAAAGAACTGAGCGACGGCTGGTTCCTTTTTACCATCGAAACCGCTACAGTTACTGTTTCCACGGAACAGCAAGCCATTGCAATCGCTAGAAATGCTGTGGAGGGGTTCACTTGGACGGTGGACAGCGTGAAGGTTTCTGGCTTTACGGTGCTCGAGGAGCCAGTTTTAGCTGTATTTCACCCAACTCTCAGAAGTGGTGATCTAGCTTTGGTACCCTATTGGGAGGTGACTCTTTACCTGGACAAGGTTTACACAGGCGGCGTTAACCGCATTGGTGTTGGAGTGTGGGCTGACAATGGAGAAGTACGGCGGATAAGAACATTAAGCGGATAATTAAAAACGACTAAGGCACTACGTTCGGAGACATTCTATTTTAAAAAAGTTGCATAATCGATGTTATGAAGTCAAAAATATATTTTTAGGTTTTTAGAAAGCTATTCAGATTTTTTGGGTTAAACACGACGAAAGTTGCGATTCTCAACTTCCTGCCGATTTTCGGTATTAATCCTGCTGCATTTGTGCCCAATTTGCATATCAAGACTTGATCCAAAATCCCTAAAGATTCTACCTCGATAATGTCTCGATCTAGCTTCATGTATTCAATTATCCCTTCTATTTCGTGAAGAGAAGCGCCCGCAACTATAAGTCTATCCAGAAGTGATTCGGTCCAGGTTGCGAATTTATTAATTTGACAGCTGGATAGTTCAGCAGTTATGCTATTTTTCTCTTCGTTAAAACCGTTTACCCTTACGTTTATTGGTACACCGTCGTAGAGCCCAAAAAGCTTAGCAATCTTTCTCAGTGCGATTTTCCTGCCATCCATAAGTTCATCCTGTAAATGACGCAAGCTCACGTTTGCGTGGATGATTTGCGGCTGGAAAACCCCCACATCTACTGATAATTCGTAATTTCCAATTTTCTCAATGTAGCCCTTTAACGTTGAACCATTCTTAACGTTATCCAACCTGATTGGACAGAGACCAACCTCTTGAATCAAGTAGTTCATGGCGATTGCTTCGTCTTCCCCCGTGAGCGATATCTGAACCCACCTGCTAGCAACTGAGCCCAATATTGTTACTTCTACTTCCAGTCCAATCAACAGAGTTTGCAAGGCTTTGTCAACTTGTTTCAACTGTGTACTATCGCTAATCTTCGTCAGCAAAGTCAATGTAGTCATGGGGAGTCGCCAATAAGACCTGTTATTTCATCGTAAATTTTCCTTACTCTCTCCGCCGCCTCGTACTTCATCTCCTCCGAAAGCTTTTCAATGGTTAGGTTTATTGGAGCTCGTTTACCGTTTTCAATCAGCTTATCAGCGCAAGAAACAACTTTCTCTTCAAGTGTAATTGGAACGTAAACATCTTTTGGCCAGCCCAATTTCTCTGCTTCACTGGGGGTTATTCCGCCTCCAACATGCCTTTTTATAATAGAAACCACTGAGTCAGGCAAACCCTCAGACGTCGCGATTTCTGCCCCGACAACTGCGTGATTAACCGTGTGAGTTTTTGAGCGACCTATATCGTGGAGAAGCGCACCTATTTCTACAAGCTCAGAATCAACTTTCAAACCTTTCTTCTTAAGGACGCTGGCAATCTCCAACGCAAGTTCTGCAACAATTTGGCAGTGATTTATGACTTTCCCAGAGCACTGGCTTTCACGGAGAAGCTGTAAAGCCTGTTCCCTGGAGGGAAGCGTTTCACTCACCCAGTTCCTTTCGCAGCTGCTCAACTTTCGATGACAAATTTTCAACAAATCTTCCATTTTCACAATGCGCCAAAGGTTTGCCGCAGTTTGAACAATGAAAAACTAGCTCTACAGCGTCTTCAAACGGAACCCGCTTGCATCCCGGGGTGTTGCAACAATAAAAATCATGGTTCTTCTCATACTCCAACCGAATATCCAGTTTCTCAAGAACCCTACGTTTCTGGCTCAAAATGAAACCTTCAAGCTGAGTTGGTTGGAGTTTCCAGTGGAATATAAACCATCCAGTTTTAGGGTCACGGGTTCTTCGTAAACTGACAAGAGAATGATCGTAGAGTTTGTAGAGGATTCTACGAACTATGTTCAGCCGAATTCCAGTATTATTAGCTATTTCATCGTCCGTTGTTTCATCTACAGTTTTAATGAACTCGATCAGTTTTACTGCTTCTTCCTCACCCATCGCCGTTGCAACTTTCATCAACGTTGCATCATCAATAGTTGATAACATACTCTGCTTTCCTTTCCCTATAAATAACCGTGATGCTACAATAAAACTCTTCTTCAAATTTCACATAGAATCAATATTCAACTATCGTTTTTTTGCCTCTTTCCTTAGGCACCACCTTCAATCTCGCTCGTTCAAACCCTTTAGCCAATTCTTTCCCTTCAAAGAATCTATCCAAGAAGACAGCAAGGGCTGCACACTCAGAGTGGGGTTGATTCCCGACAGCCACATTAAAGTCCGAAACGTCATACGAAAAAAAATCGCTTGGCACTTTCTGGCTTCCAATTAACACCAACACGTTTTTTCCCGACCGGCGAATTTTTTCCAGAACACGGCTTGTTTGCACGTTCTCGCCATAGACCGTTAAATGGACAACGATTCCACCGTTCGCTTTCCAGTCTCTCACAGCGCTTTTCCACTTTTTGCCCATCTCGAAAAAGAATTTTCCACCCCAGTTTTCTGTAACCTTCTTCACAGTTGATTCAAGTTTCTTATCTACTATATCGGAAAGTATTAAGCCGGAAGCGCCTAATGCTCGAGCTGTTAATGCAACGTGGCTAGTTAGCCTAGCGTCGCGTTGTGGTCGATGACCCCACCTGAGAACAGCAATTTCCTGCACATCCTTTTCTTTTCTATTGGATTTTGGGAATTGTTTCAAATTTTCCATCGAGTTCTTCAACCCGTTTTCTTACTTTTTCAGCGAATAAAGGGTTTGCCTCAAAAGTGACTTGCACACTGTTGTTCATGAACTTTGTCTCCTTGACGTCTGCACCTTCGTGAACCCGCGACAATAACGGCATGATCTCTTTGGTTAATGGAAGAGAGAATGTCGCTTGAACGCAATCTTCAAGTTTCTCCAGTATTTTCTGCTTCAAAAGTTCAAGATTTGTCTGATGCAATGCTGAAATTGGAATGGGATTCTTCATCTTCGGCTTTAACGCTTCAAGTTTCTGCTCCACTTCCACTTCATTTAACAAGTCAATTTTATTCAGCACGGTTATAACTGGAATGCCAAATGCTCCAAGCCTATCGATTGTTTCCAGGCATACACTGTTTTTCTTCTCGATTTTTTCTACTGGCTCACTTAGGTCAATCACCAGTAATATTAGATTAGAGTAGATGGTTTCTTCAAGAGTGGACTGAAAAGCCTCAATTAGCGTTAAAGGCAAGCGATCTATGAAACCAACCGTGTCGGTTAATAGAAACTGCCTTCTTTCGATTTCCATAAGCCGCGTCGTGGTTGAAAGTGTCGTAAACAACGCGTTATCAACTAATGCCTTTGCTTCCGTTAAAGCGTTAAACAGAGAACTTTTGCCCGCGCTTGTATATCCTGCCAAAGAAATTGACAGAAAGCCCAATTCAACCCTTCTTTCGCGGTGAAGAAGCCGCTTCTCGCGGATTTTACTGAGTTTTCCTCGAATAGTTTGAACTTGTCTGTTTACTGCGTCATAATACACGTCTGCTTCGTAAGCGCCGAGCCCCATAAATCCAGGTTGTTCTTTCAACTTCGTCAATCTCACCCGTTCTTTAGCGTGAGCAAGTTCATAACGGAGTCTTGCAAGTTGAATCTGCAGTTTTGCCTCCGTGGTTTTGGCTCTTTTCATAAAAATTTCAAGTATCAACTTGAAACGATCAATGACTTCTACACCTGTAGCTTTTGCTAAATTGTAGGCTTGAACCGACTTTAGTGAATTATCGAAGAGAATTTTTTCCGCACCCTTTTCCTTGACAAGCGTAGCCAACTCTTCAACTTTTCCAGCACCAATTTGATAACGGGCGTCAGCCTCTCTAAACTGCTCCATTGTTCCGACAACACTATATCCGGCAGCTTCCGCGAGATTTTTGAGTTCTCCTAAACTCGATGGATCGTGCCTTAGTCGTCTTTGAACTATGATTGCTTTCGTTCTTCGGGTTCCTCCTCGCCTTTTTTGCTTAGTTTTATCAGGTCACCCAAAGTTGTCTCCCGATTTGGCGATTTAGGAAAACCCTGAGAGATTTTTTCTTCCTTTATTGGAACAAGCAACTTGAGTTTCAATACGTGCTCAAGCTTGGTAACAAGAACATTATTAGGCTTCATCTTTCTAGTCTCAAGTTTGCTTAAAACCGACGCCTTCTCGTTTATTTTCTTTCCCAGCTCCTCATGTGAAAGACCCAGGCTTTCTCGCGCCTGCCTGATCTTAGAATCGTAATCTTCAACTATCTCCTGAGTTGTGTCCATTTTGGCTTGCGGCGATTTCTTTTTCTGAATAAAAGGTACAAACGCAAAAGGTTTTTTCGGAGTTCTCTGTAAGACATCTTCTTGCTCCCGGATTATCCTTCCATGTTTTGAACATTCAGTGCATACTGTCAGATTAGCGCCTTCAATTGCTGCTCTAATAGGAGTACCGTGAATTTTGCGTCCGCAAACTTCGCATCGCAATGATTTTTCACCTAGTTGTCTTTATTATAAGGTAGTGTTTATAGTTGTCGAATCAAAAAATGCAGTTTACTGGTGGAATATCTTGGAAAGAGTGTTAAGCCGTATCAAAAGCACAGCCGACTACCAATTCGGAAAAGGTATAGGAGCTAAACTTTTTCCAGACAACGTGGATATAATGTTCTCGAAAGCGACTGGCAGGATACGCTACATATATCTGAACGGAGAAAGACTTGCAACACTCCGCCCCACTGACGGGCTGTTTTCGCTAAGTATCATCGCTGCCCAGCTTTTAGCTGAAAACCGAGATTCCGCAAAATGCTTTGTAACAGTTCAAAATGACATATCAAAATTCATCGCTGATGGCGGAGATGCGTTCGCTATGCACGTTATTACAGCTGACGACGAGATCCAAGCTAAAGACGAAGTAATAATCCTTGATGAGAATCACCACGTTTTAGCGGTTGGACGCGCTATGCTTTCCGCTGACGAAATGAAAGCTTTCAAAACTGGGGTCGCCGTAAAAATCAGGCGGGGATGCTCACAAGCAAGTTAAGTATATGAAGCCCCAACGCAGAATAGTTGGTGGAAGCGATCTGTTATGCATAGACGCATGAATCCCCGAGAGCAAAGGCGCATGATGCAGCGCATGGGAATGAACATGGACTCTATTCCAAATGTTGAACAAGTCATAATAAAAACTAGAAATAAGGATATAACAATCGAACAGCCTGAAGTGGCAATTCTTGAAATGCAGGGGCAAAAAATCTTTCAGGTTATAGGTGGAAAAGTCACCGAGAAAGCTCCTGACCATGGTGCTTCCAGTGCCTCCAAAATTTCTGTGTCCGAAGCAGACGTGCAACTTGTAGCTGATCAAACGGGTAAAAGCGTGGATGAAGCAAGAAACGCCTTGGAAGAATGCGAAGGCGACTTGGCAAAAGCTATACTGCTACTTCAGTCATAACATAAAAACTCGCATTACTGCCTCACATATTTTCCAGCTGAATACGTAACAGGTATCAAGGAAAAACGTATTGGTTAAACACACTATCCATCAAAATTCCACGTGAGAGTAAAACTGGGATTCTTGGTTATTGGGATTTCTTGCTACCATTCAGAGTCAAGAGCTGTTTCAAGTCTTTTTTCATTAGGTTTATCCAGCCTTGTTCAAAATGGAACGAGGCGTTATCGCTTATCACCCTGATTCTGCAGTCGCCTTTGCAGTCAGATTCTCTTTCGGGAATTTTCCCGCAATTCGCTTTGCACAAATCATTAACATATTGGTTAATTCGAAGGTACAACCTTTCTGGCTTGAACGTTGGCATATACCCTTCTGAGATCCTCTGAATGTCGTTTTGCATTAATTCTTGTTTTGCGGCGTCAGTAAATCTTTTGCCGAAGAGAACACCTTTATCGAAATCTTCGCGTTCCATAGCTTCTCGCATTTTTCTAACAGTATCGACTCCAACAAACCCAGATTTTGATTTTGATTCCACTATTCGTAACAAGACTTTCTCGTTTGATGCTGTATCCAGTGCTGTGATATCTATTCCTTCATCTGATTTTTCCCTATCTTCACAGCTATAGTTCCGCATAGCCATGAATAATTCAGCTTCATCTTTAATTGTTATTTTAATTCGCCCCTTTTTTACGTAATTTAGCAGACGATAAATCTTGACAGAAGCTAGTTATCGCCCAATATTCTAAAATATCCTCTCAATAAACGTATATATATTCTCATAATAGTTAATATATCCTTCTATAACCACCATGAAAAGGCACAAATATAATTCAAAAATCAGGTTCAAAGTAAATGACTGAATAGACTAGATTTAATCTTTAAATCTTTTGCACATTTTCTTCATTCGTTTTGCTGTTTCACTCGCAAACCTTTAAATCAGATGGCAAGTAATACCACCATCAATAATTGAAAAATTCATTTTCAATTTTTAATCAGAGGTAGAAGAGGTGATTTTACACGTCACAAAAAAGAACATTTGGCATTAAATGCGATGAATGTGGCAAGAACTCCACAGTGCCTTTCAAGCCTAAAGAAGGCAAACCTGTTTACTGTAGCATATGTTTCTCGAAACTCACCTCGGAAAGACGAGGACATTCCAAACTGAATTCCAGTTTTAACTCGAAAAACGCGTGGGCAAGGCGCGGATACGGTTTTAAAGGAAGAAAAGAGGAAGAGCCAGCTAGCATTTTTCAAAAATACTAATACTGAAACTTAAGAAAAGTTAAACCTTATAGAGACTTAAATGGAAAAAGTTTTTACTGACTCAGTTATTTCTATATATCACTTGCTCTATAACGTTTTCCATAGTGACCCGGATGGAAAATCAAACTTTTGATATAGCAGTTGCAGGTCATTTCGCCATAGATACTATTCGTTTGCCGAGCCGTTCCGGACCTTTCATCGTATTAGGCGGTTCCGTAACATATGTTTCTTTTGTAACAAGACGTTTGGACGCGACAGTTACCATAATTTCCAAGGTTGGCAAGGATTTTCCAGAAGCTTACTTGTGGCTACTTCGGGAAGAAGGCATAGATGTTTCTTATGTCGTTAAACTGAAGAAGGAGGGGACTACACGCTTTGATTTGGAATACAGTAAAGACCTGTCAAATAGGACACTTAAACTGGAAAATAAGGCGGGGTCCATTAGCTTGAGTAACTTACCAAAGTCTATGCAAGCTAAAGCTGTTCACATTGCACCTATTGCAGGCGAAGTTTCTTATGAAGTTGTTGAGCGATTGAAGGATTTCGCAGAGGTTGTATCTCTTGATCCACAAGGCTTGTTGCGGCGATTTGATAAGAGAACGGGAAAGGTTACTTACAGCTCTTCAGTTGGCAAAGAATTGTTCAGCCTAATCAACGTTTACAAGTCTTCTCTGGAGGAAATTATTGCAATAACCGGGAAAACAGACATAAACGCGGCAATAAACACAATCCATGACCTTGGAGTTAAAACTGTCATCGTCACTTTGGGTGCCCAAGGCGCTGTGCTATCTGTGGAGAAAACCGTTTACAACATTCCAGCGTGCAACTCCAAGGCACTTGTTGACCCCACCGGCGCGGGGGACGCTTTTATAGGCGGGTTTTTAACCGAATATATTCGTCAAAAGGACTCTTTTTGGTGCGCTTGCGTCGGCTCCGCTGCTGCTTCGATGGTGATTGAAGGAGTAGGACCCACATCCTTCGGAGAAAAAGAAGAGATTTATCAAAGGGCACGTTCTATCTATGAAAAAGAAATTAAGCCGTGACGAGTATTGTACTGCGTAAAAATGTATGAGGGCATGAGCCTTTGGGGCGCATAGATAAAGGAGTTTCCTGCAGCGTTTCCGGTTGCAACAGGGAAGCTGTCCGATCATTGTCGACCGGAAAAGCTAAGTCTTCCGGGTTAAACGTTAGCATCAGTGAAAAACGTGTTTACGTTTGCAAAGACCACTACAAGGAGTTTAAGAAGAAGACTAAAAAGGACAAGACAATTGATAAGTGGCGCTACGGCACTTAAGAAGAGTGAGACATATGCGAATACTGCAGCTACACTCCAATTATATTGTTTACAAGCCTGTTAAGAAAGAAATCAGCATAGCTGAGGAAGCAGCGAAGAAAGAAAACCGCATCGAAGAAGTATTGGTCTTATTCACCGCCATCGAGGAAGGAGACAAAGCAGCCACAGCAAAGAAAGCCATAGATGAAGTACACACGTTCCTTCAAAACCTCAAAATTAATCGTATCTTACTTTATCCTTTCGCGCATTTAAGCTCCACCCTATCAAAGCCTACCGAAGCCTTAAAAATCCTAAAGGAAATGGAAGCTCACGCGAAACAAAAGAGCATTGAGACTTACCGTGCTCCATTTGGCTGGACCAAACAGTTCACCCTATCTATAAAGGGACACCCGCTGGCAGAGCAGTCACGTTCTTATGTAGCAGAAGTTGGAAAAATTAAAGCTCAGCAAGAAGTTAGGGATGAAGAACCCATTTCTGCGGCGTTGAAAGCTGAAGACATTCTCAAATCTTTCTGGTATATTCTTCAAACTGACGGTTTGCTGGTGCCGATTGAAGAGTTCAATTTTAAAGGGTACACAAACCTGAGAAAGTTCTCTCAATATGAAATTAAGAAAACAAGAACAGTCACCCAAATGCCACCTCACGTGCCGTTAATGAAAAGACTGGAGCTAGTGGATTATGAGCCGGGAAGCGACCCGGGAAACCTTCGTTGGTACCCGAAAGGCAGGTTGATCAAGTCATTGTTAGAGCAGTTTGTCAGCTCGGAAATGATTGAATATGGAGCGATGGAAGTTGAAACTCCAGTTATGTACGATTTTAATCATCCAAGCCTGGCCGACTACCTAAACCGTTTTCCCGCACGCCAATATCTGCTTAAGACAGAGGACAAAGACCTTTTCCTCAGGTTTGCCGCGTGTTTCGGGCAGTTCTTGATGGCGCATGACATGCAGTTCTCTTACAAGCAGTTGCCTTTAAAAATATATGAGTTAACCCGCTACAGTTTTAGGCGTGAGAAAAGCGGCGAAGTCTGTGGCTTAAGGCGCCTACGCGCGTTCACAATGCCTGACTGCCACGCGTTTTGTAGCAATTTGCAGCAAGCAAAACAGGAATTCAAAACTCGATTCAATCTGTGCATTAGAGTCTTAGATAGTATTGGTTTGTCGAAGGATGATTACGAAATTGCCCTACGATTCACGAAGGACTTCTACGAAGAAAACAAACAGTTCATCGCAGACTTGGCTAAAATCTATGGCAAACCTCTCTTGGTTGAAGTTTGGAAGGAACGTTTCTTTTATTTCAGATTGAAATGGGACGCCAATTTCGTCGATAATCAAAATAAGGCAGCAGCATTGTCTACGGACCAGATAGATGTTGAAAACGCGAAAAGATACGGTATAACCTATGTTGACGAGAAAGGCGAAAAACGGACCCCTTTAATCTTACATTGCTCTCCAAGCGGCGCTATCGAAAGGTGTGTGTACGCTTTGCTAGAGAAGGCTTTCAAGGAGCAAAAGAAAGGCAAATTGCCCATGTTTCCACTCTGGCTTTCACCCACCCAAGTGCGACTTGTTCCAATCTCTGAAGCTTTCACAGAAAAAGTAGAGGAAATCTCCAATGAAATGTCAGCACACCACATACGCGTAGACATTGATGATCGCGCCGCTACTTTGCAAAAGAAGATTCGAGAGGCAGAAATGGAGTGGATTCCCTATATCATAGTTGTAGGTCAGAGGGAGATTGAGTCGGGAGTTCTTTCAGTCAGAGACCGACAGGCTCACGGCGAAGTGCAAAAGATGAAATTGAATGAATTGATAGCCACAATTGCAGGCAAACTTGAGGGCAAGCCTTTCAGACCTCTTCCTTTGCCTTTATATCTTTCCAAAAGACCACAATTCTACGGATAATATATAAAGCATATAGATCACTGCCAAAAAATATATCAAATCACAGCCTAATAAGAAACTTTAACATTTGAGGGAATCTCATGGAAAAAGAGCTACAGGTTTACATAGATGGAATTTACTATCCGAAATCACAGGCCAAGATCTCAGTTTACGACCACGGACTGCTGTACGGTGACGGTGTTTTTGAGGGTATCCGCGCTTATAACGGAATAGTCTTCAAACTCAAGGAACATATTAATAGACTCTATCGTTCCGCACATGCATTAATGTTGAAGATACCGTTAACAGAGGAAGAGATGATACAAGCAGTAGTGGAAGCACTCAGGAAAAACAGCTTACGAGATGCTTACATCCGCCTGGTGGTAACAAGAGGCGTGGGTGATCTAGGACTGGACCCCCGGAAATGTCCAAAGCCCTCAGTTATCATAATAACCGACATCATTTCGATAATGTCCAATGAAGCTAAGGAAAAAGGCATTTCAACCGTAATCACTTGGATTAGGAGAAATCCAGTTGACACGACTACGCACGAGATAAAATCGTTGAATTACCTTAACAGCGTTTTAGCCAAGATCGAAGCTACCACTAACGGCGTTGATGAAGCAATTGGTTTAGATAAGAACGGTCTTGTAGCCGAGGGCGTAGGTGAAAACTTGTTCATCGCTAAGGACAATACAGTCTTCACTCCACCAAGCAGTACAGGCGCTTTAGCAGGAATTACAGCTAAGCTGGCAAAGCAATTCGTCAAGAATCTAGGCTATAACGTAGCTGAAACCAATATAACCCCCTTCCAACTCTTCACCGCAGACGAGGTGTTCTTCACCGGAACAGCTGCGGAAGTTGTGCCTGTAAGAGAAGTAAACAACCGACAAATAGGCAACGGCAAACCGGGTCCAATCACAAAGAAGTTGATGGCGGCTTTCCAAAAAGCAACTGCTGATCCAAAGTTCGGAGTGCCAATCTACCCGTAAAGTCGAAGCGTAATAACGCAATCTCAGCTACTTTTTATAAACCGCTCTATTTCATTGATTGCTTCTTCTAGCGTTTCAATTGGAGGCAGGAATACTCCTCTGAAATGCCCAGCGCCGTAAATTGGGTCAAAGCCTGAACCATGTACTAAAAGCACTCCGGTTTCTTTCAGAAGCTCCACTGCGAACTCCATATCTGTCTTCCATTTTGATCCAATATCATGAATTTTCGGAAAAACATAGAAGGCGCCTTCCGGTTTTGCACAGCTTACCCCTTCAATATCGTTCAACCTCTTCCACGCATAGTCTCTTCTAATCCTGAGTCTTTCCACCATTTCTTTCACGTGGTCTTGCGGACCTCTCAGCGCAGCTATCCCCGCCATTTGAACTGGTGTGCTGGCGCAGATTCTTATGCGTTGCTCTTTTTCAATGGTTTTCTTCAGCTCCTCCAATTCGCCATTCGGTTCATGGAAATACATGTATCCCAGTCTCCACCCAGTCATCAGATATACTTTTGAAAACCCGTTCAATCCCACTATGGGCAAGTCTTTTGCTAAGTGTGCTGTGCTGAAATAGTTTTCAACATATCTTATTTGGTCGTAAATTTCATCTGATAAAACAAGGAGTTCGTGTTCTCCAGCTATATCAAGCATTTGTTTAACCATTTTCCTTCTGTAAAGCGCACCTGTGGGATTGTTTGGATTGATTATCACGATGGCACGTGTTTTTTCTGAGATTTTACTTCTCAAGTCATCTGTGTTCGGCTGCCAGTTATCTTCCTCAATAGTTTCATAGGTAATCGGCGTTCCGTTGAAAGCCTTTGTGTAAGATAAGTAAGGTGAATAAGCGGGACCTGGAACAAGGATTTCATCTCCCATTTCCATTAGAGCCGCTAGCAGCATTTGAATTCCCTCGGACACACCAGAAGTGACCAATACGTTTTCCGCGGGTACATTAACGTCGTTGACTCGCTTTTCTTTTTCAGCTATTGCTTGTCGTAGTTCTTGTACGCCTTCTGAAGGTGAGTAAAAGTTTTCCCCAGATTCAACTGCCTCTATAAGTGCTTGTTTAATGTGGTCAGGTGTTGGGAAGTCAAAGGCCACAGGGTCTCCGATGTTTAGGCAAAAAATTCTTTTCCCTATTTTCGTAATTGGACCCACATTGACTATGACGTCACGTATTGCATACTCAATAGCTTTCGCTCGTTCAGCAACTTTAACTTTAACCACTGTAAAGCCTCAACGTTAATGCACAGATGTACAGTTCAAAAAAATAAAGCTTCCGAAGAATTGGTACGTTCATCCCAGAAATGCATGGGCGCAGCTTCTTTAAGTGAATATTGAGTCGTAATTGATCAGTAACATTTTTTTTCGACCTCGCCATAGCTATACTTGTAAGATCTGGTGATCATGAGTGTTTGGTTGGACTGGCAATTTTCTACGAGTTGACTTAGCTAGAAACAAAGCAGTTGTTGAGAGATATGATTCACTCATAGCTTTGAATTATATAGGCGGCAGAGGATTCGCGGCAAAAATCCTCTGGGATCAAATGACTCCGGGAGTTGAACCTTTATCAGCTGAAAACAAGCTTGTTTTTGCAGCTGGACCCTTAACCGGGTTAGGTGTGCCTAATGGAGGCAAATTAGTGGTAGCTAGCAAGAGCCCTTTGACTGGTGGATACGGCGACGGAAATATAGGTACTTCTGCGGGGATTCAAATGCGTCAAGCTGGTTACGACGCCGTTATCATTGAGGGCAAAGCAGAAACTCCTGTTTTTCTCCACATAAAAAGCAAAGTCGCTGAGTTTGTAGATGCCAAGGACCTCTGGGGTTTAACTTCATTCGACACTGAAACTCACCTAAAAACCACATGCGGACGGAGCGCTGGTGTAGTCTCTATAGGTCCAGCAGGAGAGAACCTCGTAAAATTTGCTGTAATCATTTCTCACGAAGGTCGCGCTGGCGGAAGAGCCGGAATGGGAGCTGTGATGGGCTCTAAAAACTTGAAGGCCGTAGTTTTTGAAGGCTACAATGATATTCCTGTTGCATATCCGAAGAACCTGAAGGAACTCAACGCTGCAGGTTACAGAGAAATCATGACTAAACCCAGTTATGCTTTTTGGAAAAAGCAGGGAACCATGTCTACGGTAGAGTGGTGTCAAGAAAACAGTGCACTACCAACTTTCAATTTCAGTGAAGGCGTTTTCGAACAAGCCGACAAGATAGGGGGGTTCGCTATGGAAAAAATCAAAGTGAGCAACCGCGGATGCCCACTTTGCAACATGACTTGCGGTAACGTAGTCAAAGACTCTAAAAGAAATGAGTCTGAGATTGATTATGAAAACGTGGCAATGTTGGGCTCAAACATTGGATTGGGCAATCTAAAGCAAGTTGCGGCGCTAAATCGTCTGGCAGATGAACTTGGCTTGGACACCATCTCGCTCGGAAACGTTATAGGTTTCGCTATAGAAAATTCAGAAAAAAAGCTAATTACGGAAAAGCTTCAATGGGGAAAATACACAGAAATTCAAGATTTGATCAAAGACATAGCTTACAAGCGTGATTTTGGAAAAATACTCGCTGATGGTGTAGAAGGCGCTGCCACCAAAATAGGTCACGGATCAGCCGAATGGGCTATGCATATTAAAGGTTTGGAAATTTCTGCTTACGACTGTCATGCAGCACCTGCTATGGCTTTGGCTTATGCTACAAGCTCTGTTGGCGCCCACCACAAGGAAGCATGGATAATCTCTTGGGAAGTGAAGTTTGGACGCAGAGACTACGCTGAGGAGAAAATCAATAAAATCATAGAGATGCAGCGCATTCGAGGCGGTATTTTCGAATCTCTAACCATTTGCCGCTTCCCCAATACTTCGCTTGGGTTCGAACTCGAATGGTATACAAAGTATCTTCAAGCGGCAACAGGAAAAGAACTTCCCTTGAATACTCTAATTTATGCTGCTGATAAAACACTAAACTTAATCCGCGCATTTTGGATACGGGAGTACGGAAACAACTGGAAAAGGGAAATGGAACATCCGCCTATTAAATGGTTCAAGCAGCCATTGAATAGAGGACCTTTGAAAGGCGCAATGCTTGATTTTGCTAAATTTGATGATATGTTAAAGAAATATTACGCGAAGAGAGGATGGGACGAAAGAGGAATCCCAAAGAAGTTAACGCTGAAAAAGCTAGGTCTCCCAGACGTGGCAAAGCAACTTGAAAAATACGTGAAGCTGTCAGATTAAGCCATTAAGTTCAATATGACCTAGCGAAGTACACCACTTCATTGCCTTTAATTCCACAATAAACGCAATTAGTCACGGTTTTTTCCTTTTTGAAAGGTCTCAGCCTAATTGTCGCTCCCGTCTCTTCTTTTATTTTTTCTTCGCATTTTGAATTGCAGCACCAAGTTGCTCTGACGAACCCGCCTTTGTCTTTGAGCGCTTTCCGGAAAGCGGCGTAGCTATCCACGGTAGTTGTTTTTTCCTCTAGAGCTTTTTTAGCCTTAGCATAGAGGTTGCTTTGGATCTCTTCAAGAAGTTTTTCAGTGACTTGCACTGCCTCATCCATTTTAGCTGTTATTTTCTGGTGAGTATCCCGTCTCGCCAAGGTTACCTGTTCCTTTTTGAGGTCTCTTGGACCAATTTCTATGCGAACGGGCACACCCTTCAGTTCCCATGCGTTGAATTTCCATCCTGGCGTATACTCTTTCCTGTCATCCAAGACAGCTGCAATGTTGTTAGCTTTGAGTTTTTCCAGAATTTCTTCAGCTTTGGCTAGGATTTTTTCGGAATCCGCGGTTTTATAGGTTATTGGAACTATAACGACATGTATTGGAGCCACTTTAGGCGGCATAACTAGTCCCTTGTCGTCGCCGTGAATCATGATCAACGCGCCTATCAAACGCGTAGATATGCCCCATGAGGTTTGCCAAACTTTATGTTCCTTTTCGTCTTCTCCAATAAAATTGATGTTGAAGACTTTGGCAAAGTTCTGACCGAGATTATGGCTGGTTCCCATTTGTAACGCTTTTCCATCAGGCATGATTGCTTCCAATGTTGTTGTATAGAGGGCTCCAGCGAACTTTTCGTTATCGGTTTTCACTCCGACGAGCACTGGAATTGCCAAGTAATTCTCCATCATATCTTTATACTCGTTTAAGATGTCCATAACTTCTCTTTCGGCTTCGTTGCTTGTTGCATGTGCAGTGTGTCCTTCTTGCCATAGAAATTCTCTGGTTCTAAGAAATGGTTTTGTAGCCTTGGTCTCCCACCTGACGATATTACACCACTGATTAATCTTGATGGGCAAATCACGCCAACTTCTAATCCACTTGGCAAAAGTAGAGTAGATTATTGTCTCAGAAGTCGGCCTAATCGCAAGCTTTTCTTCCAGTTTAGTGCTTCCACCTTCAGTTACCCAAGCAACTTCTGGAACGAAACCCTCAAAATGCTCCGCTTCTTTTTTCAGAAAACTTTCAGGAATAAACATTGGAAAATACACGTTTCTATGACCAGTTTTCTTTATTTTTCGGTTAAAAACCTCCTGAATTTTCTCCCATACTTCGTAAGATTGCTCTCGGAAAATCATGCATCCTTTTATTGGCGCGTACTCTGCCATTTCAGACTTCAGAACAACTTCAGTATACCATTCCGAAAAGTTGTCACTTTTCTTTACTGTTACTCCAATGTCCGACATACGCTTCCTCTCCTTCTGTTTCACGCTTGCCACATATAACCATAACGCAGAAACAGAAACAAAAAAATCCAAAAGTGCGATCAAATCAAGCGAAGGGAATGAGGATATAAGAACTGAATTTTTGATGTATTTATAAAACATAAATGAGGCAAGTCTCTTTAGCTCGTTAGGTATGCAGCTATTTTTTGAAGCTTACAGCAGCATATCCGACAACACTGGAATAGTCTCCGGTTACGTCGCCACTGTTTCTGTAGCAAAGAAGCTGTGCTTCTTTCGCCCCTAGACCTTTTGCAGCGACTATAACCGCAGCGATTGGCCCGTAACCGCAGGCAGTTACGTTTCTTGTTTCGATAATTGAATAGAACCCTTTTTCGTCCATTGCTACCACAGCTTTCAGTGCAGCCTTGTCTTTTGTAATGGCGTTTCCTTGTGTTTCATAATGGGTCATGTCGGATGAAGCTATTACCACTGCGTTTTTATTGGCTAAAACTTTGACCAAGGCATTTCCAACCTCCAAAGAAGAGTAATAATCCTGAATTTGGAAACATAAAGGTACAAATTTGAACCCAGAACCGTAAATGTACTGAAGAAAAGGGAGTTGAACTTCAATCGAATGTTCAAAACGGTGAGCAGACTCGTCCACGTCAACAATGCGTGTTTCCCGCACTATGCGGTTGGCTGTTTCCCGGTCAACTTCTAAATCACCCAACGGCGTACGCCAAACGCCCTCATTCATTAAAGATAGTGCACTGCCGTAACCCGTGTGGTTTGGTCCTAGAATCACTATCGTGTCGGGTTTGCCGTCTTGAGCTAATTCATAGTAAGCCTTTGCGGCTATAGCGCCAGAAAACATATACCCTGCATGGGGACAAATCAACCCAACTATTCGTCTAGGTCCGCTTACTTTAACATGAGGTCGTTTACTCGGACCGAGTTCCTGGAGAAAACAGCTTTCAATTTGGGTCTTCAAAGCTTCGGCGTCGCCCTCGTAGAAGGAACCAGCTTGGGTTGGACGCCGTATCTTCATCTATGCTACGTTTCCTCCTCTTCCCTTGAGAGTTTGGCTTCGAACTCTTCAATTGGCACCGTTGGGTTCTTGTCGATAGGCAATTCACCTCTTTCACGCAGAATCTGTCTTGCGAGTAGCCAAAAGATAACTGCTAAGGCTCTTCTACCCTTGTTGTTTGTAGGTATAACTAGGTCCACTCCTGCGAATTCATTATCGGTGCTGCACAAAGCAACTATGGGTATACCTACTTTTGAGGCTTCTTTGACAGCTTGAGCGTCTGCTCTAGGGTCGGAAACAACTATAATTTCTGGGTCAATGCGGTTGGGATACAAGGGGTTTGACAGCAGTCCTGGTATGAAACGACCAATAACTGGCTTGGCGCCTGTCAATTCGCAGAACTTCCTAACGGGCTCGTAAGCGTAAAGCCTGCTTGCGGCCACTGCTACTTTGGAGGGGTCAAAACGTGCTAAGAATTTAGCAGCAACTCTTATGCGTTCGTCAGTTTTTTGGACATCAAGAACAAATAACCCGTCTGGTCTTACTCTGTATATGAACGGTTCCATGTCTCGGGTTTTCATTCTTGTTCCAATGTGTATACCTGCGGACAGCATGGTATCTCGCGGTAATAGCAGGTCATCTGTAATTGGTGTTTCCGAAATCTGTTCGGTACCTGTTACGGGAATTTCTTCAGGGATCGTTTCTGTCCCCATTTCAATATTGTTTTTGATTTGATTTTCTTTTGGTTCATTTTCTGATGCCATTTCGTGTCTCTCCTTAGATTTTTAAATCAGCCATCTTGGCTCTGTTTCCTAAGAAATGCTCAATTCTCACCAATTCATTTAATTTCGCGATTCGTGCTCCCTCAACAACCCCTGTCTTTATTATTGGACATTTGAAAGCCACTGCCAATTGGGCTATGTGCCAATCGCATGTGTCGCCAGAACGGTGTGACATGACTGTCGTGTATCCGTGTCTTTGCGCATTTTCGATTGTTTCCGAAGCGTCAGTGAGTGTGCCGATCTGGTTAATCTTGATTATAATCGCGTTTGCCGCATTAAGCTTTATTCCATAGTTTAGTCGCTCATTGTTGGTTGTGAAAAGGTCGTCTCCGCAGATCAAGCAGTTCTTGGATTTCTTAGTGAGTTCTTTAAAGCTTTCGAAGTCTTCTTCTTCGAAAGCGTCTTCAACATAAACAAGATGATATTTTTCAATCAAGTTTAAGATAAAATCTAAGTGTTCACCAGCGTCCATTTTTTTTCCGTCGCGCTGATAAATGTACTTCTCCTCTTTTTCATTCCATAGCGAAGATGCTGCAACATCAATTCCGAAACCACACTCGAAATCCAACTCGTTGCCTACTTCTTCACATGCTTTCGCTATTATCTCAAAAGCATCCAAGTTTCCGATGTTAGCAATCCATGCGCCCTCAGAGCTTTTTCCGCCGCTAAACAGTTTATCCTTTTTCTTTAGTAGTTCACCTATTCTTTTGTGGATTTGAGCGTTTGCAGTTGCAGCCTCTAGGAACGTTTCTGCTCCGTGAGGAAGCGCCAAATACTCTTGGATATCTGGAGCTTTGCCACGGGTATGTTGTCCTCCACTTATAGTGTTGCCAAGCGGATAGGGAAGCGCGCTAGCAGTATTTCCGCCTATGAACTGGAACAATAAAAGGTTATGAGAGTTTGCTGCTGCCTCTGCGTTGGCTAACGAGACAGCAAATGCTGTGTTTCCGCCTACAACTTTGAAATTTGTGGTCCCATCAATCTCATGGAGCGTGTTATCAATTTCCTCTTGGAAATCAGCGTTCAAGCCCGCAAGTTCAGGAGCTATTAAATCATCTATTGCCTTGAGCGCTTGATCTACTCCGCCTTGTGGGTAATAAGCTACTTCGGCTTTGCCACGGCTTTTTCCAGAAGGAGCAGAAGCTCTTCCGAACCCAGAAGTTGTCATAACGTCAACCTCTATTGTTTCTTCGCCCCTGTTATTGAATATCTTTCTAGCGATCAGATCTTCAATTATCGACGACACGCTTTAAGCCTCAAGGGCTATAACTCTTGTTTAGCTCTTATTTTATCTTTCGGCTTTGCTTGAGTTATTGGTTGGGTTAACTTGCCCCTGTGACTACCCTCAATCATTTAAAAACTGTCAGTGAAGACGCGTTGAGTTTTTGCGAACTCTAATTGCTTGGTGATGTGAGATTCAGGAACTCTGAGCAACAAGCTACCTGAGTCTGAAATCACAAATAATAAAAGCACGATATGTTCAACCTCAAGGCAGGGAGTGGGTTATGGTCAGCCGTGGGCTTTACGTTGGAAGATTTCAGCCTTTACACACAGGTCATCTTGAAGCCATAAGGGATGTTTTGAAAGAAGTTGAGGAGCTAGTAATAGTCATCGGTAGCGCCCAGTACAGTCACAACATCAATAATCCTTTCACTTCAGGAGAAAGATTGGTTATGATTCGTCGGACTTTGCAGGAAGCAGGAGTAGACTATTCGAGACTTTGGGTTGTCCCTGTTCCCGATGTACATCTACATATGCTTTGGGTCTCAGCGCTGGAAGGTTACACACCGCGTTTTGATGTTGTTTACTCGAACGAACCATTGACGCGAAGGCTTTTCATGGAAGCAGGATACGAAGTTAAGAGTATACGGTTTTTTCAAAGAAAAGTGTATACATCAACTCTTGTTCGAGAAAAAATGCTCACAGGAGAAAGCTGGACGAAACTTGTTCCCAAGAGCGTTGCTGAGTTCATAAATGAAATAGATGGAGTCAACAGGCTTAGGGATTTGGCGAGAACAGACAAAATCTGACAGTGAACCCAGTGCATTCGTCGGTAGGTACGCGATTTGCATCAATTAGATTGTGCATAAGAGCTACACGACGATTGTTTCTGAAGTTTGACTGTAGACGCGCCACGCCAGAAAATATGTTCCCAACAAAACGATTAGTCCAGGTATGTAAAGAAACATAATCTCGTTTGAGAACAAAGCTAGCAAGTTATTTGTCAGATGAGCTACAACGGCAATCAAGTAAAATTGCAAAGGCTTTTTCTTGGCTATGCCATAAGCAGTTATACAAGCACTGGAGGCATGGAAGAGTACCCCAGGTATCCTGGAAATGAAGGGAACACCCAAAGTGAAAACGTAAAGTACGAATTCGGTCAAGCCGAAGCCCACTCCGACTAGAATTCCCAAATCCAGAAAAGACCTTTCAGTTTCGCCATGACGGTAAAATAGTGGAAAGACCTTGGCGACCTCTTCTATGAAAGGGGCAAAAAGTACTGTTGTGCAGACTTGGGCAAAAAGTAGCGGCATGGCTACGCAAAGAGAATTCGAAAGTTCAGAAAAAAAAAGAGTGAAGGGCACGCTCATTAGCAATCCTGCACCGAGAAAGAAGATTTTTTCTCTAATGTCTGGTTTGTGAATCGATATTGTCTGTTTTTGTTCGTTTTCCATCACAAAAGGCCTTCTGCAATTATACTTTTGCTTTCTTGCTTATCAGCCTTGTCACCTTGGCGGGGGCAATGTTAAAAGCCCGCGGCTATAGGATTTTCTGGTTTCATTATTTCTCTTAGAAATACTGTTGCGTATGAACCCCGCAGCAGCATGAAACTCATGACAGCTTGAGTCTGGTTTTTAGATGGGGAAGTAGCTGAGACGCTGTGTAACTTAAAGCTTTGAACAGGCGCAAGAACCGTGCGTACCCCGCCTCTTCCACTTACTTTCGATATCTCGTTAACTGTGAATTTATCTGTTTGGATGCCTTCTTCCTCAAGGATTTGCCGCTCTATTTGTCCCATAACACCTTGGGACGGCTTCTGCTTTATTCCAATCAGTGGTAGGGCAACCCTCATTTTTCCACTCTTAATCTGTTCATTTGCTTCCGCAACGACGTTGGTACCCACCACTTTGACTACGTTAACCATGGGCAAGCCTGAACGTTCTACGTTCACAACGTAATCGCCAGCTTCAGCTTCATTCAAACAAAAGCCTCTTTTGATTCTTTCACTCAAGAAACGATTAAACAGGTATGACTGGTACGCTTGGACAAAAAGAGCTTGGAGTTTAATAGGCAAACGCTTGAAGGCACCAACAAAATCGTCA